>CAIRCM010000179.1 GCA_903877125.1 uncultured Acetobacteraceae bacterium | reverse complement strand
TCGGGTATGGCGTCGAGAACCAAACCTTATGCGATACCAGACGGTCGTGCCGTGCCTGCCAGCGAATCCCTGCTATGCGGTGAATAAGAGGGGCTAGAGCGCGATAGGGTGAAGTTGACCCTATCACGCTCTAGAAGCTGTTGTTTGATCGCGTGATTCACGCCGCCGTGTGGTTCCACCTTTGGCGATCGCGCTCTACTTCCCCTATCCCGGGCAGGACGGAAAGCGGTCCGGCGCCATCATGAACAGAACCGTGGATTTCTACATCCAGAACAGCCGCAACATCATCCTGTTCTGGCCCACCGTGACGATGGCCTGACATCCGATCCGCCGCTCCGCTTGTGCGGGCGGCCAGCCCCGTGCGATGCTCCGGACAACCAAACCGGAGGACAACACCATGACCGACATGAGCACGGAACTCGACTTTTTGTCGGGTATCAAGGTGGTCGACTTCACCCAGTTCGAGGCCGGGCCTTCCTGCACCGAAGCGCTGGCCTGGTTCGGCGCAGAAGTCGTGAAGGTCGAAAACCCCGGCAGCGGCGATCCCGGCCGGCGGCTGCGGAAAGGCCAACCCGATGATGATCCGTATTATTTCCACATGTTCAATGCGAACAAGAAGTCCATCACCGTCAACCTGAAATCGCCGCGCGGCCTGGACATCGTGAAGGCGCTTCTGCGCAAGGCCGATGTCTGCGTCGAAAACATGGCGCCCGGCACGATCGAGCGGCTGGGCCTCGGCTATGAAGATGTAAAGGCGATCAATCCGGGGATCATCTATTGCCAGGTCAAAGGTTTCGGCACCGGCAGCCCGTACGAGAAGAATCTCGCGTTCGACATGATCGCGCAAGCCACCGGCGGCACGATCAGCGTCACGGGCGAACGCGGCCGCCAGCCGGTCAAACCCGGCATTTCGCTGGGCGATACCGGCACCGGCATGACCATGGCCGTCAGCATTCTGGCAGCGCTGCACAAGAAGCAGCGCACCGGCGAAGGCCATCGTCTACAGGTCGCCATGCAGGATGCGATGCTGCACTACATGCGCACGAACTTCTCCACCCAGGCGAAATTCGGCACCGCGGTCGAACGCGACGGGACACGGTCCGGCGGTGGCACCAACGGCCCATCCGGCCTTTATCCCTGCGCCCCCGGCGGACTGAACGACTACGTGTGGATCATGACCAGCCGCGGCAACCCCGAACATTGGGTTCGGCTGTGCAAGGTCATGGGACGCGAGGACCTGATCGACGATCCCCGCTTCTCCAACCCCTCGCTACGGGTCAAGAACGACGCGGAACTGGACCCCATCATCCGCGAATGGACGATGAAGCACACCAAGCATGAAGCCATGGCCCTGGTCGGCGGCGCCGGCATCCCGGCGGGCGCGGTGCTGGATACGATGGAGCTGCAAAACGACGAAAGCTTCGTCGAACGCGGCATCATGCAAACGATGGAGCATCCGGTGCACGAGCCGTTCAAGATGCCCGCCTGGCCGGTCCGCGTCGACGGCAAAACCGCCCGCATCAAAGCATCCCCCATGCTCGGGCAGCACGTCGGCGACGTCCTGACCAGTTGGCTGGGCATGAGCAAGTCCGACGTCGAAAAATTGCAGGCCGACGGTATCGTCTAGTGAGCACGATAGGGTCATATTGCCCTGATCGTGCTCACTAGATTCTTGTTTGATCGCGTGATTCACGCCGCCGTGTGGTACCACGTCTGGCGATCACGCTCCTGAGGAGTATTCAACATGGCAGTGACAACGTTCAAAGTCGGCGACATCACCATCCATCGGGTGGTGGAACAGGAAGGGCCGTTCTTCGATCCGCTGACATTCTTTCCCACACTCACCAAGGATGTGCTGGAGGAAAACCGCGGCTGGATGACCGATGGCGGGTATCTGGATCGTGCCAAGGGGGAACTGGTGCTCTGCATCCAGTCCTATTTGATCCAGACGCCGCATCATAACATCCTGATCGACAGTTGCGTCGGCAACCACAAGCCCCGCCCGACCCGGCCGTTCTGGAACATGATGAACACCGACGCGTTCGAGCGGAACCTGAAAGCGACCGGCGTGTCGGTCGATCAGATCGACTACGTCATGTGCACCCATCTGCACGTCGATCACGTCGGCTGGAACACCAAGCTGGAAAACGGCCGCTGGGTGCCCACCTTCCCGAAGGCGAAATACGTGTTCTCCGACCGCGAACTCGCCTACTGGACCGAGGCCGAGGGGAAAGACCAGGCCAACGCGCCGTGGATCACCGATTCCGTGCTTCCGATCGTCGCAGCGAAGCGCGAGGAAGTCGTGAAAAGCGATCACAGCTTCAGCGATATCATCAAACTGATCCCGACGCCGGGACACACGATCGATCATTATTCGGTGCAGGTTGGTAAGCCCGGCAACGACGCCGTCATCACCGGCGATATGATCCACTCACCCATCCAGGCCCGGTATCCCGAGTTGGGGATGCGGGTGGATTACAATTCTCCGCAGGCGGGTGAATCGCGGCGGAAACTGTTCGGACACCTGTGCGATTCCTCGACACTCGTGTGCACCGCGCATTTCCCGTCCCCGTCGTCCGGGCGGATCAAGCGTTGGGGCGATGGGTTCAAGTTCGAAGCGGTTTAGGCTTTCACCCAGAACCTGTTGCGCGCACAGGCGACATAGCCCAGCCGTTCGTATAGCGCGACGGCTGGGCGATTGGTCGCAACGACCTGCAAACCCAGGCGGTCTGCGTCCTGGGTGGCGACCCAGGATTCCAAAGCGTGCATTACGGCCTCGGCACCGCCTTGCCGCCGAGCGTCTTCGCGCGTGGCAACGCATTCCACCACCGCGCAGCGATGGCCGACCACCGACAGTGCGGTGGAAATCGCCCGGCCGTCGCGCCAACAGGCAAAAAATCGCCGGGGGCGAGGGATCGTGTCCAAAATACGGGTGTTCACCGCGCGGCGGTTTTCGGTGATCGCGCCCAGATAGACATCCCGCCAAGCGGGTTCCGCGGCGTCGTATTGTTCCGTGTCCGGGGGTGTCGCGCCTGCCGAGGGACGCTTGACCATCGTGATGGTCGCCTCGGTCTCCGCGTAACCGCGATCCCGTAGTATCGCTTCGAGGCCCGAAGGCTCGGTGTGGTCGTAGGTGTGAAACCGCGCCACCGCTTGCTTCGCCCGATAGCGGGCTTCCACCTCGGCGATGGCGGCTTCGACATCATTGCCGGTGAAATCGATAGTCGAAACGGAATTGGCACGCTGCGACCCGCCGCCGGAGTAGCGCCAGTGCCAACCGTCGATGGTCTGGGTTTCGAACGCCGGCCAGGCTTTGACGTGGCACCGCTCCATCCGCACGATTTCATCGCGTGTCATGCCGCCATCCCCGCGCTGTGCCCGCTGGCCCAGGCCCATTGGAAATTATAGCCGCCGAGCCAGCCGGTGACATCGACGGCTTCGCCGATGGCGAAAAGGCCGGGGATATTTTTTGCTTCCATGGTTCGCGACGATAACGCATCGGTGTCGATACCGCCAAGCGTCACCTCGGCTTTCGCGTAACCCTCGGTGCCCTCCGGGGTGACGATCCATGATTTGAGCGACGCGCCAAGCGCGGTCAGCACCTTGTCCGGCGTGTCGGCGGCGGTGCCCTCGGGTGCGAACAGATCGGCCGCGCGTTGCGGCATTGCCTCATGAAGCAAAGTGCGAAGGCCGGCTTTCGGTCGCGCGCGTTTACGGGCCAGCAGGAAATCGGCCGCGAGGTCCGGCAGCAGATCGATCGTGACCGGCTGGCCTTCCCGCCAAACCGAGGAAATCTGCAGGATCGCCGGACCGGACAGTCCCCGGTGAGTGAACAACATCGCCTCCCGGAACGATACCCGGCCGGATTTGGCGATGACCGGCAGCGAAACGCCGCTGATCGGCAACGGAGGCTCCAACCGCAGGGGCACCAGCCCTGGACGGATATCGGTCAGCTTCAACCCGAAGCGCCGGGCGATATCGTGCGACAGCCCGGTGGCGCCCATCTTCGGGATCGATAAACCGCCGGTCGCCAGAACGACCGATGGGGCGAGGAAATCGCCGTGGTCGGTTTCGACGCGAAACCCATCGGCTCGGGTGACATCCCGAATGGTCACCCCCAGCCGGATATCGACACCGGCGGCAGCGCATTCGTCGACCAGCATCGCGACGATCTGTTTCGCGGACCCGTCGCAGAACAACTGCCCCAGCGTCTTCTCATGCCAGGCGATACGGTGCTTCTCCACCAGTGCCAGAAAATCCGCGGGTGTGAATCGCGCCAGCGCGGATTTGCAGAAATGCGGGTTATTGGAAAAGAACCGGTCGGGCGCCGTGTCCAGGTTGGTGAAATTGCAGCGTCCGCCGCCGGATATCAGGATTTTCGCGCCAGCCTGCGGCCCGTGTTCGAGCACTGTCACGCGCCGGCCTCGGCGCGCGGCGGTGAAGGCACAGAACAGCCCCGCCGCGCCCGCCCCCAGGATCGCGACGTCGCACGACGTCACCCGCCGAGCACCAGCCGGGCAACATCGCGTGGGTTTTCGGCGATGGCGGCCGCGCCGGCCCGCAGCAGTTCATCCCTGCCGCCGTAGCCCCACAGCACGCCGATCCCCCTGATATCGTTATGCCGCGCCGCGTGCATGTCGTGCAGACGATCGCCAACCATGATGGCGTCGGAGGCCGACAGTTTCTCGGTCGCCAATATATGCGCCAGCAGGTCCTGCTTTTCGTCCAAGCCGCCACCGGGCAGCGCGCCGTAAACGCCCCGGACATAGGAACGCAGGGACAAATGATCGATCACCCGATCGGCGAAATCCCGTCGTTTCGAGGTCGCGATATACATCGTCGTCCCGGCATCGCGAAGCGTGTCCAGCATCGCGACGACGCCGGGATATACGGTGCAATCGTATATCCCGACATCCGAGTAGCGTGCGCGGTAGATCGCCACCGCTTCGTCCACGCGGGTTTCGGCGTATTGGTCCAGCAACCGGCGCATCGACACCGCGATCGGCGGACCGACGGCCCAGGTCAGGTCGCCGGCCGCCTCGGGGTCATGCCCCATCTGTCCGACGGTGTAGCGGAACGACGCGGCGATACCGGGTTTCGAGTCGGACAGCGTGCCGTCCAGGTCCAGCAGGACCGTTGTCACGCCGCCTTCCCGAACAGGCCGCCCAGCTTGGCAAGCGCCGCCAGATGATCGTCCGCCGAACCGTACATCTGCTCGATCATCGTCATCCGCTTGAACGAATGCCCGACCGAGTATTCCTGCGTCATGCCGATCCCGCCATGCAGCTGGATCGCTTCCTGACCGACATGTTTTCCCGAGCGGCCGATCTGCACTTTCGCCGCGGAGATCGATTTGCGCCGCTCGATCGGGTTTTCCTCCGATGCCATGACGGCGGCGAACATCGCCATGCTGCGCGCCTGCTCCAGCGCGACGAGCATATCGACCGAACGATGCTGCAGGACCTGGAACGAACCGATGGCGCGCCCGAACTGCTTGCGGGTCTTGAGATATTCCAGTGTGGTATCGTGCATGACCTGCATGGTGCCGACGGCCTCGGCGCACAAGGCGGCGATGGCCTCATCGATCGTGTGCTCGATGGCGGGCATCGCATGTTCGGACACTGCTTCGGCGCGCACGCCCGACAGGCCGATTTCTGCGGCCCGCAGCCCGTCCTGGGTGGGATAGCCGCGTCGGGTCAGGCCCGGGCTGTTGGCGTCGACCAGGAACAGGCCGACGCCGTCGGCATCCCGCCGCTCCCCCGCAATTCGGGCGGTGACGAATATCTTGTCGGCGCAATCGCCGTGCAGGACCACGCTCTTGGCGCCATCCAGCACGTATCCGGTGCCCTGGCGTTTCGCGGTCGTGGTGACGTCGGCCAGATTATAGCGCGACTGCCGTTCCACATGGGCGAAGGCCAGTTTCAGCTTGCCGGCGGTGATCTGGGGGATCAGCGATCCCCGCAACGCCGCGCTGCCGGCCCGACGCAACAACCCGCCGCCCAGGATCACGGTGGCGAAGAACGGTTCCAACACCAAGCCGCGACCGAAGGTTTCCATGACGATCATGGTTTCCACCGGCCCGCCGCCGAACCCGCCGAGCGTTTCCTCGAACGGGAGGCCTAGCAGGCCCATCTCGGCGTATTGCGCCCACATTTTGGCGCTCCAACCTGGCGCTTCCGCCGCGTATGCCTTGCGCTGAGCGAAGGAGTATTGGTCGGCGATCAACCGGTCGACGCTTTCCTTCAGCAGGCGCTGGTCTTCTGTCAGATCGAAATCCATCGGAGTTTTCCTCTCAAAGACCCAGGATCGCCTTGGCGATGATGTTGCGCTGGATCTCGTTGGACCCGCCGTAGATCGAGACTTTCCGATAGTTGAAATACATCGGCGCGGCCTCGGTCGCGTAATCCGGCCCGATCGTCGGTTCGTTGTTGCCGTCGAAATCGCGCTGGTAGGGCATGACGTAGGGGCCGACGACCTCCATCAGCAGTTCCGTGAGCTGCTGCTGGATCACCGAACCTTTCAGCTTCAGGATCGACGAGGCGGGGTTCTGCCGGCCCTTGGCCATTTTCCGCTCGTCGGCGACGACGCGGAGCTGGGTCATTTCCAGCGCCTTCAGCTCGATTTCCACGGCCGCCAGCTTCTCCTGGAAGCGGGGATCCTCGATCAGCGGACGCTCGCCGGTGAATTCCAGCGCGGCGAGTTCCTTGATCCGGATCACCTTGGCCTTGGACATGCCGACGCGGGCGATGCCGGTGCGTTCGTTGCCCAGCAGGAATTTGGCGTAGTCCCAGCCCTTGTTTTCCTGGCCGACGAGGTTTTCGGCGGGGACTTCGACGTTATCGAAGAACACCTCGTTCACTTCCCGCCCGCCATCGATGGTGATGATCGGACGCACGGTGATTCCAGGGGTTTTCATGTCGATCAACAGGAACGAAATACCCTCCTGCTGCTTGGCCGCGGGGTCGGTCCGCACGAGGCAGAAAATCCAGTCGGCGTATTGCGCCAGCGTGGTCCAGATTTTCTGCCCGTTGACGATGTATTTGTCGCCCTTCCGTTCCGCCCGCGTGCGCAGCGACGCGAGGTCGGAACCCGACCCGGGTTCGGAAAATCCCTGGCACCAGAAGATGTCGGCGTTCGCGGTCTTCGGCAGGAAGCGGGCCTTCTGCTCGTCATTGCCGAATTGCGCGATCACCGGCCCGACCATCGACACGTTGAAGGCGATCGGCGAGGGCACGTGCGCGAGTTGCATCTCGTCCTGGTACATGTAGATCTGCACCGGCGACCAATCCTGCCCGCCCACCGCGACCGGCCAGTTCACCGTGGCCCAGCCACGGGAATTGAGGATGCGCTGCGAGGTGACGAGGTCGTCCTTTGTCAGCCCCTCTCCCTCCTGCACTTTGTCGCGGATGGATTGCGGCACTTCGGTCCTGAAAAACCGGCGCGCTTCCGCTCGGAACGCGAGTTCCTCGGGCGTAAAACTCAGGTCCATTGTTTCCTCCATGTTTGGCGCGGGTGATTCACGGCTCCGGCGATTGCGCCTGCACCGATCGCACGCGGCCGGTCTATTTCTTCAGGCGGTCGGCGAACTGCTTGCGGAACTTGCCGACCTTCGGTGCCACCACGGCCTGACAGTAACCGGTGTAGGGATGGCGGGCGAAATAGTCGTGGTGCTCTTCCTCGGCCGGATAGAACGTGGACATCGGCACGAGTTCGGTCACCAGCGGCGATGGCCCCCAGATTTTCGCGTCCGAGATTTCCTTGATCACGATGCCCGCGGTCGCGGCCTGCAGATCGTCATGGGCCAGGATGACCGAGCGGTACTGGGTGCCGATATCGTTGCCCTGGCGGTTGCGGGTGGTGGGATCGTGGATCGCGAAGAACACCCGCAGCAGGTCGCCATAGGACAGAACGTCGGGATCGAACTTCACCTGGACGACCTCGGCATGACCGGTGTTGCCACCGCACACCGAACGATAGTCGGGGTTGACCATGTGGCCGCCGGCATAGCCCGACATCACCCAGTTGACGCCGCGCAGGTCCTTGAACACAGCTTCCAGACACCAGAAGCAGCCGCCGCCCAGAGTCGCGGTTTCCTCGCTCATGTTCGTGTATCCCTCATGTGCATGGCGGCCGTCATACAGCCAACCGCACCGAGGCTAAAGCCCGACCTTGATTTCGGAGAGGCTCGCGCCCCATTTTCCGTCATGGACACAACCGATCTCGCCATCGACGGCATGACCTGCGCCGCCTGCGTCAGCCGGGTGGAACGGGTGTTGTCCCGCGTGCCGGGTGTCACGCAGGTCGCGGTCAATCTCGCCACCGAACGCGCCCGCATCGTGACAGAGAATCATCCGGACGTCCCCGCGCTCATCGCCGCGGTGAAAAAGGCGGGTTATGGGGCCAACCGGATCGGGCAGGCGCCGCCGCACAAAGACGACCGCCTGCCCCTGGCCTGCGCCGCTGCCTTGTCCGTCCCGCTGCTGGCCGGCATGGTCATTCCGTCGCTGATGCTCCCCGCCTGGGCACAATTCATGTTGGCGACCCCGGTGCAATTCGTCATCGGCTGGCGGTTCTACGTGGCAGGCTGGCGTGCGGCGCGCGCGTGGTCGGGCAACATGGACCTGCTTGTCGCGTTGGGGACCTCGGCGGCCTGGGGCCTTTCGACCTGGACCTGGATCGCGACCGGGCACGCACACGGCCTCTATTACGAATCATCCGCGCTGCTGATCACCTTCGTCCTGTTCGGCAAATTCCTGGAAGAGCGGGCCAGGCGTCAAACCGGTTCGGCCATCAGAGCCTTGATGCGCCTCAGGCCTGACACCGCCCGTGTGCTGCGGGCGGGTGTCGAGACCGATACACCGATCGCGTCCGTGCGCGTCGGCGACCATGTGACGGTGCGGCCGGGTGAACGAATCCCGGTCGATGGGATCGTGATCGATGGGCAGGCCGGCGTCGACGCATCCATGCTGACGGGTGAAAGTAAACCAATTGAGGCCACCACCGGCACCCACGTCGCGGCCGGCGCGATCGATCTGGATGGAAGGCTGGTCGTCGAAACCACGGCGATTGGCGCTGAGACCATGCTCGCCCGGATCGTGCGACTGGTGGAGAACGCCCAAGCGTCCAAGGCACCGATACAGCGGCTGGCGGATCGGGTGAGTGCGATCTTCGTACCAGTCGTGCTGGGTGTGGCGGCGGCGACGTGCGTGGGTTGGCTGGTTGTGGGGGCCGCGCCCGGCGTCGCGTTGATACATGCGGTGGCGGTTCTGGTGATTGCCTGCCCCTGCGCCCTGGGCCTCGCGACGCCCACGGCCATTATCGTGGGCACCGGCGTCGCGGCGCGGTTCGGCATCCTTATTCGCGATGCCGCCGCGCTGGAAATCGCGCACGCCGTCGACGTCGTGGCATTCGACAAGACCGGCACATTGACGGAGGGGCGGCCGCGGCTGGTGGATGTCGTCGCGTTCGAGGGCGAACGCGACGCGGTCCTGGGTCTGGCGGCGGCGTTGCAGTCCGGGAGCGAGCACAGCCTGGGCCGAGCGGTGCGGGAGGCCGCGCCGAATGGCGGGGCGGAGGCAACGGCATTTCGGACGCTTCCCGGGCGCGGGGTTACCGGACAGGTGGGCGGGCGTGCCTTGGCGATGGGAAACCAGCGGATGATGACCGAACTGGGCATCGTGGTGGAACCGCCCGTCGGCGACGGGACGGTTGCCTGGCTGGCTGAGACCGGCACCAATCCCCGTGCGCTCGGGTATTTCAGCTTCGCCGATATGCCGAAGCCCGGTGCGAAGCAGGCGATCGACCGGCTGCGCGGCATGGGGCTGAAGACGGTCATGCTGACCGGCGACAACGCGGCGGCGGCACAGTCGGTCGCCATTGCGTTGGGGGTCGACTCATTCCAGGCCGACATCCTGCCCGAAGCAAAAGGGGCTGCCGTGGCGGCGTTGCGTGGGGCGGGCGCGGTTGTCGCGATGGTCGGCGATGGGATCAACGACGCCCCCGCGCTTGCTGCCGCCGATGTGGGCATGGCCATGGCGACCGGCACCGATGTCGCCATGGAGACGGCGGGCATCACGCTCATGCGTGGCGATCCCGCCCTGGTCGCCGCGGCGATCGACATCTCCCGCCGCACGACCGGGAAAATCCGGGAGGGGCTGATCTGGGCCTTCGCGTATAACGTGCTGGGCATTCCGCTGGCCGCGCTGGGGTATCTAAGCCCGGTGCTCGCGGGGGCGGCGATGGCACTGTCGTCGGTCAGCGTCGTGGCGAATGCGCTGCTGCTGAAACTTTGGCGGCCTTAACCTTTCGTTAACCTGTTTCTGTTCCAATGGTCCCGATCGCAACCGGAGACCGCCGTGAGTCAGACCCAGGATATCAAAGCGAGCGTGCGCGCGGAAATGGCGCCGATGTTCGAAAACCTGCAGAAATTCGTCGACCGGCGGATCGCCGAACTCAGTATGGAAATCCATGCGACGGTCCAACTCGCGGAGTTCAGCGAATCCAATCTGTCCGGGCAACTCGGGCGAATGCAGGAGCAGATCGCCACGCTGGTGGCGATGCCAAACAGTTCGACCCGTAACAGCGGCCTTGAGTTGGAAGCGGTGGTGCAGGCGACGGAAAGCGCGGCCAACACGATCATGGAGGCTGCCAAGGCAATCGGCGACTGGCTGCGCACCGGGGCCCGCGACGCCGAATCGTTGGAGGCGGTCGCGGAACGGGTCAACGCGATCTTCGAGGCCTGCAGTTTCCAGGACATCACCAGCCAGCGCATCCGTCGTGCGATCGAGCATCTGCAGCAAGTGGAAACGATGCTGACCGATCTTACGCCTGGAACGGTCGCGGCGCTGCCGCCGGACGCGGTGACGAACCCCGATCTGGCGCAAGACGCGGTCGACGCGATGTTCGGGTAGACCACGCGTTCAGGAAAACCGCCGGTCCTCGGCGAGCAGGTCGTTCAGTACCTTGCGGATGGCCGCCGAGCGGTCACCGCCGGTCGATTGGATGGCGTGTTGTACGAGGCGCTCTCGGGCCGCGGGATCGAGGATCGCGGTTCGCAGGTGACGTTCGAGCGCGCGGGTGGCTTTTGTGCTGCCCACGGGTCGGTTCGCGACCGGCGACCGCTGGGCGGGGGTGGGTTTGGGCGCTGGTTTCCCAGCGTGCTGCTGGATCATCGAATCGAGCAGGGCACTGTTGGTATCCAACCGATTGCGCGATTTGCGTCGGTGCATGAGCGGTTCCGCGATTTCCCGTCGGCTGCAAGGATAGCAGCGGAACAATAACCCTGACAGTTCGGGCCACCGGTGGCGCCCGGCAAGGCTTGCGCTCCTGTGGGCTTTGCTTTCAAGGTCACGCATCAACCGGCGCGCGCCGGGACAGGGCAAGCACCGGTCGAGGGAACGTCAGCAGCATGCAAACTTACGACTATATCGTTGTCGGGGCCGGTTCGGCCGGCGCCGCCGTCGCGTATCGCCTGTCGGAGAACCCGGCCAATAACGTGTTGTTGCTGGAGGCTGGACCCGACGACTACCGGTGGACACGCATCCCCGTTGGTTATGCGAAGATGTCGCACAATCCGGCGGTCAACTGGCTGTACCACTCCGAACCTGAGGCCAGCACCAACGGGCGCAAGCTGCATGTGCCGCGTGGCAAGATGCTGGGCGGGTCCAGTTCGCTGAATGGTTTGGCGTTCGTGCGCGGTCAGGCACAGGACTTCGACACCTGGTCGCAGATGGGCAACCAAGGCTGGAGCTATGACGACGTCCTGCCGTTCTTCAAACGGATGGAAAGCTACGAAGCCGATGGCGACGACACATTCCGTGGCCGCCACGGGCCGCTGCGGGTGACGAACCCGGAACCGAACGCGCTGCTGGCGCGGATTATTGAGGCCGCGGGACAGGTCGGGATTCGGCACAACCCGGATTACAACGGGGCGAGCCAGGATGGCATCGCGATGAGTCAGGCGACGATCGCGTCGAATCGCCGGCAAAGCACGGCCCATTGCTACCTGGAACCGGCGCGGTTTCGCCCCAACCTCCGCATCCAGACCGAGGCACTGACCGAATGCCTGATCCTGGACGGAAAACGGTGCATCGGTGTCCGGTATTCCGTGCACGGGGAGCAGCGGGAAGTGCGTGCCGGGCGGGAAGTCGTGGTGAGCGGAGGGACGATCAACTCCCCACAAGTGTTGGAATTGTCCGGGATCGGACAGCCGGAACGCCTGCATGGGTTGGGGATCTCGGTGCGGCAGGCCTTGCCGGGCGTCGGCGAGAACCTGCGGGACCATTACGCGCCGCGCACGCGTTGGGCGGTCGGCAAGCGCGGCATGACATACAATGATCGGGCACGCGGCCTTGGGATGGTTGGGCAGGCGCTGCGTTTCGCGATGTCGCAGCCGAGTTTGCTGAATGCGGTGGCAGCGCCGTTGCGGGCGTTCGTGAAGTCCCGCGAAGGGTTGGAAGCGCCCGACCTGCTGTTGGGCTGGGTGCCGATGCTGACGGAACTCGGGCCGAAAGGTCCGTTCATCTCGCGGCAGTCGGGGATGACCTGCTACGCGCACCCGATGCGGCCGGAGAGCAAGGGCAGTATTCATATCACGTCGAACAGTCCGCGGCAGCAGCCGGCGATCGCGTTCAACTTCCTGTCGTCCCCGGTGGATGCGATGCTGACGGTGACGGCGATCCGGATCGCGCGGTCGGTGATGACCGCTCCGGCGATGGCACCTTTGCTGGTGTCGGAGATCGGTCCGGGGCCTGGCCTGCAGACTGACGACGAGATTCTGGGTTGGGTGCGTCAGGTGGGGGAGACCACCTACCATCCGGTGGGCACTTGCAAGATGGGCAACGACCCCATGGCGGTTGTCGATGCTCGGCTGCGCGTGCATGGGATTGCGGGGCTGCGTGTTGCCGATGCTTCGATCATGCCGACCTTGACCTCGGGCAATACGAATGCACCTGCGATCATGATCGGGGAGAAGGCTGCCGCGATGGTTTTGGAAGACGCGTGTGTTTGAGTACGCACGAAAGGCGTCGGGCTATTTGCCTGACGCCTTTTTTGGGGGGATTTAGTTGGTTGCGGGGATAGGATTTGAACCTATGACCTTCAGGTTATGAGCCTGACGAGCTACCGGGCTGCTCCACCCCGCG
>CAIRCM010000178.1 GCA_903877125.1 uncultured Acetobacteraceae bacterium | reverse complement strand
GTCCCTTGCCAGCCAACCCCCAGCGCCTGCCAGATATGGTCCAAAACGCGGTCAAACCAGCAGAGGGGAAGGCGTGCCTACGCCAAGCGCGGCACGATAATTTGTGTGTGCGGAATAGAACGGTGAATAAGATGGGCTAGGGTTCCATCGCGGTCAGGTCGCGGGCGTTCATCTGGCTGCTGTAGTCGAACAGGACATTCATATGGCTGCCGCCGATGGTCGGGTAATTGAATCCGACAATGGCGGGTTTGTCGCCGAGCGGCAGCCGTCCGGTCCGATAGGCGGAAGTGGGGAACACCCCGCCCGAAATTTTCAGGCGATTGTCCTTGGGCCATACATCGAGGAGTTTTTCGGGCGGGAAACCGCCGTCTTCGTCGCAGTATTTATCGTATTGCGCGATAATCTCCATTTGCGACCAGGTTGGCCGCCCGTCCTTCACGGCTTTCAGCCACCAGGTCAAACACGCCGCCCAGCAGGAGAATTGATCGGTTTGCCCGACGGGGGGGATCGTTCTGTATGTGCTGGCCATTCTCAGTTCCACCACAGACTGATCTGATTTGGGGATTCGCAACTATCACCGTTTGGGTCGCGTTGTCGAACCCTGATGCCCTGGGATCAAGCATTTGTGACCATGGTGCATCCCTTGGGGTGCGCGGTTGACAGCGTGCGATCCCGCCCGGCAGCATTGCCCGTGGCAGTCGGAGGTAACGCGTTGGCACAATTTCTTGCGGAAAACCAATGACTGGGGCGCCGTCAATGTTCGCCCCGCATGACGCCCTGGCCGCCAAACTGGTGGCGAGCCTCGGGCCGGAGGGCACGGATGGATCGCACGACCTGACCCATATCCATCGCGTCTGGCGCAACGCGCTGGCCATCGCGGCCACCGAGCCGGCGGCCGATACGGAACTGTTGCTGGCGGCGGTGATCCTGCATGACTGCGTGGCGGTGGAGAAGGACTCGCCCCTGCGGTCGCAGGCCTCGCGACTGTCCGCCGAACGGGCGCGCGGGTTGGTGGAACCGCTCGGTTGGACAGCGGGACGGGTCGATGCGTTGGCGCATGCGATTGCGACGCACAGCTTCTCGGCCGGGCTGCCGCCCGAGACGCTGGAGGCGCGGATCATGCAGGACGCCGACCGGCTGGATGCGATCGGGGCGATCGGCATTGCACGTTGTTTCTACGTCGGTGGGCGGATGCAGTCGGGCCTGTACAGCCCCGAGGATCCCGCCGCGGAGCACCGGCCGCTGGATGATCGGCGATTCGCGCTGGATCATTTCAAGGCGAAGCTGTTTCGGGTGGCGGACGGGTTTCTGACCCCGACCGGTCAGGCGATGGCGGCGGATCGTGCGCGCGTCATGCGGGCGTTCGTCGATACGTTGCTGGGGGAGATCGGGTAGGCCCCGCGACGTGCGGCTTCGCGGCGTTGGCGCTCGCGGATGAACAGCGGTCCCGACGGCACGCTGTTCGGGAAATTATCGGAATGATCCAAAATTCGAACCAATATGCGCTTACCCAAGAAGCCAACCGGTCAACCGCCGCCGAGCCCCCCGCTGCCCCAAATCCAGCGCCGCCGGCGCCGCGCGCAAAACGCACCCACCCAGCCCCTCGGCGATCTCCGCCACCGCGTCCCACCCCGGCGCCTCAGACCAAAGCACCACACGACAAACCCCCGCCCGGAGCGCCGCCAAAGCCTGACCGGACCCGTCCCCGCAATCCAGCAGATCCACCACCCGATCCCGCCGCACCGGATCCACCACCGACCGCCACCACAGGCACCCCGCGTAAAGCCCAGCCCCCGGGGCCGACAGCAAAGTCACCGGCAGCCCCGGCGCGCAGGCGTCCCGAGCATCCGCCAAACCGTGTACAATGACCGCGGGAGGAAAGAACATGCTTGCCGTTCAACTGCTTGACCGGCTTCAATGCAAGCGGCATCACAACCGCTCGGAACAGGGGAAGGGCCGGCATGGCCGACGCAACGGAAGACCCGGAAATCGCCGCCGCCCGGCTCGAAGCGGCGCTGGAACGCATCGCCAAAGTCGCCGCCGCCCCACCTGAAAACCCACAGATAGACATTGTGCCGCCCATGGAGCCGTATATCGTGGAATTGGTTGACCGAATCGACAGCCTCATCGACCGGCTGCGCGACGCGTTGACAACGAAATAGACGAAAGGACCCAGCGCATGGCTCAAGTGACGCTGCGCATCAACGGCTACGCCTATGTCCTCGGTTGCGCCGACGGCGAAGAAGCCCACCTTCAGGCCATGGCGACCGAGGTGGACGAACGCATCGCCGCCATCCGCCAGCAATCCGGCACCAGCGGAGAAGCGCGGATGCTCCTCATGGCCGCCCTGACCCTCGCCGACGACCTCTACGAACAACGCCGCGGCGAGGCCAAACCCGCCCCAAAGCCCGACCCCAAGCTGGGCCGAAAGCTAAACCAGTTGGCAAAACGCGCGGAAGACATTGCGGCCGACCTCGAGAGTCCCTAGGTTCATCAAGCGGGGCTGCCCGGTTCGACAGGTAGCTCATCCCCAGGGCCAGTAAGCATCTCCCTCGGGAGCTGGCGCTGTCGGGATCTTGGTCTCGGTATCTGGTTCCCACCTGCACAAGCAGGCTCTGGGAGGATGACAATCCAACGGCCTATGGTGGCTCCGCACTCCTCCCCCGACCTCGATGAAGCCAAGCGCGCCCTCCGCGCAAAAGCCATCGCCGCCCGCGCCGGGCACGATCCGCGCATGGCCGGGGAGGCGTTGGCAGCCCACATCCTCCAAACCATACCCCCACCGCCCCGTGCCATCGTCGCCGGCTTCTGGCCCCTGGGCGAGGAAATCGACGTCCGCCCCCTCTTGCTGAAACTCCAGGAAAGGGGCCACCAAACCGTCCTCCCCATCACCCCCAAACGCGGCAGCCCCCTGACCTTCGCCCTCTGGTCCCCCGGCGACGCCATGATCCCCGAACGTTTCGGCACCCTCCGCCCCACCGGCCCCGAACGCGTGCCAAACTACCTCCTCGTCCCCCTCCTGGCCTTCGACCGCCACGGCCGCCGCCTCGGCTACGGCGGCGGCTTCTACGACCGCACCCTCCCCCTGATCCCCAACCGCATCGCCATCGGCTGCGCCTACGCCGCGCAACAGGTGGACGAAGTCCCCGCCGGCCCCTACGACGTCCGCCTGAACGCCGTCGCGACGGAGCACGGCGTCATCCGCTGCGAGGCCTGAATGCGTATCCTCTTCCTGGGCGATGTCGTCGGACGCACCGGCCGCGAAACCGTGGTCGCCGAACTGCCGAAACTCCGCAACGCACTCGCCCTCGATCTCATCATCGTCAACGCGGAAAACGCCTCGCACGGCTTCGGCCTCGCCCCCGACATGGCGGAAAACCTGTTCAAAGCCGGCGCGGACGTCATCACACTCGGCAACCACGCCTGGGACCGCAAGGAAATCGTCCCCTACATCGCTGACCACCCCCGCCTGATCCGCCCGCTGAACTACCCCCCCGGCACCCCCGGTGCCGGCGCCGTCGTCGTCGAAATCCAAGGCGGACGCAAAGCCCTCGTCGCCCAGGCGCTCGGGCAACTCACCATGGAGCCGCAACTCGACTCCCCCTTCTTCGGTACCCGCGAAGTCCTCGCCCGCCACCGCATGGGCGGCACCGTCAACGCCGTCGTGCTGGATATCCACGCCGAGGCGACGTCGGAGAAAATGGCCTACGCCCATTCCTTCGATGGCCAGGCCTCCCTCATCGTCGGCACCCACACCCATTGCCCTTCCGCCGACGGGCAAATCCTCCCCGGCGGCACCGCCTTTCAGTCCGATGCCGGCATGTGCGGCGACTACGACAGCGTCATAGGCATGCTGAAGGAGGGCAGCACGATGCGCTTCTGGCGCAAGATGAAGGGCGAACGACTCGGCCCCGCCGAAGGCCCCGCCACGATCTGCGGCGTCTTCGCCGAAACCGACGACACGACGGGCCTGGCAAAACGCATCGAACCCCTGCGCCTCGGCGGCCGGCTCAAGCCGGCGATGCCGGCCGTTTGATCTGGGTCAAGGCGAGAAGGTGAGGGTCTGGTTGGCTGACGCGGTGTGCGTCGCCAAACAAACCCATAGGGAACACCTCATGGACACCATGGTCCAAACTTCCATCCTTCCCAGCGCCCCCGACCGGGCACGCGCGCTCCAGCCGCTGCTCGATACCGAAGGCCCGGAGATGGACCGTATCCGCGAAGCCACCCAAGCCGTGGTGGAGGGGCTGGTCGCGAACGACATGCTGCGCCTCCTGCTGCCCCGCGGCCTGGGCGGGCAGGAAATCCACCCGCTCGATTTCGCCAAAACGACCGAGGCCATCGCCTGGGCCGATGCCTCCATGGGCTGGTTCGTCAACCAGTCCAACGTCTGCGTCGCTTCCTGCGCCGCCGCGATGGACCCGGCCGTCGTCGCCACTATCTTCGACGGCCCGCGAACCGGCCTCGCCTGGGGCGCCAAACATAATCAGAGCAAGGCGGTCCGCGTCGACGGCGGCTACCGCCTGACCGGCACCTGGAGCTATCTCAGCGGGGGCCGCCACACCAAATGGATCGGCGCCCACAGCGCCGTGCAAAACCCCGACGGCACGCCGCATATCCGCCATGGCCGCCCGGACGACCGCAGCTTCCTGTTCCTCCGCTCCAAGGCTCGGATCATCGACGACTGGCAGGTCCTCGGCCTGCGCGGCACCGGCAGCGACACCTACACGGTCGAGGACCTCTTCATCCCCGACGAACACGCCCCCGCCCGCGACGCGATCGAGGAACGGCGCCAGCATGCCCCGCTCTATGCCATCAGCTCCCATCTGATGTACGCAACCGGCTTCTGCGGCGTCTCCCTCGGCCTCGGCCGCCGCATGCTCGAAACCTACACCGATCTGGCCCGCGGCAAGCAGGGCAGGGCGTCCGTCACCCCGATGGCCCTCAACAACGCGGTCCAAAAGGAAATCGGCCAGATGGAGGCCCGACTGTCCGCCGCCCGCCCCTTCCTCCACGAAGCCGTAAATCAGGCCTATGACGCCGCCGCCGCCGGCAATTTGACGCTCGACCATCGCATGCGCCTGCGCCTCGCCACGACTTACGCGATGAACGAGGCCACCGATGTCTCCGTCGCCTGCTACCGCGGCGCCGGGACGACGGCGATCCTGGACTCCGCCCCCTTCGAACGCCGCCTGCGCGACGCCCTCAGTGTCAGCCAGCACTTGCAGGCGATGCCCGCGCATCTGGAAATGGTCGGACGGCACATCATCGGGACCGCGCAGACCCCGCAGTTTCTCTAAGGCTACGCGCAAAAATGACCGCTCCAAGTCGCGGCGGTCTCGTTACATCGTCATGGCCCGACTCGTTTAATTTTGGGCGTTGCCTAAAGCGTGATC
>CAIRCM010000177.1 GCA_903877125.1 uncultured Acetobacteraceae bacterium | reverse complement strand
GCCCATGGCGAGGTTTGTCGCAGGGCTTCGATCCAACCAGTTACCCAGTTAAACCGCCTGCCAGCTACCGGGCCAACCGACCATTGCCCGGGTGGGACTTTCACCCACGAGGTGATCGCGTCCTTCGGGACGCACCAGACGCTCGCAGAGGACGGTTAGAAGCCGGAGGGCGAGGTCCTTGTCACCCTCGAGGTACGGCACGAAGTGGCGGCGTTCGATCACCAGGAGGTGTACATCCTCGAAGGCCGTGGCATCGGCGCTGCGGGGTTTGCCGTCGAGCAATGCCATTTCCCCGAAGACCTCTCCGGCGCTGATCATGTTGAGGGTGATTTCCTTGCCCTCGGGCGACATCGCGCCGATCCGCACCCGGCCCGACAGCACCGCCATCATCGAAGAGCCTTCGTCGTCCTTGGTAAAAATGGTCTGCCCGCGCCGGTATCGGCGATCCACCGCCGCCTTGAGAATCCCATCGAATTCCTCCGGCCGCATAGCCTGGAACAGGGTGCTGGACAGCAGCGTCTCGCGCCTGATGTCGCGTCCGTTCTCCGGCACGTTTTTTCCCCTTCTGTTTCATGGTCCCCAGCCGGCGCACTATGCGCCCATCGCCGGCCGCGCCATAGTCCGGCGATTACGAACCGGGAAACGCCGCATGAACCTGCCCTCCATCGTCCCGCCGCCGCATGGCGTGCCCTGGCCCGAATTGTCGGCGGACCTGGCCGGTATGAACTGGATGTGGCTGGAGGAAGCCGCCCGCTTCGCCAGCGAGAACGAGACACCCTGGCCGCGCGACCTGCGGCTGCATCTGGAAAGCGGATTCTTTGAGAAGCCGCCGCACAACGAAATACTGGGCCCGATTCGCCCGCGCGGCGAGCCGAACGGGTTGGTGACGCGGGCCGGGCACAAGGTGGTGTCCTGGGGCGATACGGATCAGATCGACTACACCTTCTCCGCGGCGAAAAGTTATCTCTCCATGCTCGCCGGAATCGCGGTCATGGATGGGTTGATCGCCGATCTGGACGAACCCGTTGGCGCGACGGTGCATGACGGCGGGTTCGACAGCGCGCAAAACCGGGGCATCACGTGGCGGCACCTGTTGCAGAACACGTCGGAGTGGGAGGGCGAACTGTTCGGCAAATCCGACATGATCGACCGCAACCGCAACCTCGGGCTGGAGGGAAAAGGGCAGAAGGGCGATGCCCGTCCGTTGAAGGCGCCGGGGACGCATTGGGAATACAATGACGTGCGGGTCAATCGGCTGTCGCTGGCGCTGCTGCGCCGCTTCAAGCGCCCGCTGCCGGAGGTATTCGCCGAACGAATCATGCGCCCGATCGGGGCGTCGGACGACTGGCGGTGGCAGGGGTACCGGACCTCGATCGTGGATGTGGACGGCCTGGCGATCGAAAGCGTGTCCGGCGGCACCCATTGGGGCGGCGGCATGCTGATCCATGCCGAGGATCAGGCGCGCATTGGTCTGCTGATGCTGCGGCGTGGGGAATGGAACGGCAAACGCATCCTGCCGGAGAGCTGGGTGGCGGAATCCGTGAAGCCCTGCGCGTTGAACCCGAACTACGGCCTGTTGTGGTGGTTGAACACCGGGCACGGGCGGTACAAAAGTGCGCCCGAGGGCAGTTTCTTTGCCTCCGGCGCGGGCGGCAATCTGACCTGGGTGCTGCCGGAACAGCAGATCGTGGCGGTGATGCGCTGGTTGGATCCCTCGGCCGCCGACACCTTTACTCGATTGATAATGCAGGCACTCGCATGAAGACTTACGAAACGATCAAGGTTGAGCCGGCGGGCGAACACGCGGTTCTGGTGACGTTGAACCGGCCCGAGGTGGTGAACGCGATGAACACCCAGATGGGTCTGGATCTGCTGGATGCGTTCGACGGGTTCTGCGCGGCACCGAACGCGCAGCGCTGCATCGTGCTGACCGGCGCGGGACTGGTGTTCTGCGGCGGCGGCGACCTGAAGCAGCGCAACGGCATGACCGACGAGCAATGGCAGGACCAGCACCTGATCTTCGAGCGGGCGATCCGAGCGATGATCGCCTGCCCGGTGCCGATCATCGCGGCGGTGAATGGGGCGGCCTATGCGGGCGGGATGGAAATGTCGCTGTGCTGCGATTTCATCTACGCCGTGGAGACGGCTCGGTTCGCGCTGACGGAGGTGACGCTTGGGATCATGCCGGGTGCTGGGGGGACGCAGAATTTGCCTCGGGCGGTGGGTTCTCGGCGGGCGAAGGAGATTCTGCTGACGGGACGGCCGTTCACGGCGCAGCAAGGATATGAGTGGGGGATGATCAACCGTCTCTGCACCGCCGAAAACCTGTTGCCGGAAGCGCTGGAGACGGCGGCGATCATCGCGGGCAACGCGCCGATTTCGACCCGGCAGATCAAACAGTCGGTCAACATGGGCGCGAACATGGACCTGCAGAGCGCGATGATGTTCGAGATCGAGGCCTATAACCGGATGGTCCCGACGGAAGACCGGCGGGAGGGGATTCGGGCGTTCAACGAGAAGCGGAAGCCGGTCTACAAAGGCCGTTAAACATTGAAGGGACCGATACGATGAACGCGATGACCGATCTGCGCGAACACGGGCTGACCCGCGCCCTGGCCAATCAGGCGCGCGCGCTGACGCTGGGCGAGATTCCGGAGGTGACGCGGGCCTGGGCACGGCAGTGCATCCTGGATTACGCGGCGTGCGGCATTGCCGGGGCGAGCGACGAGTTGGTGCATATCCTGCTGGCGGAAATGCGCGAGCAAAGCGGGGTCGAAGCGGCTTCTCTGCTGGGGCATTCGGGCAAGCTGCCGGCGGCGTCGGCCGCGCTGGTGAATGGCGCGGCGGCGCATGCACTGGATTTCGACGATGTGAATCTGGCGATGCCTGGCCATCCGTCAGTCGCGATCCTGCCGGGCCTGCTGGCGTTGGCGGAGGAACGGGGCTCGTCGGGTGCGGATGTTTTGACGGCGTTCGTCGCGGGGTACGAGCTGCAGTGCCGGATCGGGCGGGTGATCGCCCCGGGCCATTACGATGTTCTGGGTTTCCACTCGACCGCGACGGTGGGCAGCTTTGGCGCGGCGGCGGCCTGCGCGCATCTGATGGGACTGGATGCGGATAAATTCGCCGCCGCCCTGGGCATCGCCGGCACGCAGGCGGCGGGTCTGAAATCGATGTTCGGCACGATGTGCAAACCGCTGCACGCGGGAAAGGCCGCCTACAACGGCGTCATGGGGGCGAAGCTGGCGGCTCGGGGCTTCACCGCGCGGACCGATCTGCTGGAATGCGCGCAGGGTTTTTGTCGGACGCACAGCCCGGACTTCCATCCCGAGCGGGCGATGGAAACGCCGGTGGGGGGCTGGTACATCCAGAGTAATCTCTTCAAGTATCACGCCGCCTGCTACATGGTGCACTCCAGCATCGATTCCGCACGCAAACTGCGCGAGCAGTTCGGCGTTACACCGGAACAGATCGCCCGTGTGCGGGTGCAGTTGGAAGAAGCTTGCGACCGCATCTGCAACATCCAGGCGCCAGTGACCGGTTTGGAGGCGAAATTCTCGCTGAAACTGGCTTCGGCGATGGGGCTGTCGGGGATCGATACCGGGCGCTTGTCCACCTACTCGGCCGAGGTCGCGACGAACCCGTCGCTTGTCGCGCTGCGCGACAAGGTGGAACTGGATTTCCGCACCGGCATTCCGAACACGTTCGCCGAGATGGAGTTGCTGTTGACCGATGGGCGCACTATCACCGCCAGACATGATGCCGGTGTGCCGGCCGACGATGTGGCGGCGCAGGGCAAGCGCCTGGAGGAGAAATTCCACGCGCTGGTGGAGCCGGTGCTGGGTTCGAACCGGTCGTCGGCGCTGATCGCGGTGATCGGGCGGTTTGAGGCGTTGTCGGATGTCCGGGGGCTGATGGGGTTGGCGGGGGGGTGACCGACCCTCATTCATGTGCTTGACGAATGATACGGCACTGCCGTATACAGAAACTCGCCGCAGAGTAGACGCGGCTGAGCCAAATTTAGGTTCATACAATCACGAGCACCAACAATGTCAAATTTCAGCCTGCTACCATCACAGTCTAACAAATTTCGGGTGCCCTGTCATGCATGCGGTTATCGAAACCACAGTGTACCTCTCCGATGCCAAGAATGCCGGCATCGACGAAGGAGAACGCAAGCAAATTGTCGATTTCCTGGCCGTCCGGCCGACTGCCGGTGACGTCATCCGAGGGTCGGGCGGAGCGCGAAAAGTACGCTTTCCCGGCCGAGGAAAAGGCAAAAGCGGCGGTTATCGTGTGATTACCTTTTACGGCGGCGACGATATACCAATATTTCTGATCGCGGTCTTTGCAAAAGGCGACAGAGTTAACCTGTCCCAGGCTGAACGTAACGAGCTCCGCGAGGAGCTTGCCGGTCTCGCCGCGGACTACCGACAAGGAGTGCATCGTTATGTCACTGGCCGGAGAACGTATTCTTCGTAGCGTCCGCCAGGCCCGCGCCTTCGCCCGGGGCGAAATCACCGAAGGCTTCATCGTCCACGTCCCCAAAACCGTGGACGTCAAGGACATCCGCGAGAAAACTGGCCTGACCCAAGAAGCCTTCGCGCAGAAATTCGGCTTCACCGCCGCCGCCGTGCGCGATTGGGAACAGGGACGCCGTCAGCCAGAAAAGGCCGCGCGCGTTCTGCTGAAGGTCATTGCCCATAACCCCGCCGCGGTGACAGCGGCCCTCGCCACCGAATAGCGGCCCTTGCGAAGGCCGGCGGGCCACGGTCATACTCCCCGGACAAGAAGAACCAGGGAGACAAACGATGCTATCCATCAAAGCGCTGCTGGGCGCTTGCGCGATAACTTTGTCCACCGCCACGGCGCATGCCGCGCCGTTCATGATCGTCGGCGACGATGCCAAGGCGGATTACGATGCCGCGGGCAATGCGGTGGTCAACCCCACGGGCAACGATGCGGTCCTGATCGTCGATCTGGCGAAACCCGAGGACCCGAAGATCGTCGCCACTCTGCCACTCGAGAACTCGATCGTCGGGCCGCCGACCAACCTCGGCATTTCGCCGAACGGGTCGATCGCGCTGGTGGCGGATTCGATCACGGTGACGCAGGAAAACGGGGCCAACAAGGCGGGGCCGACGAACAAGCTGTTCGTGATCGACATGAAGGCAACCCCGCCGAAACTGGCGGATACGCTCACTTTGGGCAAACAACCGTCGGGGCTGTCATTCAGCCCGGACGGCAAAATGGCGCTGGTTGCCAACCGCGGGGATGGCACGATCAGCGTGCTGAAGATCGATGGGACCAAGGTGACCATGACCGGGTCCGTGCAGGTCAGCGCCGGTGTGGCGCATGTGGATTTCGCGCCGGACGGCAAGCATGCCTATGCGGTGCGCTCCCCCGACAACCGGGTGGCGGTGCTGACGATCGACGGGGACAAGGTGACCTATGACAAGGCGCAGGACATCCCGACGTCGTTGTTCCCCTACAACATCGTGATCGCGCCGAACGGCAAGCTGGCGCTGACCGCGGATAATGGCGGCGGCGGATCGTCGGATGGCAGCATGGACATGGTCAGCGTGATCGACCTCACGGGCCCTCATCCGCACACGCTGTACCGGATCAATGTCGAGGACGCGCCGGAGGGTCTGGCGATGTCGCCGAAGGGCAATCTGGCGGTCGTGGTGAACGTCAACGGGTCCAACATGCCGCAGGCTTGGTTCCACCGGAAGACCGGCGACATCACGGTTCTGCGGATCGTCGGCAATCAGGTGACCGCGACCAAAACCATCCAGGTCGGGCGACTGCCGGAGGCTGCGGTGTTCAGCCCGGACGGGCGGTATATTTACGTCGGCAACTACCTCGATAACGACTTCTCGATCCTGAAGGTCAACGGATCGGACGTTGTCGATACGGGCAAGCGATTCAAGGTACCTGGCCATCCGGCCTCGGCGCGTATGGGTCCGGGTTAACCCGCGGCCGGACGGGGGCACGATCTTGCCCCCGACCGTTTCCCGTGCTTGGTAATGTGGCGATTTCGAGCGCGGAGGAAAGATGAAGATCGTCCAGATCGAAACGCTGCAGGCGGATGCCGGGTGGCGGATGTTCTCCTTCCTGAAGGTCGTGACCGACCAGGGGATCGTTGGCTGGTCCGAGTTCAACGAAAGCTTTGGCAGTGTCGGCCTGTCGGATGTGATCCGTGGCCTGGCGCCGGTGCTGATCGGGCGCGATCCCCGTAAATTCGAGCAGATCACGCAGCACCTGCATGTGCTGACGCGACAGTCGCGCGGCGGACTGAACCAGCAGGCAATCGCGGCGATCGAGAACGCGATGCTCGACGTCGCCGGCAAGGCCTACGGCGTCCCGGTCGCGGCCTTGTTCGGCGGCCCGATCCGGGATCGCATCCCGGTCTACTGGTCGCATTTCGGGACCTATCGCGTGCGCAACGCGGCGATGATGGGGGTGCGGCCGATCGCGGATTACGACGATCTGGCCCGGCACGCGCAGGAGGTGAAATTCCTCGGCTACAAGGGTCTGAAAACCAATATTCTGCCGTTCGTGGATGGCAAGCTTTCATCCTACGTGCCGGGGTTCGGCCGCTCCGCCGGTTGGCCGGAGTTGAACTGGGACAACCGGCTGGCCCGCGGCGTGACGGAGCAGTTGCAGGTCATTCGGGCGGCGATCGGCCCCGATATGGGGATCCACCTCGACATCAACTTCAACTTCAAGACCGAGGGCTTCAAGCGGATCGCCGAGGCGGTGGCGCCTGCGCATCTGACATGGCTGGAGGTCGATACGCATGACGCCCCCGCCCTGGCGGAGATCAAGCGCAACGCCCCCTGTCCCATCGCATCGTGCGAAACATTGCATGGACGGCGGGAGTTCAAACCGTTTCTCGATCATTACGCAACGGACGTGGCGATCGTCGATGTCATCTGGAACGGGCTGAACGAGTCCCTCAAGATCGCGTCGATGGCCGATGTTTACGAAATCAACGTCGCCCCCCATAATTTCTACGGCCATCTGTGCAGCGCGATCAGCGCGACGTTCAGCGCGGTGGTGCCCAATCTGCGGGTGATGGAGCTGGACCTGGACGGGGTGCCCTGGCGGGACGAATTCTACACCGTTGTCCCCACGATCGAGGATGGCGAGTTCATACTTCCCACTGGCCAAGGCTGGGGAATCGATATCAATGAAAAAGCGGTCCGAGCACGGCCGCCGAAGAACTGAATGACAGGAGCGAGCGAAAAGATGGCAAAATTCAAGGTAGCGACACCCGCCGGTCTGGGCGTCGCGCCCGACGGAACCGGCAGTTACCATTACGAGATGGAGGATCTCGCCTATCTCGGCGCCGAGATCGTCGAAGGCCCGACCGATGAGGACGGGTTCATTGCCTTCGCCCAGGATGCCGATGCGGTCTACGCCAAGGCCATGCGCTTCAGCAAAAAGGTGGTCGACAGTCTGCCGGAACGTTGCCGCGGCATCGTGCTGGGCAGCGTCGGTGTCGATACCGTCGACGTGAAAGCTGCCACCGAACGCGGCATGCCGGTCACCAACTGTCCCGATACCTTCATCGAGGAAGTCGCGGACCACGCGATGATGCTGCTGCTGGCGACGCATCGGCGCGCGATCGAACAGGACCGGCTGGTGCGCGAGGGCCGCTGGCGCGAAGGCCGCCCGCAGTTGCTGCGGCTGCCGCGCCTGATGGGTCAGACGCTCGGCCTGATTTCGTTCGGCCATGTTGCCCGAGCGGTGGCGAAGCGGGCGAAACCGTTCGGACTGCGGGTGATCGCCTACGATCCGTTCATCGAAGAACTGGTGATGGTCGAACACGGCGTGCTGCCCTGCACGCTGAAGGAAGTGCTGTCGCAGTCCGATTTCGTTTCAATGCATGCCCCCGCCCGTCCCGAAGTCGAAGGCATGCTCGGGGAGGAACATTTCCGCCTGATGAAACCCACCGCCATTTTCATCAACACCGGCCGCGGCCCGACCGTGCAGGAAACCGCGCTGATCAAGGCACTGGACGAAAAATGGATCGCCTATGCCGGTCTGGACGTTCTGGAGCAGGAGCCGCCCGGCAACAACAATCCGCTGTTGTCGATGAACAACGTCATGCTGAGCCCGCACAATGCCTCCGCCTCCGCCCGGTTCGATCCGGCCCGGCGACGGCATGTCGGCCGGGAATTGGCGCTGCTGCTGGAAGGCAAATGGCCGATGAGTTGCGTCAACCCCGCAGTCCTTCAGAACACCAAGCTGCGCCGGTGGCAGCCGGTGTCGATGGAGCGTGGGCCTAACAGCTAACGCGGCAAGGCGGGCGGCGCGCTCGGTTCAGACCGAGAACGCGCCGCCGGTGCCGATCATTTTCGCCGACGCGCTTGTGCAATACACAATGCCGTCCATCTTGCTGAAGCTTTTGGTTTTGTATCCGTCGGCGTAGGCCTTGTAGTTATCGATCGGGGCTTCCCAACCGATGGGGTTCGACGGATCGTAGATGAAGTCCGTGCCGGGGGAGAATTCGGTCACGTGCACATTTCCGGTGATCGGATCGCAGATGCTGGCGTAAAGCGTACCGAACACCTTGTTGATCGTGTCCACCACGACCCAATGGCCGCCACCGGCCTTCTTCGTGTGATCAGGGCCTGAATACCAGGAATTGCCAATGATCGTCGGCCAGCCCTTGCGGTAGCAATCGAGCACGATCTGCCCGATCTTATTGCTTTGGCAGGGATCGATGTAACGCCAAACACCGATGTTCAAGCTGTTCAGCAACGCCGCGACCTGCGCGCCGACCGTGCCGGTTGTTCCATCGTAGGTGCTGCTGACCATCTTATAGACCTGCTGCTCCGCGAGGGTCGTGGCATTCGTATTCCCACCGCCCAGCAATTTGCCGTTCATCGATCCCATCGACGGAAACAAGGCCTGCGCGAACGTCCCCGTGCCAGCGGTGCCGGCTTTGAGTTTGAAATTCACCATGATACTGGATGCGATGCCGCAGGAGTCCGATGCCTCCTGCGCGTAGCACATGTGCGCCTGACCGAATCTGGTCAACCGTGCGAACCACGCCATATCGGTGCCCTCGGGTTTCTGAAACAAACACCGGTTCGATACCAAATTTTCTCCGGCGACCAAAACAGGAATTCGGGGCACGCGCGACATCGTGATCGGCGTCCGCGCGCCTGGGTCGGCATGGTGGCCGGATCGGCCTTCCGGAACCGATCCAGCTGCAACTACACGAGCACACTCCTCATATCCCGGGCCGATGTCGACCAGGAAACCGGGCGGTATTCCTCGCCAATACGCTTCTCCAGGTTCGGTATCAGATCCGGGTCCTCGATCGCGCGCTTATACAGTTCGAACGCTTCGGTGATGTTTTCCGGGTCATGATAAAGACAGAATGGACCGCCTGCCTAGGGAATGGATGTGCTGTTCGATGCCAGGCATACTTTGCCGAACGCAAGACTTTCGGAGACCGGAAGTCCCCACCCTTCATAGAAGGATGGAAACAGGGTGAAACGCGCATTGCGATAAAGCGCGGCCAGAACCTGATCGTCCGGTTTCTCGACGATGGTCAGTTTGCCTCCCAAATGATCTGAACTTCTGATCTGCTGCATCAGATCGTTTACCATCCATCCGACGCGCCCCGCGAAGACGAGCTGCGGTACGCGATCCCGCGGCAGCGTTTCGAGCAACCGGCGCCATGCCATGAATACCAGATGGTGATTTTTGCGCGGCTCGATCGTTGCGACGAACAGGGCAAACTCACCAGGCACCAGATTATCCGGCAACCTGGCAGGACCGTCAGGCTGCGTAAAACCCGTCCCTATCCGCAAGACGCTCATATGTTGCGGATTATTTATATTCCTGTTTCGCAAATATAATTCGACATCGCAGGCCGTCGCCCGCGACACCGTCATCAATTTGTCTGCCAACGGAACGCAGTCACGGATAAACGCGGAAAACAACAGGTGATCGCCACCGAGGAAGAATTCCGGACGTACGATAGGAATCATATCGTAAATGAGGATGGCGAAGCGTATCCCCGTTTTGGCTTTCAATCCGGTAATCCGGGCGGAATAGTCGATGCACGCCCAGGGCGCGCCAAGCGCGACCAGAAAATCCTCCGGCCCGGCGACCTCGCGCACGTCTTTGCCAATGCGACCGGAGGACGGCTGGAACCCGGGTTCACCGTAGGAACTCCGCGAGCGTGATTCCCTCCGGGCCGCGGGGATGGCACGAACGGCGGCGATCAGAGCTCGGAACACCTTCGCCTGCGCACGCATGGCTTGACCGAGGGGTATCCGTACTTCGAACGGCACCCTTCGCGCCACGGCGCGCAGGAACCTCCCGATCACCGGCATTCGCGCGAGCGCACTCTGCAAGACCGGCACCGATATATCGTCGTTAAAAAGCTGCCGCGCTTCGGCCCCGGGGGGGGCGAGTGCCATGGTTGCATAGACCTGCTGCACGTCGGACCAGGCGACGACACGCATCCCACTGCCATCGGTGCGATGCCTGAGAAACCCCACTTCCTGCGGCACCAACCGCACCATGGCGGAAAATAGTTCGCAAGAACAACGTTGAATGCCACTGAGCCGAGAACCGACGCGCGCATACTGAAACAGGTCTTCGACGTCGAACCAGATCGTCATGCGTTGAAACCATCCCGGGGGCGCACGACGATCCAGTACGATCCGCGGGCCACTATGGCGCTTTCCCCGACTGCAGTGCGCGGTACCGAACGACGTTGCGTTCATGATCCCCGAGCGTGGCCGCGAAGGCATGGCCCCCGGTTCCATCCGCAACGAAATAGAGATCGCCGCTGGCAATCGGATGCAACACGGCCTGAATGCTCGCGAGCGACGGCGCGCAGATCGGCCCCGGCGGCAACCCGGTATTGCGATACGTGTTGAACGGGTCGTCGCGATCCAGCTCCGCCCGGGTCAGCGGATGGTCCAACACCCCCGCACCATCGCTGGCGGCGTAGACGACGGTCGGGTCGGCCTGCAACTTCATCCCCTGCCGCAACCGATTCTCATACACAGCGGCGACATGCGCCCGTTCGTCCGGTTTAGCGGTCTCCCGCTCTACGATACTCGCCAGGATGACGGCGTCATGCGGCGTCGACAGCGGCAGGTCCCTCGATCGGCCCGCCCAGGCGGTCGCCAGGGCCTTGGTCATCGCGTTCCGCGCCCGGGCCACAATCCCATCGCGCGGCGCACCGAATTCATAGTCGTATGTCTGCGGGAGCACGCTGCCTTCCTCGAACCGGCCGACTTCGCCGGTGGTGGAATCGGCCTTGGTCAGGAGCGCGGCGATCTGGTGGGCGGTCAGGCCCTCGGGGATGGTGACGCGATGTTGCACCGGCTTGGCGGTACGCAGGATCGCCAATACGCGGTTGAGGGACGCGTGCGCCGGAAAGCTGAATTCGGCTGCCCGCAACTGACCTTCGTTGGCGGTGAGCCAAACCGCCAGCTTGAACCAGGTGGCGTTGTCGATCGCTCCGGCATCGGCAAGTCCGGCGGCAAGGCGATCGAGACTGCCGTGCGGGACCACGATGTTGGTGTCTTTTTCCAGCGGGCCGGGCTGGGTGCGCAGGGATGCAAACCAGACCCAGCCGCCGCCGATACCGCCGCCGAGCAGCAGGAGAATCAAACCCAAACTGACGATGACGCGCTTCATACCGGTCCCATACCTGCCGCGCGGCTTAGGCAACGCGCTCTATCGACTCATCCGACCTTGTGTGTGCTCCCCGTCATGGCCGGGTTTGTGCAAGCCCCGGTTTCGCGCCGTTCTTCATGGCCGGGGCAAGCCCGGCCATGAAGTTCAATCAGGGCGTGGCGCGGAAAATGACCGACGCGTTGGTACCGCCGAAGCCGAAACTGTTCGACAGCGCCGCCGTGATCTTCCGTTGTTGTGCCGTCTTGGCGACCCGGTCGATGACGCTTTCCCGACTCGGCCCATCGAGGTTCAAGGTCGGCGGTGCCACCCCATCGCGGATCGCGAGGATCGAGAAGATCGCCTCGACCGCGCCGGCGGCGCCGAGCAGATGGCCGATCGCGGATTTGGTCGATGACATCGCCAGACCTTTGGCATGGTCGCCGAACATGCGTTCGACCGCTTCCAGTTCCAGGTCGTCGCCAAGCGGGGTGGAGGTCCCGTGGGCGTTGACATACTGGATGTCGGCCGGGGTCAGGCCGCCATTGCGGAACGCCGCCTTCATCGCGCGGTAGGCGCCGTCATGGCCCTCGGCCGGTGCGGTGATGTGGTAGGCATCGCCGGACATGCCGTAGCCGGCCACTTCGGCATAGATTTTCGCACCACGCTGGCGGGCATGTTCGTATTCTTCAAGGACGAGGACGCCCGCGCCTTCGCCCATGACGAAGCCATCGCGGTCCTTGTCCCAGGGGCGAGACCCCGCGGTCGGATTGTCATTGAACGCGGTCGAGAGCGCTCTGGCAGCCGAGAACCCGCCGATGCCGAGTTCGCAGACGGTGGCCTCGGCCCCGCCGGCGACCATGATATCGGCATCGCCCCACATGATGATGCGGGCGGCGTCGCCGATCGCATGCACGCCCGTGGCGCAGGCCGTGACCACCGAGTGGTTGGGACCTTTCAGGCCGTACTTGATGGACAGGTGCCCGGACGCGAGATTGGCCAGCGCCGAGGGGATAAAGAACGGCGACAGCCGCTTGACCTTGCCCTGATGCAACAGGAGCGCAGCCTCGCAGATGGTTTCCAGACCGCCGATACCGGAGCCGATCATAACGCCGGCTCCCCAATGATCCTCATCGGTCTTGGGGGTCCAACCGGAGTCCTCGATGGCCATCGACCCGGCGGCCATCGCCAGATGGATAAAGCGATCCATCTTTTTCTGGTCCTTGACTGGGATCCATTCGGACACGTCGAGCTTGCCTTCCGCCCGCGGGCCGGCCGGCACCTGGCCAGCGATCTTGCACGGCACGTCCTTCGTGTCGAAGGATGTGATGCGCCCGATGCCGGACTCGCTGTTGATCAGCCGCCGCCAGACGTGCTCGACCCCGAGCCCGAGGGGGCATGCGATACCCATACCGGTCACTACGACGCGCCGCATTTGCCGCGATCCTCCTGTCGTTACCGGATCAGGCTTTCTGCTTCTCGATGTAGTCGATCGCGTCCTTCACGGTGGCGATCTTTTCGGCGGCGTCTTCGGGGATTTCGACGCCGAATTCCTCTTCGAACGCCATCACCAGTTCGACGGTATCCAGGCTGTCGGCACCCAGATCGTCGATGAAGGACGCCATTTCGGTCACCTTGGCTTCTTCGACACCCAGGTGCTCAACGACGATCTTCTTGATCTTGTCGGCGATCTCGCTCATCGGCTCCGAAACTCCTGTTGTGGTTCCGCGTATCGGCATGGTTGCGGACCAGATTATGGGCGGGGACAATCCCGACCCGTTCGTTTTCGCCATCTCAGGCGGTTGGCGGCGCTTAGCATGGTCCCGCTGGGCTGCAAAGCGTCACCGACGTTCCGTCAAATCATCGCCATCCCACCGTTGACATGCAAGGTGGTGCCGGTGACCCACGCGGCCTCATCGGACGCGAGGTAGACCACCGACGCCGCGATATCTTCCGGCTGGCCGAGTCGGCCCAGCGGAATCTCGCCGGTCAATTTCGTCTTTTGCGCGTCATTCAGCGCATCTGTCATGGGCGTGACCACGAAACCCGGTGCCACGACGTTGATCGTGATACCGCGCGAGGCGACTTCCCGTGCCAGGGCCTTGGTCATGCCAGCCAAGCCGGCTTTCGCGGCGGCGTAATTGGCCTGACCCGGATTACCGGTCGTGCCGACGATCGAGGAAATATTGATGATCCGCCCGGCGCGCCGCCGCAGCATTCCCTTCAATGCCGCCCGGCACAGCCGGAACGGGGCGCTGAGATCGATATCGAGAACCGACTGCCAATCCTCATCGCGCATGCGAATCGCCAGACCGTCTCGGGTCATGCCGGCGTTGTTGACCAGAATATGCAAGGGTCCGGCCACCTTCTCGGTCGCTTCGATCAGGGCGTCGGGTTCGGAGGCATCGCGCAAATCGGCAGGGCAGACATGCGTGCGCTCGCCCAGTTCCCGCGCCAGATTTTCAAGCGACTCGACCCGCGTCCCGGACAGGGCGACTGTCGCGCCTTGCGCATGGAGCGCCCGGGCAATCGCGGCGCCAATGCCGCCGGACGCGCCGGTTACCAGCGCCGTCTTGCCATCCAGCCGGAACATCGCGCCCTCCCCCACCTTATGATTAGAGTGTTTTCAGCACCGCTTCGATCTCCGCCGGAGTCGAGGCGGAGATGCCGGTGGCGTCCGGCGCGATACGTTTGATCAGACCGGACAGCACCTTGCCGGCGCCAAGTTCGATGAAGCTGGTCACGCCGAGATCGGCCATCGCGCGCACGCATTCCTGCCAGCGGACGGTCGCGGTGACCTGTTTGACCAGCAGGTCGCGGATGCGATCGGGATCGGTTTCCTTGGCCGCGGAGACATTGGCGACGACCGGCACAACCGGCACCGATGGCGGGTTGGCTTCCAGTGCTTCGGCCATCGCATCTGCAGCCGGGGCCATCAACGCGCAATGGAACGGGGCGGAGACGGGCAGCAGCATCGCGCGCCGTACGCCCTTGCCTTTGGCGATTTCGATCGCACGCTCGATCGCCGCGCGGTGGCCGGAAATCACGACCTGTCCGCCGCCGTTGTCGTTGGCGGCTTCCACCACTTGGCGTTCACCGGTGGGGCTGTCCGGCACCGGGGCCGCTTCGGCGCAAATCGCATGGGCCTGCGCCATGTCGGCGCCGAGCAGGGCGGCCATCGCACCTTCCCCGGCGGGGACGGCCTTCTGCATCGACTGACCGCGGAGTTTGAGCAGACGGGCCGCGGTGGCGATCGGGAACGCCCCAGCGGCGGCCAGCGCGGTGTATTCGCCCAAGGAGTGGCCGGCGACCACCACGGCCTTTTCCTTCAGCGTGAACCCGCCTTCGGCTTCGAGCACCCGCAGCACCGCCATGGAATGTGCCATCAAGGCCGGCTGGGTGTTTTCAGTGAGCGTCAGTTCCTCGCCCGGCCCCTCGAACATCAGCTTGGACAGCTTCTGCTTCAGGGTCTCGTCGACCTCCTGAAACACTTCGCGCGCAGAGGCGAAGGCGGCCGCGAGGTCGCGGCCCATGCCGACGGCCTGGCTGCCCTGGCCTGGGAAAATGAAGGCGTGAACCGGCATGAATTGGGGCCCCCGACGGTCGTCGGCAAACGAAAAGGTTATGGCGGCGCGGCGTAGCGGGGGGTTACCGGGCTGTCAAGGAAGGGCTGGCGGGCGAGGCACGGCCGACAGCGGACCGGTCACGCCGGGTGACGCGGCTTGCGCCCGGATGTACTTGATGCATACGTTCCTTGGCAGATAACGATCACGCGCACTGAGCTGGCGATCGCGGAACCGGCAGCAGTTACCGAGGGCAAAGGCGATTTTTCCGCGGTCTGGCGCCGCGCAACCGATGTCTGTCACGCAGTGTCACACGCTTGTCAGAAAACCGTATTGCTGTTATCCGGGTTTGGATGGCTATAGCCCCTCTTATTCACCGCATAGCAGGGATTCGCTGGCAGGCACGGCACAACCGTCTGGAATCGCATAAGGTTTGGTTCTCGACGCCATACCCGATGCCCGGACAGAATCTGCCATGCCCGCCGACGCTGAAGATACCCTCCT
>CAIRCM010000176.1 GCA_903877125.1 uncultured Acetobacteraceae bacterium | reverse complement strand
GGCGTGTCCGGGCCACCTCAAGCGGCACTGGTACCGGGATAGGTGGCCCGGACAAGCCGGGCCATGACGGGAGAGAGCAGCCCGGCCATGACGGGGGGGAGCGTGACGGGCAATCGGGGGCATTCCCCATCGAAGCCCTCCGCCTGCCCTCCGCCATTTGCGACGGGCTGCACCTCATGGGTTTCGACCGGATCGGCCCCCTGGCAGCGACGCCACGCGGGCCATTGGTACGCCGCTTCGGCAGCATCGTCGCCATGCGGTTGGACCAATTGTCCGGGGCGGTGTTCGAACCGATCGTTCCGGCGATTCCGCCCGACCTGATCCAGGCCCGTCTGACCTTTGTCGAGCCGTTGCTGACCGCGCCCGCGTTTTCCGCCGTCATCGCCCGCCTGACCTTGCTGGTGTGCGGGGATTTGGAGAAAGCCGGCCAAGGCGCTCGACGGCTCGATCTGCTGTTCGAGCGGGTGGACGGCACCACGCCCTCAATCCGGATCGGCACCGCCCGACCGTCCCGCGACGCCCGGCATCTGGCGCGCATGCTGGATGAACGGCTGGACCGCATCGATCCCGGCCTGGGGGTCGAGGCGATGCGGCTGGTCGTCACCCGCTCGGATTCCGCGCCGCAGACCCAAACCACCGCTTTGTCGCAACGAACCGAGGCTCCGATCGCCGAACTGGTGGACCGGTTGTCGAACCGGCTGGGCGGAGATCGCATTTTCCGCAACGAACCGGTGGAAAGCGACGTGCCGGAACGTTCCGTGCGCCGGGTGCCGGCACTGGAACGAAAAACCGGCATGACCTGGCCCGCCGATCTGCCGCGCCCCGTCCGCCTGCTCGATCCGCCGCAGCCGATCGATGCGATGGCGTTGCTGCCCGACCATCCGCCTCTGGCGTTTACGTGGCGGCGGGTGCGCCACCGCGTGCGCCATGCCGACGGCCCCGAACGCATCGCCGGCGAATGGTGGAAGCGCGACGGGGAAATGCGCTCCGTCCGCGATTATTTCCGGGTGGAGGACGACGAAGGCCGCCGCTTCTGGCTGTTCCGCCGGGGGGATGGGGACGATCCGGCGACGGGAGACAGACGGTGGTTTTTACACGGATTTTTCTAACCGGCTCATAAGCCCGTCAACAAAATATCCAATGCCCGCACGATTTCGTCCTGCCAGGCATCCAGCGATCCGACGCTGCGCTTCAGCAGCGCCCGCGACACCGCCAAAAATTCCTGCGTCATCACCACGAAAGGGCGTCCATCGATCCCGACAGCCGGATTCAGGTCCCGAATGGTTCGGCCGGAACCCGCCGGCAAAAGCGGGATCACAACGCGGGTACTCAATTCATCCAGAAGAGTGGCCGATAGGCCGCGAGTGTGAGGCCCTCGTTCTCGACCCGCCGGTTGTACGCCTCGATGGCCTCGCGGTTTTCGGCCAGCCATTGCGCCCGGCGCCGTTCCGCCACCGACGCGCGCGGGCCTCGGCCACAAGGGCTGCCGGCAACGTGACATTGGTCGCTAGGCGTTGGCCGGATTCCACGTCTGGGGCGCTCATCCAGGTCATCCTTTTCATGCGTTGGGGTGCGATTCGAACTTGTGGGATGTCATATCGACGGCCCCAATCATCGACGCACCGGCCTGTCACCCCCGTCATGCCGGCGAATGCCGGTACCCACGACTTTTCAAACTCCGCGGAGCGAAAATCGTGGATACCCCAAGTTCGCAGACGAAGTGCAACACCAAACTGCTAAGGTGTTGCAATGACCCAAACATACGATCACCTCACCCTCGAGGACCGATGCGCCACGGCGCGCGGGTTCGGTGACATCGGCACGATCTAAAAAGACGTCACCGCCTCACGATTGATCCTATTCAGGGCGCAGGCAAGGGATATAGTGCCTTACATACGTCTCTATACTGCGCAGCGAGAGTTGGCCTGGGCGGATCTTTCGACAGGTTTCGGTTGCGATAACGCCCAATTGGACAAACCGGGGGAAACGGGCCGATGACGACGACGATTACGAGTGCCAGTACCTTCAACGGGACCGGCGCGTACTACGCCACGGGAAGTTTCACCGGACCAGCTTCGATAGGGTCTGCCGTCTGGTTCAAGGGCAGTACCGCCACGCTCACCAATCACGCGACGATCGCCTCGCCGTCGGCCGGTGGCGGTGAAGCAGTCTACTTCCTCAACGCGGGGATACTCACCAACCTTTCGGCGGGATATATTCACGGACAGAGCGGTGGGGTAAATGCCGTACGCTTCCACAACAACACCGGCACGATCGTCAATTACGGAAAGATTGTTGCCGCTGTCGCGGCCAACTCCGCCGCGATCGCTCTTCAGGCTGGCGGCGTCGTCACCAACAAATCGAGCGGCCTGATATCCGGCCAGTTGTTCGCCACGAACATTGCGCCTGCGTCGGTTTACAACTACGGCACTATCCAGGGCGCCAGCGGCGGCGGCCTGAATTACGGCGCGATCCTGCTCGCGGGTGGCGGGACGGTCACGAATTTCACGGGCGGCCATATCAACGCCAACACCACGGGCGCTTACGGTATTAAAATCTACGGCGGCGCCGGTACGGTCACCAACGCGGGTACGATCAACGGTGGCGGCGGGAACGCCGTCGAGCTGTATGGCGCCGGCACCAATGAGTTGATCGTCGATGCGGGCGCAAGCTTCGTCGGCAACGTCGTTAATACCGCTGGAAGCACCGGCATCGTCCTGCTCGCGTCCGGTGCCAGCACGGGCACGCTGAGCGGCGGGCTGGGGACGCAATACCTCAATTTCCAGACCGTGTCGTTCGCATCCGGCGCAAAATGGGTGGTGGACGTGACGTCGATTCACGCCGGATCGTACACCTTTGCCGGGATCAACCTCACCGACACCATCGACGTCACCGGCTTCACCGCGACCTCCAAGACGGTGTCCGGCAGTAATTTGATCCTCGGCAATACCAGCGGCAGCCATGTGACGCTGCATTTCGCCAGTGCCGTCGGCGGGTCGCCGAGCTACACCACCGGCGCGTTCGGCACCGACATCACCAACATCTGCTTCTGCAAGGGCACCCAAATCCTGACGCCCGAGGGTGAGGTCGGCGTGGAATCGCTCGCCGCCGGTGATCTGGTCGTGACGGCGAACAGCCCGACACCACGGAAAATCGTCTGGATCGGCCGCGGGAATGTGCTGGCGACACGCGGACAGCGCGGGCCGGCCACCCCGGTCATCGTCCGCAAGGGTGCGCTGGCGCCGAACGTGCCGAACCGCGACCTGCACGTAACCAAAGCGCACTCGCTGTATTTCGATGGCGTGTTCGTTCCGGCGGAATTCCTGGTCAATCACCGCTCCATCGTGTGGGACGACAGGGCGCAGGAAGTGGAAATTTATCACATCGAGCTGGAAAGCCACGACATCCTGATCGCCAACGGCGCGCCGGCGGAAAGCTACCGCGACGACGGGAACCGGTGGCTGTTCCAGAACGCGAATGACGGCTGGAACGGCCCGCCGCAGGAACCCTGCGCGCCGGTGATCACGGGCGGCGCCGTGGTCGATGAGATTTGGCGCCGCCTTCTGGACCGCGCCGGCCCGCGCAATCTGCCGCCGATGACCGACGATGCCGATCTGCATCTGATCGTCGATGGCGTCCGGCTGGAGGCCGCGGAAACGGATGCAGCCTCGCTTGTGTTTTTCATTCCGGGTATGCCGGGCCGGGTGGCGATTGCGTCTCGGGATGTCGTGCCGGCGGAATTGGGAATCGCGCGCGACAATCGGGCCTTGGGGGTCGCGGTGCGACGGATCGAGCTGCATCGCGGCTGGAACTATACCGGCGTGGCGGCCGCCGATCCGCGGTTGACGGACGGGTTCCACGATTACGAGCCAACCGAAGGCATCCGCTGGACCAATGGCCGTGCGACGCTGCCGGCTGCGCTGTTGTCGGTGCCGGGCCGAGGGCCGCTGAAACTGGTGCTGGTGCTCGGCGGGGCAACGCAGTACCTGGACAGCGGCGCACCCGAGCACGCGGCGGCTTAACGGCGAGCGGGGAGTGAACGACAAACGGATTCATGGTCGGGTTTGACCCGACCAACGCCTCAAATTGAGGCGCCGAATAAAGTGTGGCTATAAAGCGCCTTGTTTTGCAGGAGGTGGTCGGATCAGGCCCTACCATGACGCGTGGGTGGGGCTCTAACGCAGCAGCAGGTCGGAAACCCGACCGATCACGCTCGCCGCCATATCCCGCAGACCGTCATCGGTGGCGCTGCTGATCGGATGCGCAATCGTCGCGAACCCGTAACCCGGAAAACCCAGAACCCGCGCCATCAACTCCGCCGCACTCGCGAACCGTTCGGTCATCACACCGATGGCGGGAACTCCGAGACGTTCGGCCGTTATCGCGTCATGCAAACTGCACGACGAACAACTGCCTCAGTCGCCGATCCCGGAAATCGCGGCGTCCCAACCGGCGATCTCCGCCGCGATATGGGCATCGGCCGGCGCGCTGTAGTTGGATTTGGTGCGCCAGATCACGTCGGCGACACCGCATTCGTCCCGCAGCATGCGATCGAGATGGGCGAAGAAGCCCTTCGTCCCCTCCTTGCCGTTGGAAATGAAACCGACCGTCTTCCCGGCCAGCGTCGCCAGCCGGGGCGCGAGGACACCAAGCGGCGGAGCGGTTTCGTTGGTGGGGTCTAGAACCTGGATAACCATGCTGTCTCCTATACTGACGGTTCGCAGTCGACACACACACCGACCGGCAGCGTCACCGCGGCGCTTTTGCCACCGAACCACGGCGGAATCACCGCGCCGAAGCCGCCCGCGGGGCCGCCGGCGGCGACGATCAGCAGATCCTCGGGGCTGCGCAAGGCGGTATGGACGGTTTCGCCGCGATCGCGGACGACCGAACCCTTGCCGACATCGGCCCATTCGCCGCGTTTGACGCGCGCGCGTTCGTGGATGCGGTTGGCGATATCGGCCTTGCTCCAGCCGGCCGCCTGGAGGTGGTCGCGCAACTGTTTCGGCACGATCAGCGCGTAATTGCCGGCATAAAGCGAGTAATGGCGCATGTTGGCACGCATTTCGGCGGCGAAGGTTTCCAGGATTTCCTCGGGGTCCGTGGTCCACTCGTTCATGATCTGGCGCGGCGCACCCGCCGCCATCACCGTCACGGCCGAGGCGCCGGGCGGCGTGCCGCGCTGTTCGGCCAACGGCAGCCAGGTGGAATCCTCCTCGTCCTCGGCCACGCAGAAGCTGAACTTGCCGGGATGGCCGATGGTGGACCGATCGATGCCGCCAGGCCGCACCTCCAGAATGTTGATCAGCGCCAGCCGAATCGCCCGTCCGATCGCCCCCGTCGCTCGGTCGCTGTTGCCCAGGGCGTTGAAGCGGCCGGCGGCGCCGAATTCCTGGCGGATCGGGCCGTTCAGGACGATCAGGACCGCGCAGCCGCCGGTCGAGGACGTCGCGCCGTGCAGCAGAAATTCCGGTTGCAGCATCGCCGCGAAAGCGGTGAGCACGACCGGGAAATGCATCGGCAGGCAGCCGGCCATGACCGCGTTGATCGCCAGTTTCTCCGCCGTGATCGCCACGCCGCGCACCGGCTCGATGCCGATCAGTTGCTCCGGCGGGGTCATCGCCCAGTCCAGGCAGGCGGCGACGGCCTCGGCCACCGGCGGGACAATGGGCAGCCCGTCGGTCCAGCCGTTGGCATGGTACATCTCCTGCACTGCCCAGACGTCCTCGGCGTCGTAGGTTTTGGAGGCAAGCCGCATGTGATTCGTTCCTGCGTTTGCGTCGGCTTCAAATCAGCGCTGGGTCAGCTTCCAAACGTATCCCGCCATTGCTCGATCACCTCGGGCACGTCCTTGCGGATTTCATCGACCGTCAATTGCAGGATTTTTTGTGTCGACAGCAGCGGCTCGTCCTTGCGGGGATTGACGCCGGCGCGCAGCGGTTCCCCGCCATCGGACGTGACCATGCGGGAATAGTGCTCGCCCAGCAGCCATTCCATGAACAGGCGGGCGGCGTTGGGGTGCGGGGCGTTGGCGGGGATTGCGGATGGGGCGATACAGACGACCAGCCCATCGGTGGGATGGACGGGACCGAGCGGGTTGCCCTTGTCGATGCCGGAATAGACGCTGGTGGCGGAGGCGGGGCCGATCAGACACTCGCCCGCGGTGATCAGCGTGACCGGATCGACGGCAGAACGCCCGACGCGGGGGTTGTTTTTCGCCAGTTTTTCGAAGAACTCCCACCCGTATTGCTTCCGCAATGTCGCGACCAGGGTGCCGGTGCAGCCGCTGAAGGCGGGATGGCCGAGCGCGACCTTGCCCTTCCATTTGGGGTCCAGCAGATCGGTCCAGGCTTTCGGTGCCTCGGCGGCGGGCACTTTCTGAGTGTTGTAGATCAGAAAATAGCGGGATGCATTGGTGATATAGGAATAGCCGGGATCGGACAGACGGGCGAACGGCGGCAGCAGCGCGGCCGCGTTTTCCGGCGTATAGGACGTCAGTTCATGCTTTTCCTTCAGGACCGGCATGTGGGAAATATCGGTGGTGCTGAACACGTCGCATTGCGGCGTGTGGTTCTTGATGTCCATTGTCAGGCGCTGGAAAGCCACCTGCCCCGTCGTGCGGATGACCGACACCGCGATCCCCGGATAATCGGCGGTGAATTGTTTCGCTATTGCCTCTGCCCGTTCGGCGTCATGCTGCGCGACGTACCAGGTGAGCGTCGCCTCTTTACGTGCCGCGCCTTCGAGGGCGGCGAGATCCGCCTTGGCGTCGCGGGGCATCATCGCGACCGCGCCGAGCGCGCCGAGGCCGAAGACGGTTTGGCGGCGGTCGATCATGCGGGAGTTTCCTTGCTCTGGTGCACGTAATTCCGGGTGGCGTACCAGACCGCATAGTCGTGGTAGGTGACCGGTTCGTATTTCGGCGGGTTGTCCGCGGACTGGCAGGTGGGCAGGCAGGTCAGCAACGTGTCGGGGTGCGTGTCGAAGAAGAACGGGATGGCGTATCGGTCGATGCCGGACACGTTCAGTGCCCGATGCGGTGTCGACAGGAACCGGTCGTTGGTCCAGCGTTTGAGGATGTCGCCGCCGTTGACGGTGAAACAGCCGGGGATCGATGGCGCATCGAACCATGTGCCGTCGGGCAGGCGGATCGCCAGACCTGGCACGGCGGAGGGGGCGAGCAAGGTCATGAACCCTGAATCGGTGTGCGGGGCGATGGAAAATTCGTTGTCGTCGTAGGATGCGCGCGGCGGATAATGCGACAGGCGTTGAATCATGTTCGGCTTGGCAAACATGGTATCGAAATAATCGGGTGGCAGGTCGAGCGCCACCGCGTAGATCGGCACCAGACGTTTACAAAGGCTTTCCATCGCCGCCATGTAGGCCAGCACGGTATCGCGGAAACCGGGCAGGTCGGCGGGCCATTGGTTCAACCCGCGCAGTTTGGTGCCGGCGATGACGTCGGGATCGTCCGGCGTGCGTTCGCGGCGGAAGAAAATCGCCTCGTTCACGCTGGGTTTGGTGTTGTTGTTGATCTTCGACGTGCGGGCGAGGCTGCCGCCCATCGGCATGTAGCCGATATTATGGTCGTTGATTTTGACTTCGAGTTTCTTCTCCAGCGGCTGGGCGTGGAACCGGGCCGCCTCGGCGAAGGTCGCATCGATCAGGGCTTGCGGGACGTCGTGACCGCGGAGGTAGTAGAAGCCCACATGCTCGAAAGCGTGGCGGAGCGTGCGGCCGAGGCCAGGCAGCGCCGAACGGTCGCCGGCGAGCCAGGCCGCGACGTCCAGGAACGGTATCGTATCGGTCGATGTGCCGTTCAGGCTCATTCCGCGGCGTTCGCCAGGGCTTCGGCCTTCCAGGTCTTCAGGACCGGGAGCACTTCCTTGCAGTAGAGACGCAATCCCTCTTCCGCGAAGTCGTAGGGTGTGCCGCCGAAGCGGAAGGATGTGGCGAGTTCGAAATCGCCGACGATTTTCCGCCGTTCCTCGAACATGCGCAGAATGTGGTCCGGGGTGCCCCAGACGGCGGCCTGGGTGAAGGCTTTGACGATGCCCTCCATGCCGATTTCCTTGGCGAGCGCGATCTTCTGCGCATAGGCGTCGTAGCCTTTGACCTGAGCGAAATGATCGCCGAGCAGTTCGTAGTGGTAGAAATTGCTTTCGACGAATTTGCCCATGTATTGGATGGCTTTTTCCTCGGCGCCGTCCATCGTGGGGGTGCAGACGCAGAAATCGGCGAGCAACGGGGGCAGCGCTTCCTGGCCGTGCATCTGGCGGACGAGGTCGCGGTGTTTCTGGATCGCGGGCATGCGCATCGGCCATGGGCGGTCGGCGAACATGACCATCCGCGCGTTTAGTTTAGCGGCGGAGACGACGGAATCGTCGGACGATGCAACGGCGTAGACGCGGCCGTCGAAGGACCGTTTCGGCCGGGGGCGGATTTCGATGCGCGGCTGTTTGTAGTGGGGGCCGTCGCCTGCCATGAAGCCGGTTTCCAGCGCATCGAGAATCATCCGGGCGGATTCGTCGAAGCGTTCGCGGGATTCGTCCATGGTGCCGCGGAACGCCTGGAACTCCCGCTGGGCGAGGCCGCGCCCCACCCCTAGGCGGAACCGCCCGCCGCTCAGATGATCCAGCACCGACACCTGCTCCGCGACGCGCAGGGGATCGTGCCATGGCAGAATGACCGCGGCGGTTCCCAGACCGACATTGGGGCAGGCGGCGGCGAGCCAGGACATCAGCTGAAGATTATCCGGGCAGAACGAGTAATCGTTGAAATGGTGTTCCACCGACCAGATCACGTCGAAGCCGCTGTCGGCGGCGATGCGGGCGAGTTTCAGTTCCTCGTCCCAGACCTGATCGTCGGGCATGTTCGTCCAGCCGTAGCTGGCGAACACCAATTGCATGCCAACATCCATCGGTTTTCTCCCTGTCGCTCAGCCGGAGATCGCGTCGCCGAACGGAATCCACGCGGTTCCGTCGAACTTGACCAGACGCATCTGTTTCAGCGGGTAATAATCTTCGGGCCCGGTTTTCACGCGGACACCGGGCTGCAGCATGGGCAGCACGAAATCCAGGTTCGTCGCCTGGCGCAGGATATTCGCGCGAGAGAGGTCCTTGCCGCATTGTTTGAGTGTCGCAACCAGGGTCTGGGCGCAGGTATAGCCGTAGACGTTGTTGACGTCGGTCACATCCCCGCTGGGGTAATATTTGGCCATGAAGGCCTTCCATTCGACGAAGCCCGGATCGGTCGCCCATTGCTTGTCAGTGGGATCCTTCAGGTAGCTCGCGGTGATAACGCCAACCGCCTTTTCCACACCCGCCGGCACGATCGCGGTGGCAACCGAGGACCCGGTGGAGGAGATGTAGAACAAGCGCGGCTTCCAGCCGATATCGGCGGCCTTGCGGATCGCCATGGCATTGAACCGGGGAATGCCGGTCATGAACAGCACATCGGCGCCTTTGTCGTGCAACTCCAGGATTTGCGAGTCGACCGTTGGGTCCGTCACCTCATAGGTCGCGGTGGCGACGATCATCTTGGCATTCGCCTCGCCCAGACCATCTTTGATGCCCTTGAAATAGTCCCGCCCGGAATCGTCGCCCTGATACAGCACGCCGATCTTGGCATCGGGTGCGGTCTTGAGGATGTGTTTGGCGTAGATGCGTCCCTCGATCTGGTAGGTCGGCTGCCAGCCGAGGCTCCAGGGGAAATGCTCGCGATCGCCGAACTGCGTGGCACCGGAGGCGATAAACAGCTGTGGCACCTTCTTGCTGTTGACGTATTTCCGCGTCGCGTTGGTCGTCGGCGTGCCCAAGGTGTTGAACAGGAAGGCGACGTTATCCTCCTCGATCAAGCGGCGGGTCAGTTCGACGGTCTTCGGCGGGACGTAGCCATCGTCGAGGGAGATCATCCGCAGCTTGCGGCCGTCGATGCCGCCCTGGTCGTTGATCATCTTGAAGTAGGCGTCGGCGGATTTGCCGATCGTGCCGTAGGACGAAGCGGGCCCGCTGTACGGCATGGTCTGGCCGAACAGGATTTCCTTATCGGTGATGCCCGGCGCGTTTTCCGCCCGAGAGGGCAGCGCGACGAGGGCGGCAGTACCGGCCAAGGCGGCTCGGCGAGACAATTGGATCATGGTGGTTCCCTGGACGTTTGCCGCGACACTACCCACCTTTGATCGAACCGCCTAGGCTCGATGCCGGATCGTCCAGAAGAAGGAAACGGACATGGCGATGAAACGCGTGGTGCTCGAGATCGGGATGGGCACCGATATCAGGGGTTCGGACCCCACCAAGGCGGCGGTGCGCGCGTTGCGAGATGCGCTGTGGCACAATTCGCTCAGCATCGCCGACGCGGCTGGGCTGCATGTGGATTCGATGTTCGTGGAGGTGCTGATCGGCGTGCCCCGCCCGCATCTGGTCGACAAGGCGCAGGTTCTGGCCGTGCTGCCGCATGGCACGGGCACGGTGGAGTGCGTCGAAGGCGGGCTGGAAATCCCCAACGATGCCGGCACCAGCACCACGATGATCGCCAATGCCGCGGCGATCGTTCACCTCGACATCGCCTAAGGGAGGGCTGCATGCAACCGAAACGTATTATCCTTGAGCTTGGCGCCGGCAACGACCTGCATGGCGGGGATTACACCAAAGCGGCAATCCGAGCGGTGCAGGACGCGCTGCATCATAGCTCGATGACGTGGATCCGGGCCTTTGGCGTGGATTCGAAACAGATGCAGGTCGATGTGACGATCGGCGTGCAACAGCCCGACAAGGTCGATACCGACAAGGTGAAGGCGACGTTGCCGCATGGGATCGTGACGGTGAAGGCGGTCAAGGGAGGGCTGGACGTTCCTGATCCAGAACGTGGCGACATCGCGGTGATCGCCAGTGCGGCGGTATCGGTGCGGATGGCGTTGCCGCAGCAGAAACCGGCTTAGCACGATCGAACAAAGACCTATAAGGCGAAAGGCAGCCGCCCTTCGTCGTAGCCGTTTTCGTCGAAGTGCTGCTGCCCAGATACCAGCCTTCCTTGCCGGACGTAGTCGGCGACGCCGGTATTGTTCATCAGGTACCAGCGTTCGTTGACCCGGATGGGGAACGGACGCCGGCCCTCGAAATATCCGTCATTCACGAAATGCTCCTGCGCGGAGGCGACGATCCCCTGTTCGATCGCCTCCGCGATGTCCGGATACTGCTCCAGATACCATTTTTCGTCGACTTCGATGCCGGCGATCATACGCCGGACCATCGTTATGAAATCGTCGTAGGAGCATGACACCACCGGCTCCCCGTTTTCCACCCCGATGGTCATAAAGGCCTTCAGAATTTCAAAAGGGGGCACGTAACGCACGATCGGACTCCGTTCGATTTAAACACCGCGCCAGACCGGCTTGCGCTTTTCCACATAGGCTCGCACGCCTTCGACACGGTCTTCGCTGGTGTAAGGACTTATACCCTCATTCAGCCGCAACGCGACCGACATCGGCAGGCCGTTGGCGCGGACGGCGGTTTCCTTCATGCGGCGAATGGTGACCGGCGCGTTCTCGCAGATCGCTTCCGCCATTTTGACCGCTTCGTTCAAGGCCTCGCCCTTCGGGACAACGCGGTTGACCAGGCCCCAGCGCTTGGCTTCCTCCATGTTGATGTATTCGCCGAGGTAGAGCATCTCATACGCGATCCCCGAGGGGATCAGGCGCGGCAACATCACGTTGGCGAAGTGGGCGCCTTTGCCGCGCTTCGCCTCGGGAAGGCCCATCAGCGCGTGTTCGGCGCCGATCCGCATGTCGCAGGCCAGTGCCAGTTCGCAGCCACCGGCCACCGCCGGGCCGTTCAGCGCGGCGATCGTCGGTTTGAAGGTTTCCAGCACGACCTCGAACACATAACGCTGCACGCGGGACAGCAGCGGCTGGAACGGCTTGCCGGCCTTATCCTCATCGGCGCGGGCCTTGAGGTCGGCGCCGGCGCAGAAGGCGCGGTCGCCAACGGCGGTCAGCACGATGGCGCGCACGGCGGGATCGGCGTTGGCGTCGACGAATTCCTCGATCAGCCGGTCCCCGAGTTCAGGCGACATGGAATTCATGCGATGCGGGCGGTTGATGGTCAGGATGCGGATGAAGCCGCGGTCTTCGCGCAGCAGCATCTCGGCGGTTTCGCTCATGTCGTCGCTCCCTTCGGTTAGGCGTGACAATATGCAATGCATCGCGGCATGGACATAGCCGGGCACCGACGGCACCATGCAACCGGAAGATGGGGATCTGCCGAATGACCACCAAACAGGACGCGCTGCACGCTTTGTTTCATCCAAGAGCGGTGGCGGTAATTGGGGCGTCCGACGACGATACGAAGCACGGTTTCATCGTGCTGACGAATATCCGCAATGCCGGCTTCCCTGGCGGCGTGTACGGCATCTCCCGCCGCTTGAAGGAAGTGCAGGGCATTCCCTGCCTGCCGGATATCGCGTCCGTGCCCGAACCGGTGGATACCGCTTTCCTCGCGATCCCGGCCGAGGCCACGGTACAGGCCGTGAAGGATTGCGCCGCGGCGGGCCTGACGTCGGTCATCGTGGGATCGGCGGGCTACGCGGAAAGCCTCGATGCGGGTGGCGCGGAACGGCAGCGGGAATTGCAGCGCATCGCGACGGAGGCGAATATCCGCATCGTCGGACCCAACTGCAACGGCATCTACAACGCGCATCACCCGCTTTCGATCGGGTTCAACACCGCGCATGCCAAGCGGCAGAAGGCGGGCGGCGTGTCGATCTTCTCGCACTCCGGCGCCCTGTTCGACGCGATGGCGGGACGTTTGGCAATGCTCGGCGCGGGGCTGTCGCTGTTTGCCTCGGCCGGCAACGAAGCCGATCTTTCGGTGCTGGACTATATGGAGTACGGCATCGGTCATGCGCCGACGCGGGTCATCGCGCTGTTGATCGACAGCCTGGAGGACGGACCCCGGTTCCGCGAATTGGCGTTGCGGGCGCACGCGGCGGGCAAACCGGTGGTGGCGCTGAAGATTGGCGGATCGGCGGCAGGCGCGGCGGCAGCGGTGGCGCATTCGTCGCGCATGGCCGGGGACTCGGCATCCTATCGGGCGCTGATGGATGTCAGCGGAGTCTCGACGGTTCGGACGCTGGAAGGGCTGATGACCGCGGCGGCGTTACTTGACAAATACGGTCGGCGCCCGGGCAAGCTCGGCGCATTGTCGACGTCCGGCGCCGGAGCCTCCCTGATCGCCGATCGATGTGAGGCGCTGGGCGTGAGCCTCGCGAACCTGACGGATGAAACCCATGCCGCGATCGACGCACACAAGATGTTCTCCCGCATCGGCAACCCGTTGGATTTGGGGATTTTCGGCGGCATGCGCCGCGCCGGCGAGATTCCGGCCCTGCTGATGGCCGACCCCGGCGTGTCGGTCGCGCTCGGCCTGATGCACTCGATGAACCCCTGGCAGGGGGATCCGATCCGCGACGCGCTGGCGAAGGGGCGAACGGAGTCGGGCAAGCCGCTGCTGATCGTCTCCCCCGGCGGGATGCCGCCGTCGGAGCGGGAAGCTTACACCTCGCGCGGGATGGATGTGTTCACCGAGACCGATATCCTGCTGGAGGGAATCGGAGCGCTGCTGACGCCGCCACCCGCGGCGATCCCGGCCGAGGTGCCGCGCACCGCGCCCACGTTGCCGGCAAGGCAGCTGACCGAACCCGAAAGCCTCGGTCTGCTGCTGTCGTTCGGTGTGCGGGCGGTACCCACGGTGGAGTGCCCGTCGCTCGCCCATACGCTGTCGGCGGCGCGTGGGGTCGGATATCCCGTGGTGCTCAAAGGTGTCGTGGAGGATGTGGCGCATAAGAGCGACCTTGGCCTTGTGCAGGTCAACCTCGCCGACAGCGATTCACTCGAAGCCGCCTACGCCGTGCTTGGGTGCAAGAACGTCATCGTGCAGAAAATGATCAAGGGCGACCTGGAGGCGATTGCCGGGGTGACGCGGTCGGATGGCGTAGGGCTGGTACTGCTGGCGGGGCTTGGCGGCATTCATGCCGAGGCGTTGGGGGACGCGGTGGTATGGCCGATACCGGTCGACCGACAGACGATCGAGGCAAAGCTGGCAACCAGCAGCCTGGGCCGGGTGATCGCGAGCCAACGGTGGCGCCATGCCGGGACAATGAAAGCGATGGTCGATCTGTTGCTGGCGCTGCAGCGCGTGGCACTGTCCATCGGCGACGGGCTGGAGGCCATCGACATCAACCCGGTCATCCTGGGCGCGTCGGGCGCGGTCGCCGTGGACGCGCTGGTGATTCCGCGAAGATGAACGGACGCTTTTCCGTCACCTACCATGTGCGCTCCGATACCGCTGGCATCGAGGCTCGGGCACGCGGCATCGCGGTGGAACAAAGCGTCGAGATGCCGATCGAGGCGATCGACGACGACGCCGTGCTGTCCGACATCGTGGGTTCGGTGGAGGCGATCGATCCAGTCGGGGACGGCGTGTTCGCGGTGCGGATCGGGCTGGCGATCGACACGGTCGGCGACGACGCCGGCCAGTTCATGAACATGCTGTTCGGCAACACCTCGTTGCAGGACGACGTGGTGCTGTGGGACGTGGATATGCCGGCGGTATTCGCAGGCCCCGCGCGGGGCCTGGCCGCGCTCCGTTCGCGGCTGAGCGTGACCGGGCGGGCATTCACCGGATCGGCGCTGAAGCCGCAGGGCATGCCGGTGGAGAAGATGGCCGCATTGGCGGAGCGATTCGCACTCGGCGGGCTGGATTTCATCAAGGACGATCATGGCCTGGCCGATCAGCGCTACAGCCCGGCCGCCGAACGGATTCCGGCGGTCGCGGCGGCAGTGGCGCGGGCGAGCCGGACCACCGGGCACATGACGCGGTATATCCCAAGCCTGTCCGGCGATCTGGACTCCATGCGTGGGCAGTTGCGGCTGGCGGTCGATTGCGGTCTGGACTGCGCGATGCTGGCGCCGATGATCGCGGGTGTCTCGGCTTTGGTTCGCCTGCGCCGGGAATTCCCCGATGTCGTGCTGTTCGCGCATCCGGCGCTGGGCGGGGCCGCCCGGATCGCCCCGGAACTGCTGCTGGGGAAGCTGCTGCCGGCCTTCGGTGCCGGCGGGGCGATTTTCCCCAGCTTCGGCGGGCGGTTCGGGTATTCGCCGGATACCTGCCGGCGCCTGGCCGCGAATGCACGCGGGTACGATGCGCTGCCGATCCCCGCGGGAGGGATGACATTGGCCCGTACGGCGGAGATTCTGGATTTTTATGGGCCTGACACGATGCTGCTGATCGGTGGCAATCTGTTGATGGCGCGGGAGCGGATCACCGAGGAAGCCGAGCGGTTCGCGCGGGCCGTCGCGGATCACCCCCACGGATAATGCGATTGCCGCGGCGCGGTGCGAGGATTAAGTCGCGGGATCGTCTTCGTCAGGTAATGCCCCATGGACTCCGAACATCCCCCCTCCCTGTTTCGTCCGACCGACGGCGGCTATCGGTGGGAGGGGGTGACGTATCAGCCCTACAAGCAGGATGGCAGTGCGCCGTTCAAGGATATCTCACGCCAGACCCTGTTTCTCGACCCGAGTCTGGGGTGCGAGCTGCGGTATTTCGAGATGGGAGCTGACGGGTATTCGACGCTGGAACGGCATGAACACACGCATGCGGTGATGGTCTTCCGCGGTCGCGGTCTCTGCCTTTTGGGGACCGAGGTGCGGGAGGTGCGGGCGCACGATCTGATCACGATCCCGGCCTGGACCTGGCATCAATTCCGGGCCTCGGGCGACGCGCCGATGGGGTTTCTGTGCATGGTGAACACCGCACGGGACCGGCCGGTGCTGCCGACGGAGGCCGAGTTGGAGGCGATGCGGGCGATACCGGCGGTGGCGCGGTTCCTAGGGGGGTAGTAATTTGTTTTTTGCTCTGGCAGGCCAGGGCACGGTGCCTGAGAAAGTCACGCGACTTATACCAACCTGCGATGATTTGGACTCTCTCGACCGTCCAGTCTCCACCGTCATGCCGGCGTATGCCGGTATCCACGCCTTTGTTCCAGCACGAAAATCGTGGATGGTGGCATGCACCG
>CAIRCM010000175.1 GCA_903877125.1 uncultured Acetobacteraceae bacterium | reverse complement strand
GGAAACATGGCTCGCCCGCTTCCCCGGCGCGGCGGTCGTGGTCTCCCACGATCGCGGCCTGCTGGACCGCGCGGTCGAGGCCATCGCACACCTCGACAAGGGCAAGATCAGCCTGACCCCGGGCGGGTTCGACGAATTTGTGCGTATCCGCACGGAAAAAGCGATGCAGCAGAACGCCGCCGCCGCCCAGGTCGCCCGGGAACGCGCGCATATCCAGTCCTTCGTCGACCGCTTCCGCTACAAAGCCTCGAAAGCCCGCCAGGCCCAAGCCCGTATCAAGGCCCTGGAGCGTCTGCCCCAGATCGAAAACGTCATCGAGGACGCCCCCACCCGCTTCGCCTTCCCTCAACCCGCGCGTATCGCCCCGCCAATCCTGGCATTGGACCGCGTCAGCATCGGCTATGACGGCCGCGCGGTGCTCAAGAACCTGTCTTTGACCGTCGACATGGACGACCGCATCGCCCTGCTCGGCGCCAACGGCAACGGCAAATCGACATTGGCGAAACTGCTGGCCGGCCGGCTCGATCCACTGTCGGGCGAGGTCCGCCGCGGCCCGAAGCTGAAGGTTGGCTATTTCGCCCAGCACCAGACCGAGGAACTGGTGATGCAGGAGAATCCGGTCGATCACATGACCAGGGCACTGCCGCGCGCCACTCCGACGCAGGTGCGGGGCCAGTTGGCCCGTTTCGGCTTGGACGCGGACCGCGCCGACACGCCCATCGCCAACCTCTCGGGCGGGGAAAAAGCACGCCTGCTGTTGGCGTTGGCCACCCGCGACGCGCCGCAACTCCTGCTCCTGGACGAACCCACCAACCACCTGGACATCGATGCACGCGAGGCCCTGGTCAAGGCGTTGGCGGATTTCGAGGGGGCGGTGATGCTCATCACCCACGATCCGCATCTGGTCGACCTCGTGGCGGATCGCCTGTGGCTCGTTGCCGACGGCACCGTTCGACCGTACGACGGCGACCTGGACGATTACCGTGCTTTGCTGGCCGAACGCGCCCGCCCCGCGGCGAAAGCCGAAACCGCGACCCGCCGGGACGACCGCCGCGAACGCGCCGAGGCCCGCGCTGCCGTCGCGCCATTGCGCAAACAGGCCAAGGATGCCGAAGCGAAACTCGCGAAACTGACGAACGAGCGAGCAACGATCGAAGCGAAGCTGGCCGACCCGGCCCTTTACGCGCCGGGACGCGTCGCGGAAGTCACCGCCGCGAATGCCCGTCTGGCCGCGATCCGGCGGGAGGCGGAAGCGGCGGAAATGGCGTGGCTGGAGGCGGAGGAAGCCCTGGAAGCCGCGTCCTAAAATGGAGAACCCCGGCGAAGCGGCGTTTTCCGACGGTGTGGCCGAGCAAGGACGGGCCAGCTTACACAGGACTGAATGCCGGGCGGGCCACGCCAATTTCACGCTGCCCGAAGGCAGTTCTTGTGCGCGCTTGCCCCGCGCGGCCCGAGGGCATTGAATACCACCCCGTCCAACGATCGAGGAAACGCTCATGCCGCAACTCGCGGGAAAAATCGCCTGGGTCACCGGCGCCGGCAGCGGCATCGGTGAAGCCGCCGCCCTGGCCCTCGCTGAGGAAGGCGCCACCGTCATCCTTACGGGCCGCACCGCCTCGAAGCTCGAAAGTGTCGCCAAACGCATCCACCAAGGTGGCGCCCACGTCGTCCCCGCCGATCTCACCGACAAGGTGCAGGTCGCAAAGGTTGGCGATTATATCCGCGAGAAATTCAACCGCCTCGACATTCTGGTCAACAACGCCGGGGTCAATATCGTCAACCGCCATTGGGACAAGTTGACGCCGGAGGGGATCGACACGCTGATCCAAGGCAATCTCGTCGGCGCGCTTTACTGTGTCACAGTGGCCCTACCTTTCATGCGCGCGCAGCAGGACGGCGTGATCATCCACACTGCTTCAATGGCCGGGCGTTTTATCGGCGGGGTGTCCGGCCCCATTTACGTCACTGCCAAGCACGGCATCGTCGCCATGAGCCACGGGCTGAACATGCAGGAATGCATCAACGGCATCCGCTCCACCGTTTTTCTCCCTGGGGAGGTCGCGACCCCCATCCTGGACCAGCGCCCCAACCCGGTCGGGCCGGAAGTTCGCGCGAAAATGGTCCAACCCAGCGATTGCGGCGACTTGATCCGCTACATCGCCTGCCTGCCGCGCCACGTCGTGATGAACGAGGTGCATCTGGCGCCAACCGCCAATCGCGGCTACCTCGCCGCCCTGACCCGCACACTCTAAGGATCTGACTCATGGCCACCAACAAACGCAAGGTGATGCTGCCCCACACCATGGGCAAGCAAGGCGTGGCGATCGTGCAGGCGCGCGACGACATCGAAACCGTGATCTATCAGGCCGGCATTGCCCAAGCCGATCTACTGCCGCAATTATCCGATTGCGCCGGCATCGCCCTTTCCGCCACCCCCTTCAAACAGACCGAGATGGATGCCGCCCCCGCCATGCAGGTCGTCGCCCGCATCGGCGTTGGCTTCGACGCGGTGGAGGTCCCAGCTCTGACCGCCCGCGGCGTGCCGCTGATGGTCGTTGGCATCGCCAATTCCACGTCGGTCGCCGAGCAGGCGTTTCACATGATGATTTCGCTGGCGAAGCTGAATCACCATATGGACGGACTGGTGAAAGGCGGGAAATGGAATGACCGTCACCAGATGTTGCCGATGGAAATCTCGGGCAAGACTGTCCTGATCGTCGGCTTCGGCCGCATCGGAACCCGCACCGCCCCACGCTGCAAAGCGTTCGACATGAACGTGCTGATCTACGATCCCTACGTCGATCCCGCTGTCATCTCCGCTGCCGGTTTCACCCCCGTCGCCGACCTAGACGCTGCTCTGCCGAACGTCGATTTCCTCTGCATCCACTGCCCGAAAAACCCTGAAACCGTCGGCATGTTCGATGCCCGCCGCCTTGGCCTGCTGAAAAAGGGCGCCTACTGCGTCAGCACCGCCCGCGGCGGCATCATCGCCGAGGCCCCACTGTACGACGCCCTGAAATCCGGCCACATCGCCGGCGCGGGCCTCGACGTCTTCGAGTCCGAACCCACACCGAACGACAACAAACTGCTGACGCTCGACAACGTCATCGCCTCCCCCCACATGGCCGGCATCACGACCGAGGCCGTGGCCGCCATGGCGGTGATGACCGCGCGCAACATTCTCAGCGTGCTGGACGGCGCGCCGATGAAGGAAAACGCGGTCAACCCTGAAGTCTTCGGATAACCGCCATGCCCCAGCCTGACCATATCTCCGCCCTCGGTGTCCCCGAACCGGCCACGCTCGATGAGGACCTTCAGGTCCTCTGGCGGAAATGCGTGGAAAAGCTGGGGTTCGTCCCCAACGTATTCAGCACCTACAGCCTCAAGCCCAAGCGCCTGCGCAACTTCATGGCGATGTACAACGAGATCATGCTGTCCGACTCCGGCCTGTCGAAGCTGGAGCGGGAGATGATTGCCGTCGTCGTGTCCTCGGCCAATCGTTGCTATTATTGTCTGGTGGCGCACGGCGCCGCGGTGCGCCAGTTGTCCGGCGACCCCGAACTCGGCGAAATGATGGCGCTGAACTACCGCGTCGCGAAGCTCGACGCTCGGCAGCGCGCGATGTTGGATTTCGCTTGGAAGCTGACCACGACACCCAACCTGATCGACGATACGGACCGCGACGGACTGCGCGCCAACGGACTGACGAACGAGGATATTTTCGACCTCTCGGAAACCGTCGCGTTCTTCAACCTGTCGAACCGCATGGCCTCGGCATCGGACATGATGCCGAACAGGGAGTATCATCGGGCCGTCCGGGAATAGTCGATCCATGATGACGATGCGCATGCTTTCGGGCGCGCGCCTGGCCGAACGACCCGCGACCAAGAACATCTGGAACAGCGATCTTTCGGTCTGCTCAATCCCGGAAATCACCACACTTCAGCGGAACGGGGCGACTGGGTTCTTCAGGCACGGGGCGGAACAGTGGGCAACACCGCGGCCCGGAGCCGCGTTCTATCGCGAGGCCGTCACCGCCTGCACATCCTTCACCACCGGCAACAGGGTCGCCAATGCATCCTCTGTCGCCACCCGCGCCAAAGTCGCTGTCTGATCCGTCAGCATACGCGGCAGGCGACGGCTGAGCACCCGAGGAAATCCTTCGACGCGGTTCATTTCCTCGCACAGAATTTCCCCCGCGGCCTTCGCCATCGCATATTCCGCCATCTCGCTCGGACGGCCGGCTTCCACGAACACCGACGACGGGAAAAACGCGACATTCGGCCGTAGTGCCACGCAAAGCTCGAAAAAAGCCCCCAGATAAGCTCTGCCGAACTCCCCAAACACCGCGGCATCGAACAACGCCGCTTTCTGCCGGTAAATCCGCGGCGAGGCGAAGTGATACAGATGCGTGACCCCCTCGATCTGCAGTCCGGCACACTCCATCATATCGTAACGAACGGCCGAACAGACCGCCTTCGCGGCAAACGCATTGATTTCCGCCGCCACCGCCGCCGCATCGTCCCGTCCTACCGCATAGGTCACGATCGTCCGAGCGCCGCCAGCGGCCAGAATGCGTGCGGTCAGGGCACCAAGCCCACGCGAACCGCCGGTGACCAACGCCGTCGTTCCCGCGAAACAACCGGGCACTACATGTGCCGCGACACGATCCATCGGGGGCTGCGCCACGGCCTCTCGCCGCGCAAACGCGATGACAGATCCGGCAAGCCCGGACCCCGCGACCGACATCCGCACCAGACGTGTCCGGACATTCGCCACGTCCACCTGAAAGCCCAGCCCAGGCCGAGGATGATCGCCCACCACCGCCACATCCAGCGATCCGAAGACCGAGTGCAGACCGGGACACAGCATCCCCACCAGGCGGGAGGTCAGTGCGATCGCCCCCACCCGCCGGGCGCCGATCGCGCTGGACAAGTGTGGAAACAGATTCTCATTACCCTCGGGCGGAATCCAGCCGGCTTGTTTCGCCATCGCGGACAACGGGGGTGCGTTGGGCATTCGCTCCTTTGTCGCCACGGCCGGGTGGTCGAACGCCTCGACCGTGACCGCTTCGCTCCTCCCCAATCCAATCGTCACGGTCGTCGTCTCGACACCGGCAGCGGACACCACCGCCTCCACCATGTCGTCCGTCGCCTGGGCGATCCGAATATCCACCGGCGTATCGAGATAGACGAACCGGTTGAACACTGCCTGAACCGATGCGATCGGCCCGAGCACGGCACCCGACCCGATCAGCGTATCCAGCGCCCACAAAGCCACGTGCACCCCATGCACCACCGGGGCCCCAGCCTGGGTGCGGCGAGCCGCAACCGGGTCCATGTGCATCGGGTTCCAATCGCCGGAGAGGCGGGCAAAACGCTCCTGGGCGGCTACGTCAAACCGGTGCATCCCCGCGTCAACCCACGCCCCGGCACTTGATCATCCGCAACGGCGTGTAGACCAGCGCCACCGTCCCGTCCTGCTTCACGACCTGGTTCCGGGTCCGGACCAGTCCGCGCCCCGGACGGTTCTTCGAAAGCCGAGCTTCCACGACCTCGCACTCAACGTGGATGGTATCCCCGGCGAAGACCGGCGCTTTGACGTCGAGTTCCATGTGCAGGAACGCGAAGCCGGTGTGCTGCATGGTGGCCTGCACCAGGAGTCCTTCGGCGAAGCAGTACCCCAGCGCGCCTGGCGCTATGCGCTGCTTGATGTCGGATTCCTCGCGCAGGAATTCGGTGTTGGTGAACAGCACCTCCACCATCCCGGTCGCGTTCACGAAATTGGTGATATCGGCCTCGGTCACGGTGCGGCCGATCGTTTTGAACTGGCGGCCGACCGGCATATCCTCGTAATAAAATCCCAGTCCGACGGTTTCCATGCTGGTGTCTCCTTCCTTCAACGGTCGGCTTCGGCCGCCGCGATGTTTTGCCTGACGAACGCGACGAATCCATCGCGCGCCGCGTCCGACCCGAGGTACCGACGGGGAAAGCAGATATCCCGCCGCCGCTTCATCTTCACCCGGATCAGTCGTGGCGAGGTTTCGATGCAGGCGCAGGCCGACCAGTGCACCAAACTATCCGTATCCGGATCGGAAAACCGCATACCGGCGCTGTCAATGACAACACGGTATTGTCGCCCTGTGTCGATCGCGGCAGCATGTTTGGCCTGACGGTTCGCGGCCCCTACCGCCGTGTACCAACCACCAAAAGCGCCGAGCGTTCCCCAGAAGGCAATGATCCTGGCGTCGGCGGGACGGACGGCATCCGTCAGCAGCGCAGCGACCGCGGTCAGAAAACCGATGCCAAGCAGCGCAGCATAGGGCCAGTATTGGGGCCTTGTCGTCCGCCGCCGTTCGTCATCCCAATACTGATGCAGTTCGACGTCGGTCCAATCCACATCGAATTCATATCGATCGGTGGTCATGCCCGGTCCCCGTCCCAGCCGCTCGCGGCAGTGCGTCAGTTATCCTTTTTCACCAACGTGAAATGGAGGCCGCAATCGCCATTCGTGACGTCGCCCTCGATCCGCCCATCCGCGAGTTTCCCCACCAGCGTGATCCCTGGGGCCTGCCCGGCGATCGTGCCATCGGCACCTATCGTTGCATCGACACTGATGTTCGCGTTCCAGCGATACTGAAACTTGTCATCCCAGATCAGCAGCGACACGAGGCCCGGATGCGGGCAACTGCGGGATAATGCCTGGAACCGGGTGGCCGTGCCGCGCCACGTCCCCGAGGCATCGGCAACTGCCTTCGGCGGCGTGGAGGGTGAGGGCGCCGCACAGGCCGCCGGCAGCAGCGACAGGGCAACAAGCAGCGTAAGACGGACGGCGGTCATGGTACTCCCACGTGTTGACGATGGCAGACCCTCTCATGGGTCGGTCCGTGCCGAATGGCAACCCGTACGCTATTTGCCAATCATCCCACGTGGCTTAAGACGGAGGATAGGAACAACAATATGGGAAACGAAGCATGTTCAGCCGGCTCGACGACGCCAAGCGCCTAACCATCAACCAATGCAAAATCGTCGGCGCGGCCATCGTCGGGGACATGCTTGAATTCTTCGACTATTATCTGATCGGCTTCGTGCTGGCGTTCATCATCAAGCCATGGCACCTGACCTTCGGCGAGTCGGCCATCATCCTGACATCGTCCGGCGTGGGCGCTATCCTTGGCTCATTCATCTGGGGACGCATCGCCGACGTGATCGGCCGGCGCAAGGTGTTCATCGGCACCGTGCTCAACTTCTCCATCGCCAGCGGCCTGCTTTATTTCACCCCCGATGACGGCTGGGTCTACCTCTCGGCGATGCGCTTTTTCGTCGGGTTCGGTGTGGGTGGTCTTTATTGCGTGGACCTGCCCTTGGTGCAGGAATTCGTGCCAGCCCGCATGCGCGGCTTCATCGGCGGCCTCGTCACCGTCTTCATTCCGCTTGGCGTGATGCTTTCGGCGTCACTGGCTGCCTTCGCCACCGGGGCGGTTGGCTGGCGCGGACTGTTCGCTATCGGCCTGCTGCCAGCAGTTTTCACCTTGGTCGTCCGCGCCTGGGTGCCGGAATCCCCGCATTGGCTCATGAGCCAAGGACGGAAGGAGGAAGCCAGAAAAGCACTCGCTTGGGCGCTCCAGATCGCGCCCGAATCGCTGCCCGTGCCGGATCACGCGCCAAAGCAGAAAATCGTACCATGGCTCGATCTTTTCAAATACCCCAAGAGCGTCGCCGTGTCCTGGATGGCCAGCATCGGGGCGCAGACCGCATCGTACGGCATCGGCCTTTGGGCGCCGACATTGTTCGTGCTGCAACTCGGCTGCACCCCGGCCTACGCTGCGTACCTGTTCCTATGGGTCAAACTTGCGGGCATCGCTGGCCGCGTATCCTTCGCCTGGCTGTCCGACTACCTCGGCCGACGCCGTTCCGGCATCCTCTGCGGCTTCGGCGCCGCCGTCTGTGTTTGTGCAGCCGGTCTGCTCCACAATGAAATGATCGGCGGTATTTCGGTCCTTTGGCTCGGCATCGTTATCGGAGATTTCTTCTATGACGGCGGCTTCGCCGTGATCGGTCCCTACATGGCCGAGGTCTGGCCGACCCGCCTGCGCACCACCGGCATGGGATCCGCCTACGGCTTCGGCGGCATCGGCAAAATCATCGGCCCCCTCGGGCTGGCGCTGATCGTCGGCACGTCCGACATCGTCTCCCCCAAGGCCACCCTCGATGCCATCGTGCCATCGTTCATGTATTTCACCGGATGGCTTATCCTCGTCGGCTGTGCCTTCCTGTTCTGGGGGTTCGAGACCGGCAAGCAGTCGATCTCCGCCATCGATGAGCAATTGGGCCAACCCATTCCCACCACCGCTGGAGGCGGCAAATGAGCATCGCGGAAGAACAGGTCGCCAAAGCCCTTGCCCTGGGACCGATGATTCGGGAAGACGGCAACGAGATCAACCGGATCCGCAAAATCACCCCGCGCATCGTCGCCGGCCTGAAGGCGGGGTCGTTCTTCCGTATGCTGCAGCCGAAATTCCTGGGCGGCCTGGAACTGCGGCCCTACGAATTCTGTCAGGTGACCGAAGCCCTGGCTTCGATGGATGCCTCGGTCGGCTGGATCACCTGCCAGAGCAACGGCTGCTCGATGACGTCCGCCTACATGGACCGTAAGGTCGCGCAGGAGGTTTTCGGACCGGTCGACGGCATACTCGCGTGGGGGCCGCAATGGGGCGGTCCGGCGTCAGCCAAACGGGTGGACGGCGGCTACGTCCTGAACGGCACCTGGCGCTTCGCCAGCGGCAGCCAGAACGCCACCTGGATGGGCGCCCATGTCTACATCGACGGCACCCGTGAACTGCGCACTTTCCTCTTCCCGCAATCCAGCGTGGAAATGCAGGACATCTGGCACACCGTCGGCCTGCGCGGCACCGCGTCCAACCAATATGTCGCTCGGGATCTGTTCGTGCCGGAGGAACGCGCGTTGTTTCGCGACGATCCGCGCCACCGGC
>CAIRCM010000174.1 GCA_903877125.1 uncultured Acetobacteraceae bacterium | reverse complement strand
GGTGGTGGAGCTGAGGGGAATCGAACCCCTGACCTCCTCATTGCGAACGAGGCGCTCTCCCAACTGAGCTACAGCCCCATCCCGCGCGCGGCGACTGCCTCTGTTGCCAGGGGGCGTCGCAGGGCGCGGACAATGCTTATCTGCCCCATCGAAGTCAAGCGCGGTCCGATGGTTTTTTTGGCCCAAGGCGGTTTCGCGCTGCCCTGCGCCATCCGTCAAACAGAAGACATTGCGGGCCGCGTGCCCGGAAGCTAGCTTCCGGCCCGGTTTTGGAGCCTCGGCATGATCACGATACTGTTCAACGTTTTGTTTTTCGCGATCAAGATCTACACCTGGATCATCATCGGTGCCGTGGTCTACAGCCTGCTCGGCTCGTTTGGAGTCCTCGACCCACGCAACCGCATGGTTTGGTCGATCCGCGACTTCCTGGCCCGCACCACCGAACCGGTTCTGCGGCCGGTACGCCGGATGATGCCGAACCTGGGCGCGATCGATATCAGCCCGATGGTGGTTCTGATCGTGATCGAGATGATTATCGTGCCAATTCTCGAACGCCTGCAGGAGGCGATTCGTTCGGGCCTCTGGCAAGTGCTGGTGCTTTGAACGCGACCGGAAAACGAAAACCATGACCGCTCAGATCATTGACGGCAAGGCAGTCGCAGTTGAACTGCGCGCCACCGTCGCCGCCCGAGTCGCCGCACTCGGCTACAGCCCAGGGCTCACCGTCATCCTGGTCGGCGACGATCCAGCAAGCGCCGTATACGTCCGCAGCAAGGATCGCGCCGCGCGGGAAGCCGGAATCAACGCCCAAACCATCCGCCTGCCGGCCGACGCCCCCGAGGCACGGCTGCTCGGGGAAATTGCCCGGCTCAATGCCGATCCGGATGTGGACGGAATCCTCGTGCAGTTGCCGCTGCCCAGGCATATCGACACCGACCGTGTGGTCGAGGCCATCGATCCCCAAAAGGACGTCGACGGGTTTCACCCGTTGAATGTCGGCGCGCTGGCAAACGGTCGCCCAGCCCTCGTGCCATGCACCCCGTCCGGAGTCATGAAGCTGCTGCGTCATACCGGCGTGAAGCTGACCGGCGCCCGCGCCCTGGTGCTTGGACGCTCATCCATCGTTGGCCGACCGCTGGCGCATCTGCTGCTGGCGGCGGATGCGACCATCACCGTCGCGCATTCCCGCACAAACGACATCGCGGCCGAATGCCGCCGAGCGGAAATCCTCATCGCGGCCACCGGGAGGCCGGAAATGGTGCGCGGGGACTGGATCAGCCCCGGTGCGACAGTGATCGACGTGGGGATCAACCGCCTCCCGGACGGGAGACTGGTGGGCGATGTGCACTATGAGGAATGCCGGCAGCGGGCAGGGGCCATCACACCGGTCCCCGGCGGGGTCGGCCCGATGACCATCGCCTGCTTGTTGGAAAACACCGTCGAGGCCGCGATCCGGCGGCGCCGCTGATCAGAAATCGGTGCAGCGGCCCTTGTGTTCCCAATCGCCGTAGCGGGTAGGCTCCGGTCCCTTCGTCCCGCCGATTTCCTTCGGCAGCGGCTTCGACACAGCCGGCCGCGCGGCCTCGGTCTCGGGTTTTTTGTCCGGTGTCTGCTCGGTCATATCCGTCATCTCTTTCAGCCGCCGCCTTTGCCCGTCAGCGAATTCCAGGTGGATGCCGGCGGCGGCGGGCCGGCGTTGGGGTTCCAATGACCGGATTTCTTCAGCGCATCGGCCACTTCCTGCGGCATGTAGGTCTCGTCGTGTTTCGCCAACACCTCGGATGCGCGAAAGGAGCCATCGGGCTGCAACACGCCAAGCGTCACGACGCCCTGCCCTTCGCGGAACAGGTCGGGCAAAATGCCGGCGTAGCGCACGGTGATCGCGTTGTTGCCGTCGGTGACTTTGAACGTCGCGCCGCCGGCGCCCCGCTGGTAGCTGCCCTGTTCCACCAATCCGCCAAGCCGCACCGTCCGCCCGTTCCCGCCTTTCGCCGCGATGTCGGAGGGGGAGACGAAGAACACCAAGCTGTCGCTGAACGCGGTCAGGGTCAATGCGGTGGCCGAGCCCAGACCGATCCCGCATGCGAGGAGAATGTAGAGGCGGCGGCGCTTACGGGTCATGGACGAGACATCCTGGGATCGATCGCCGCCAGCTTCCGCCGAGCACTGGCGACCCGTTGCCACGCCGCGATGGCATACCCGACCGGGATCGCCACACCCAGCGCATAGGCAACAGCGATGAACGGAAGATGTGTCATGCGCCGCCATCCGCGGCCGCTTTGGCCATCAGCAAACCGCGGATACGTCGTTCCATCACCGCCGCACGCGTCCGCGCCACGACGATCGCGGCGAAGCACAACGTGTAGCCAATCGCGGAAATCAGCAGCGGCCAGAGCATGTCATGCGCCATCGTCGGAGCGCCGGTCAGGCTGATCGAAGCGGGCTGATGCAGCGTGTTCCACCAATCGACGCTGAATTTGATGATTGGCAGGTTCACGGCGCCGACCAGCGCCAGAATAGCGCCCGCGCGATAACCGCGCGTCGGGTCGTCGAAGGCGCGCACCAAGGCAACGTGACCGATGTAGAGAAAAAACAGCACCAGCACCGACGTCAGGCGCGCGTCCCAAACCCACCACGCGCCCCACATCGGTTTGCCCCACAGGCTCCCGGTCGCCAGGCACAGTGCGGTGAATCCGGCCCCGACCGGGCTGATCTCCGCCGCCGCGAGATCCGCCAGCGGATGACGCCAGATCAGCGACATGATCGAGCAGACCGCCAACCCGGTATATCCGGCGGATGCCAGCCAGGCCGCGGGAACGTGGACGTACATGATCCGCACCGCGTCGCCCTGCTGCCAGTCGGCAGGGGCGAAAAACAGCCCCCAACCCAGTCCGCCCGCCGTCAGAACCAGCGCCCCGGCCACCAGGTACGGCAACACCGCCCCCGACAGGCGCAGGAACTGCCCAGGGTTGGCGAAGCGATGCAGCGACCAGGTTGAGGACGAACTCACAAATACCCCTTAGCCGAAGACGTCACCGGTTTGAAGCGGCGACGCCTTGCCGTAATGTGGGGTGAACAACCGAACCGGAAAGCCCCAAGCCCATATGGCACAGTACTGGCTGGTAAAATCCGAACCCGACGCGTTCTCCTGGGATCAGCAGGTGGCGAACGTCGTGGAGCCGTGGACCGGCGTGCGCAATCACATGGCGAAGAACAATCTGAAAGCCATGAAGGCCGGCGATCTGGCATTCTTCTACCACTCCAACGTCGGAAAGGAGATCGTGGGCGTCGTCGAAGTGGTGCGGGAAGCCTATCCCGACCCAACGGCGGAAACCGGCGACTGGGTCGCCGTCGACATGCGCGCGGTAAAGCCGGTACCGAAGCCGGTGACATTGACCTCGATCAAGGCCGACCCCGAACTGGCTGCGATACCGCTGATCCGTCAGTCCCGGTTGTCGGTCATGGCCATCTCACCCGAACATTGGGACCGGCTCTGCCGGATGGGCGAATGCAAACTCTGATTCCCGACGAAGTGCGTAGCCTGTGCCGGCCCGAAGACATCCCCGACGGGGATGCGATCGGCTTTCCGCCGGCGCCCGGCGGTTTCACCGGCCTGATGGCCGTCCGCCAGGGCGACAAGGTCATCGTCTATCTCAATTCCTGCCCGCATATCGGCACCCCCTTGGATTGGATGCCGAACCGCTTCATGTCGCTCGACAAGCAGTTCATCATCTGCGCCACCCACGGGGCGGAGTTCGCCGTGTCCAATGGGGAATGCCTCAAAGGACCGTGCAAGGGCGACTATCTGGAAACCGTGCCGCACGAAATGCGCGACGGCGTCATCTGTGTGCCGGCGAACGCCGGTCTGTAAAACGCGACAATGGAAGGAACTAAGGTCCATGGCCGACACCCCACATCACGATAACCAGCTCTTCCCGGTCCGGGCCGAATTCGCGTCGCACGCGCATGTCGATGCCGCCCGCTACGCCAAGATGTTCGATCAGGCCAGCCGCGATCCGAACGGATTCTGGGCCGAGGAATCCAAACGCATCGCTTGGATGAAAGCGCCGACCAAGATCAAGAACACCAGCTTCACCGGCGACGTTTCGATCAAATGGTTCGAGGACGGCACCCTGAACGCCTCCGCCAACTGCCTCGATCGGCACCTGGCCACTCGCGGCGACCAGACCGCGATCATCTGGGAAGGCGACGATCCCAACGTCAGCAAACACGTCACCTATCGCGAACTCCACGAACAGGTCTGCCGTCTGGCCAACGCCATGAAAGGCCTGGGCGTCCAGAAAGGTGACGTCGTCACCATCTACCTCCCCATGGTCGTCGAAGCCGCCGTCGCGATGCTGGCCTGTGCTCGGATCGGCGCCATCCACTCCGTGGTGTTCGGCGGTTTCTCCCCCGACAGCCTCGCCAATCGCATCCAGGACTGCGGCTCCGCCCTGCTGATCACCGCCGACGAAGGACGCCGCGGCGGCCGCAAGGTGCCGCTGAAGGTGAACGCCGATGCCGCCCTGAAAACCTGCCCGACCGTCAAGAACGTGATCGTGGCCAAGGTGACCGGCGGCGACGTTGCCATGCAGGCGGGCCGCGACCACGACTACGCGACGCTCTGCGCGGCAGCCTCGGCCGATTGCCCCCCGGCGGAGCAGAATGCCGAGGACCCGTTGTTCATCCTCTACACCTCCGGCAGCACCGGAAAGCCCAAGGGCGTGCTGCACACCACCGGCGGCTACATGGTGTGGGCGAGCTACACGCACGAAATGGTCTTCGACTACCACCAGGGCGATGTCTACTGGTGCACCGCCGACGTGGGCTGGGTGACCGGTCATACCTACATCCTGTACGGCCCCCTCGCGAACGGCGCGACCACCATCATGTTCGAAGGCGTGCCGAACTACCCCGATTCCTCGCGCTTCTGGCAGGTCGTCGACAAGCACCAGGTCAACATCTTCTACACCGCGCCGACCGCGATCCGTGCGTTGATGCGCGACGGTGAGGGCCCGGTGAAATCAACCTCCCGCAAGTCCCTCCGCCTGCTCGGCAGCGTCGGCGAGCCGATCAACCCCGAGGC
>CAIRCM010000173.1 GCA_903877125.1 uncultured Acetobacteraceae bacterium | reverse complement strand
TTCCCAAAGAAGCTCTACAAGCTACGGGCCAGGGTCGAGCAGGCCATAGCAAAACTCAAACGTTTCAAACGGGTCGCGTTACGCTGCGATAAGACGGTAAGGTCTTATGGTGCGTTTATCTGCTTTGCTTGCGCGATTATCTGGGTGAAATCCGTCCACAGGGCCTAACTTCATGCCAAGTGACTGACGCCTAACAGGCTGCTGAAAAGCATTTTTTGGTAGGCTATTAAAGGTCCACAAGATCAACCCCTTCCAATTCCAGAACCGCCAACACGGCCAGGAAGAATGCCACCCCAAAGGATGCGCGGGACAGCTTCCCTGCGATTGAGGTTTCTGTCTCCTCCATCCCGTGGACGGTCAGTCTCTCGGCAAGCCCTTTGTAACCGACGCCGGCCTGTTTGAGCCGCGCCTTGAGAAAAATGCCCGACCGTTTACGAGTGCCGCCGGCCTTCTGGCTCGCTCCGGTTCCGGTGCAAGGCGTGCCGGAAAGATTTCAGCATTACGTCCGGGACGCTGTTCGCCCATCACAAGATGCCGCTTCGGCAATACCTCGCGGCCATTGCGATCTTCATCAATGAAGTGAAGGGCAAGAGCGCGCTGGCGCTGTCCCGTGATCTGGGGACGCAATACCGAACGGCTTACGTCCTGAGCCACAAGCTGCGCGAGGCGATGGCTACGGAACTGCGCGGCATGCGGCTCGGCGGCCAAGGCCGGACGGTCGAGGTCGATGGCGGGTATTTTGGTGGCTACATCAAGCCGGCCAACCACAAAGAGAACCGCCGGGATCGCCGCCTTGCGAAGAACCAGAACGGCAAGCGCCAAGTGGTTGTCGTGATGCGTGAGCGGGACGGTCGGACCCTGTCGTCCGTGTTCAAGTCGGAAAGCGCCGCGCTGGGCTTCATCGCCTCTCGCGCGCTGCCCGGCACGTCTCTGATGGCCGACGAAGTCCCGGGCTGGAACGACCTGCACGGCCGGTTCCCGGTCAGCCGGATCGATCACAGCAAGCTCTACAGCGACCGCTCAGGGGTCTACACGAACGGGGCGGAAGAGTTCTTCTCCCGCATGCGCCGCGCGGAAATCGGCCATCATCACCACATCGCGGGCAAGTATCTGGTCCGCTACGCGCAGGAATCCGCATGGCGCGAGGACCATCGCCGGATGGACAACGGGTCGCAGGCCACGGCGGTTGCTCGGCTGGCGATGGCGACTTCCGTGTCGGTGGACTGGTGCGGGTATTGGCAGCGGCACCGGACTGCATAGGGATACCCAAACAATCTCTTTGCGCCGGCTCGGTATAAGGGTACAATGCCCATGCATGGCGGGGGAAGCAAAAAGGGGCGGACGATCAGAATCGAACTGATGACGCAATCCGGACCAGGGACCCGCTCTACCACTGAGCTACGCCCGCCATGCCCCAAGGCGCCGCAGAACCTAGCAGCGGCGCATCGTAGCAAGCTAGTAGTAAAAGACCCGTTCGGATTCGGGCAAGCTATTTGACTCAAAATAGAGTCTCAGACTCTTTTTTGAGTCGCGACATGTTTGCTACCAACTCCCACCACGTCTCCGGCGCCTTCACCACCCGGCGCGTGATCCCCCGTTCCTCCAGCCGGAACAGCGCCAGCCGGGCCTGTAGCGACACGGATTGCACCAGGGCCTCATTCTAGACCGGCAGGCCCTTTCGCAGCATGACGCCCTCGGCCACGGTGCGGCACCGCATGGGCTTGGCTGCCTCCCTCAACACGTCGCAGGCCAGCCGCATTTGCTCCCCGTGTTTGAAGAACAAGCTCCGGCGGGATGTCGGCCGGATGGCTGGGATCAGTTTCGGGTTGGTCTCTGGTTCGAACAGCCGGATCACCGCGTCCAGGTTGGCCAGGTCCTTTTTGGTCGCTGCCAGCGCGCGTTCCGCCTTCGCGATCTCCCCAGCCAAGCGGGCGCGCTTTTCGCGGAGTTGGATTATTGCGTAGTAGGTCCCCATGCCCGATATGGTATGATTCCCCGGCAGGAGCGTCCCCCATCTTGTGGTGGCCACTGCTGCATAATACCGCATAGGTCAATGGTTACGACCATTGGTATTACAACCCGACCGCCCTTTCCGGCGCATCCAAGCCGACGGCAAGACCGCTTTTGTTCAACACGAAGGCACGAATCGCACGAAGCTTTCTGCGAAACGGCGACCTGCTGTCCGCGCCCACTGCACCGTCTTCGCGCCTTCGCGCCTTCGTGCCTTCGTGTTGAACAAAGCGGTGTCTCATCCGGTCGCCGGCGGCAACTTGGCCGGTATCGTGCAGCCCCCACACTCACCCTACCGCGACTGGCACCATCCGGTTGTCGGGCATACCGGCAAATGCCAAAAAGGTACCCGAACAGGCGGGACCAACAACCATGAACCCCATCCCCCAAGGGAATCCCCAGCCCAACCCCCAAGGAAACCCCATGCGCGCCGCCCTCGAACGCGGCGAACCCCAGATCGGCACATGGCTCACCATGGTCCGCAACCCCGCCATCCTCTCCCTCATGAAAGCCGCCGGCCTCGATTTCGCCCGCGTCGACATGGAACACACGGGCATGACGATCGAGCGAATCGCCGATCTCGCCGTGCTCTCGCGCGCCCTGAACTTCCCCATCGCCGTCCGCCCGCCGAAAGCCAATCGCGAGTGGATCACCCGCCTGCTCGACGTCGGCGTCTGGAACCTGCACTGCCCCCAGGTCGAAAACGCCGCCCACGCTCGGGAAATCGTCGAGGCCTCCCGCTACGCGCCAATGGGCCTGCGCGGCAATGGCGGACTGAGTGCCGCCACCGATTTCGACGGCGCCCTGTCCCAAACCGAACGCCGCGCCCATGCCAACAGGCAGGTGTTCGTGACCGTGATGTTCGAAACTGCCCGCGCTTTCGACGACCTGGACGAAATCGCCGCGATGCCGGGCATCGACGCGCTGACCATCGGGCCAGCCGATCTGGGCCAGGACCTCGGCGTGACCGGCAAACCCGAAGCCGGCCGCGTGCTGGACGAACATCGCGACCGCATCCTCGCCGCCTGCCGCAAACACGGCAAAACCGCCGCCATGCTCGTCGGCAGCTTCGAGGAAATGCAAAAATGGAAGGACGCCGGCGTGCTCCTGCTGGCATATTCCTCCGATGCCGACGTACTCTATCGCGGTTACAGCGCCGCGATGAAGCAGATCAAAGGAAAGTAGCCGCTCATCGCGATCCGCCCGCCGCCGCTGAACCATCTGGACCCGGACGGGTACTACGCGCGTTTGGGGGTGCAGCCGTCGGCCTCCCCAGCCGAGGTCACGCAAGCTTTCCGGCGTAAGGCCCGCCTGCTGCATCCCGATGTGCCGGGAACCGGCGATACCCAAGCCTTCGTGGCGATCAAGGAAGCATACGACGTCCTGGGCAACGCGGACCGCCGCGCCGCCTATGACCGGCCGATCCAACGCCCCGTCGTCACATCGCCCCCCGAGCATCGGCCGGCCCCAACCGCCACCGCATCGCTCCGAATCCCGCGCGCTTCCGGCCCCCCTCTCGCGGTATGGGCCATCTTCGGGACAATGCTGATCGTCGGGATATACGAGGTCGTGGTCCATGTGATGGCGATACCGCCGTCTCCTGCCGTCACCCCGATCGCCGCCAACGCGCCAAGCGTGGCACCGCAAACCCCGGCGGAACGGCAGCGCGCGGCGAACCCGGAAGCACCGCGTCAGCTCGCCGGCACCCCAAATTTCTACGTCATTCCCACCGCAGGGGTGACGGTGCTCTGGCGGATCGACCAGGAGAAGAAAGCGCTCGTGCCCGCCGGGCGGCTCCCGCCGTTCAGCGCGGTGCAGGCGCTGCGGCTCTATCGGCAGAACGGTCTGATCGAGGTCAAGGTCACCGACACCGCCAATGGCTTCGTCGAAGCCGCACGCCTCGCCCCCGGCGATGTCAACGCCGCGCGCAACGCCTACTGCGCCTACAACGCCGGTGCACCCCCCACGAATGGGGAGGTGCTGCATCAGGTCGGCGCCGGTCCAGGCCAACTGGCGCTGGAAAACCGGTCGGCGCAGCCGGTCGTGGTGAAGCTGCGCGACGAAGCCGGAACCGCCATCCTCTCCACCTACCTCTCACCCGGCGGCCATGCTCGGATCGACGGATTGCCCGAGGGCCGATACCGTCCGGATTATGCAATCGGCGAATTATGGAGCCGAGCCTGCTCACGCTTCGCAGCGGGGATGCGGGCGAAGCGGATGACGGATTTTGCCGCGCTTGACGCATTGACGCCGCTGGCCATTCCGCCCGACCATCCCGGCGCACCGCCCCCGTCGGATATTTCCGACGAAACCTTCCACCGGGACTGACCGACCATGGCCATCACGCTCCAGGAATCCTTGCGCGGTCTGTTCTATGCCCCGTTTTACGCGGCACTGGCACGCGATGCCTACGCGCAGGAGGGGGTGGAGGTCGCATTCGTCTCCGCCCCGACCCCCGGCCATGCCGCGACGAACGTCATGGGCGGTGCGGCCGATGTCTGCTGGGGCGGGCCGATGCGCGTGATGCAGACCTATCACCAGATGCGGGACTGCGACCTCGTATGCTTTGGGGAGGTCGTGACCCGCGACCCGTTCCTGCTGGTCGGCCGCACACCGCGGCCCGACTTCACCGTCCGCGACTTGCCAGGTCTGCGCGTGGGAACGGTGAGCGAGGTCCCCACCCCCTGGATGTGCCTGCAACACGATCTGCGTCTGGCCGGGGTCGATCCCGCGCGCATCACCCGCGTCGCGGATCGCTCCATGGCGGATAATTGCGCGGCGTTGGCGGCCGGCGATCTCGACGTCGTGCAGGTGTTCGAACCGTTTGTGTCCTCACTCGTGGCCGCCGGCACGGGGCATGTCTGGTACGCCGCCGCCTCCCGCGGGCCCACCAGCTACACAACCTTCTACGCGCGGCGCGGTGTGCTGACGGACCGGCGGGACGAATTGCTGCGCATGGTGCGCGCGATCAAAAACACCCTGGCCTGGGTCGCCACGGCGGACGGGGCCGAGATCGCGGCGACCGTGGCGTCCTATTTTCCCGCCGTGCCCGCCGATATCCTCACCGCCGCGTGCACCCGCTACAAAGCCCTCGAAATCTGGGGCAAGACGCCGGTTCTGCCGCGCGCCGGATACGACCGTCTGCGGGACAGTCTGGTATCCGGCGGCTTCGTCGATCCCGGCACACCGTTCGAGGTCGCGGTCGACAACTCTCTGGCCGAGGCCGCACTCTAACGAAAGGAATCCTCTATGCCGTACGTAACGACCGACGATGGCGTGAAGCTTTATTACGAGGAATGCGGCTCCGGCACGCCGGTGATCTTCGTGCATGAATATGCTGGCGATCACCGCGCCTGGGAAACCCAGATGCGGCATTTCGGGCAGCGTTATCGCGCCATCACCTTCGCCGCCCGCGGCTATCCGCCGTCCGACGTGCCGGATGATGTTTCGAAATATTCACAACACCGCGCGGCCGACGATATCGCCTCGGTACTGGATGGATTGGGCATCGCGAAAGCCCACGTCGTTGGCCTGTCGATGGGCGGATTCGCCACGCTGCATTTCGGTTTCCGCCACGCCGCCAAAGCGATCTCGCTCGTCGTCGCGGGTTGCGGCTACGGCGCCGAAAAAGGTGCCCAGGATAAATTCCGGGCAGAAGCAGACGCGATAGCGAAGTTTATCGACGACGAAGGCATCAGGGTGTTCGCCGAAAAATACGCCTACGGACCGACCCGGGTGCAGTTCGAAAACAAGGATCCGCGCGGCTTCGCCGAATTCAAGCAGCAGCTGTCGGAACATTCCGCTGTGGGCGCGCGCAACACCCAGCTGGGCGTCCAGCGGGAACGGCCCTCGCTGTACGATCTGATCGATCGAATGAAGGCGCTGACGGTCCCGACCCTGGTCCTGACCGGGGACGAGGATTGGCCCTGCCTCCAACCGGCGTTGTTGATGAAACAGACCATTCCGACAGCAGCATTGTCGGTGATGCCGAATTGCGGGCACACGATCAACATCGAGGATCCCGATCAGTTCAACCGGCTCGTTGGCGATTTCCTCGTGCAGGTGGATTGCGGCCGCTGGCCGGTGCGCGATCCCCGGGCGATGGTGGCGTCGATCACGGGGATGAAATAGGCGCGGCATCGCCTCGCCATGCTCCCGACGCTCGTTGCCCTGCTGACAGCCGCCACAATAGCCGTCCCGCTCACCCGGCGGGCCGGCTTTGGCAGCGTGCTGGGCTATCTGCTGGCCGGAATCGTCATCGGCCCGGCCGGCCTGCGGCTGGTCACGGAAACCGAGCAGATCGCCAGCGTCTCGTCGCTCGGCGTGGTCATGCTGCTGTTTCTGATCGGGCTCGAACTGCGGCCGCAGCGACTATGGGTCATGCGCCGCGCGGTCTTCGGTCTGGGAACCGCGCAGGTGATCGCGACCGCAGCCGTCCTGGCCACCCTCGCCCATCTGGCCGGGGTCGCATGGCCCGGTGCGATCGTGCTCGGGGCAGGCTTGGCAATGTCCTCGACCGCCATCGTGCTCCCAATGCTCTCGGAGCGGGAGCTTCTCACAAGCCCCGCCGGCCGCGATGCCTTCGCCGTGCTGCTGTTTCAGGACCTCGCCTTCATTCCGCTGGTGGCCCTGGTCCCGCTGCTCGCCAGTGGCGCGGCGATCCCCAATCATGTTCCCTGGGTCGATGTCGCCAAGGGCGTCGCGGCAATCGCCGTCATCCTGATCGGCGGAAGGTTCCTCATGAACCCGCTGTTTCGGGCGATCGGCGGGGCCAAAACCCCCGAGGTCTTCACCGCACTCGCTTTGCTGATCGTCGCGGGCACCGCCTTCATCGCGGAAAAATCCGGCCTGTCGCCATCCCTCGGCGCCTTCATGGCCGGCGTGCTGCTGTCGGAGTCCGAATACCGCCACGAACTCCAGGCCGACATCGCCCCGTTCGAGGGGCTGCTGCTCGGCTTCTTCTTCATCTCCGTCGGCATGTCGGCCGATCTCGGTCTCGCGCTGCGCCATCCGACGATGCTGGCGGCCGCGACGGCGGGTCTGCTGATCGCCAAAACCGCCGTCGCCTTCGGCCTGGCCAAAGCAAAACGCCAGGATACCCGCAATGCCATCCGTTTCGCCCTCGCCTTACCGCAGGCGAGCGAGTTCAGCTTCGTCCTCTTCGGCGCCGCCACCGCCGCCGGAGCCCTTGCCGCCGATCGCGCGGCGATGGCGACCTTGGTGTCCGCCGCGTCGATGATCGCCACCCCGATCCTCTTCGCCATCAGCGAACAGCGCTTGAAACAAGCGCCGCCGGAACCGGCATTCGACCCGATCGACGCGGACGAAAATCCGGTCATCGTCTGCGGCTTCGGCCGCGTCGGGCAGATCGTCGGCCGCGTGCTGCGCATGCACGACATCCCGTTCACCGCGCTGGAACGCGATCCCGGCCAGGTCGATGTCGTGCGTCGCTTCGGCGGCAAGGTCTTTTTCGGCGATCCGGCACGCCTCGACGTCCTGCGCGCCGCCGGAGCCGAGCAGGCCAAACTGATGGTCGTCGTCCTCGATCACATGGAAGACGTGCTGCGTACCGTCGAAGTCGCCCGCCGCAATTTTCCCCACCTCAAGATCCTGGCAAGAGCAAGGAACAGGCGGCATGCGCATCTGCTGATGGACAGGGGTATCGAAAACCCGATCCGCGACACCTTCCACTCCAGCCTCAAACTGGCCGAACACGCGCTCACCGCGCTCGGCATCGACGAAGATGCCGCCGCGCGCGCCGTCAAACTGTTCCAGGATCATGACGAGGCCAACTTGCGCGCGGCGCACGAATTCCACACGGACGAAAAGCAACTCATCCAGAACGCCCAGCAAGCCGCCGAAGAACTCGCCAGCCTGTTCGAGGCCGATCGCGGTTGACACCCGCCTCCAAACAACCCCACCGTGCCCGAATAAGAAAACGGGGAGGGGCGCGTGGCGGAAACCACCAGCGGCCATATCGCGGCACGAATCGATCGGCTGCCACTGACACGGGTGCAGTGGCATCTCGCGATCCTGATCGAAATCACCTGGGGATTCATCATCGTCGACACCGACGGCATCGGTGCGCGCCTCTACCCCTTCGTCTGGCGCCCGAACCATATCATGTCGGTATCGCAATACGCCGTGATCCAGGCGCTGCAGGTCGGCCTCGGCGTGCTCTGGTGCGTCCCGAAGGACGCGATCACCTCGTGGGTGAAAGTCCCACCCGGGCAATGGTCGGTTGGCCCGGTAGCTGGCAGGCGGTTTAACTGGGTAACTGGTTGGATCGAAGCCCTGCGACAAACCTCGCCA
>CAIRCM010000172.1 GCA_903877125.1 uncultured Acetobacteraceae bacterium | reverse complement strand
GCCTCGCTCTTGCGGGAACCAGCGAGCGCTTCGAGGGCCTTACGCTCCTCCACGCTCAGGACGATCACGGTCGCCAGGGGAATCGCTTTCATACCCCCTACGAATCATGACTCAGGTTCCAGCGATAGTGGGTACTAGGGCCTGTTCGAAGATAATCGAATCGAGATAGCGGTTCGAACAGGCCCTAAGTCTTTACTTTGGGCGGCAGCTTTGTCGGCACGCCGGCGTACTTATTTGCCGACGCTGCCTTAGGTTAGCGCGGCACGGCCAGACCGCCAGACCGGCCGCGAGGGAGGCCAGCATCCGGCGGCGACCGATCATGGCCGGAAACGTTGCTCCAACGCGGCCAAAGCGGGTGAGACGGTATGGTATTGTCGCCGCGATTCGACCTCGGCCAGGACGATGTCGCGCAAACTCTGGCCGGCATGGTTGCGATGATCGCTGCTGGCACCCCGTTCCAGCAGCAGGTCGACATGATTGGCGTCGCACCATCTGGCCAGCCATTGGACGACGGTATTGCCCTCGCGGTCCTCGGTTTCGACGTTGACGCCGTGGTCGAGCAGGAAGGTTATGGCTTCGGGGGTCCCCCAGCACATGGCACCGAAAAACCGCGGCCTGCCTTCACGGTCCGCATGGTTGGGATCGACCCCGGACCCGATCGCGACACGCAGGTAGAACGCGTCCCGGCCATCGCCTTTGCCCTTTTCGGACTCGAGAAGATCGAACAACCGGCCGTGATCCTGGTCGGGGTCTGCGCCGGCCTTCAGCAAGGCCGCGACGACGTCCGGTCGGGCGCGCCCGTCTTCCAGCGCCAGTTCCATGAAGGTCATTTGGGACTCGCCAACCGCGCGGAGGTCCGCGGCGGGGGCGAGGGCCGCCACGCGGGCGGCATCGCCGGCGACGATCGCATCGGCGAGCGCCCGGTCGGGGTCCCGGGTAAAATAACCATGCCCGGCCGCGCGCGCTGCCGCGAGGGCGCGCATTTCCGCCTCGGTCGGCGCATTGACCTGAGACATCACGTTATTCAGGGCGCCGACGCCGTATAACAGCGCGGGGCCAGCCAGCAGCACCAGACCGATCGCATAGGCCACGGGACGGCGAAAAATCGCGACGATTCCGATGGTTATCCCAACGAAGGAAACGACGACCAATTCAAAGAAAATCACGAGGCCGCCAAACTCGCCGCCGGGGTGATTCCAGTCGTGAAGGGTGGGCACCAGCACAAGCAGGGCCGTGACGAACGCGACGACCCAGAAGACTCCGGGAAGCAGTACGTTGTTCCGACGCTCCGGCATCGCGTTCCTCCTGCTATTGTGTCGGCTGGCGATGCGGCCGGCGGGTCCGATTCGCGTGCGAGGGGAATATCCGATGACCTACGACACCGTGTATCTGATTCTGAGCGGCACGACGACTGCCGCGCGCTGTCCGGCCATTTTGGCGGGGTTGGTGGAGCTGGGCTTCGAACACGTTATCGCGATCCCGACGCCGCATGCCTCGCGCACGATCGCATTGCGGGAACTGGCGGATGTGGCGGGCGCGCAGGTGGTGGAGTCGTATTTCGATCTGGCGTGCCGGCCGCGGCCGCCGCTTGGCGTGGTGCTGTTCGCGCCTTGCAGTTTCAACTCGCTGAACAAGCTGGCCGCCGGGATCGCGGACACGCTGGCGCTTTCGGTGGCGGCGGAGGCGATCGGGCGGCGGACCCCGGTGATCGTGGCGCCTTCGTTGAACCAGCCGTTGATGGACCATCCGATGGCCCAGGCGTCGTTGCGGACGCTGCCGACCTGGGGGGTGACGATCGTTCCGCCGGAGGACGACGGTCTGGGTCCCCGTCTGGCAGGGACGGACCGCCTTATGGCGTCGGTTGCGGCGTACAGTTCGCGACGGGCGGGGTAGCCGACCCTAGATACCGAATGATTCCAGCAGCGCCAGCGTCCGTGTGGGCACGCGCGGTGCACGCAGGAAGGCGCGGAGATCGACGGGATGATCGATGTCCAGGCCAATGCCTGGCAGACGCACGATGGTTGGTTCGATGCCGCAGCGCCTGGCCGCGGCAAGGTGGGGGAAGTAGCTGTCGTCGCCGAAGCGCAACGGCACCGAAAATGCTGGATTGCACAGCACGGCGTTCGATCCGAGTTCGTCGTGCGCCGGAACGATGGTGAATGACGGTGCATCCTGGCAGGACGACACGACCGCATCCACCTCGGCGGCGGTGACGCGCGGGATGTCGCCGGGCATGGTCAGCAAGGCGCCGTGACCCTCGGCCGCCAGGACGCGGGCCATGCCCATGACGGCACCGGTATGACCATCCAAGGCGCCGTCCGACACCACCCGAGCACCGTATTTCGTGGCCAGAGCGGCGGCGCGGGGGTCGATGGTGTTGACCAGAATGCCGGCCAGACGTGTGGCGCCGGCGAGCGCCGTCAGCACGTCTTCAAGCATCGTCGCGGCCAGAATTTCCCGTTGCACGGGTGAGAGGAACGCGGACAGGCGCTGTTTTGCTCCGGTGAACGCCTTCACCGGCACGCAGGCGTAAACCGATGTCACTTGCGGCGCCGCAACACGGCGGCGGCATCGAGGACGGTACGGGCGAGCGCCTCCCGATCCTCCAGCGTGGTCATCATGGTCTGCGCCAAGGTGACGCGCGCATCGATCGAAACGACCTCGGCCATGTCGGCGTGATCGATCACGTAGCCGTCCAGCAGATCGGCGTAACGATGCGCTACGGAACCGGCGGACGGATCCAAACCCAATTCGGTCATCATCTTCGCCGTCGGACCCTTTACCGCTCGGCCGGCGATGATCGGGGACACGGCGATGATCGGCGCGGCACAGGCGACCATCGCAGCGCGCACGCCAGGGATCGCCAGGATGGGTTCGACGCTGATGAACGGATTGGACGGGCAGATCACCACCGCCCGCAGCGCGGGATCGGCCAGGGCGGCCATGAACGCGGGATGGGGTGTGGCCTGCGCGGCGCCTTCGAAAGCGAGTTCGCTGACCACAGGTTCGCAGCGACGGTTGACGAAATAATCCTGAAAATCGAGCCACCCGGCGTCGGTCCGCAGCCGGGTGCGCACGCGATCGTCGGTCATGGGGATGACACGCGGGCCGATGCCCAGACGTTTGCAGAGATCGGCGGTCACGGCGGAGAGGGATTCGCCGGCTCTCAGCCGGCGTGTGCGCACCACATGCAGCGCGACGTCGCGGTCGCCGAGGCGGAACCAGGTCTCGCCGCCCAGGCTTTCCATGGTTTCCATGAAGGACCATGTCTCGTCCTGGCGGCCCCAGCCGAGTTCCCGATTGGCAAGGCCGGCGAGGGTGTAGGTGACGGTGTCGATATCGGGGGAGATCGACAGGCCGAGATGCTCGAAATCGTCGCCGGTGTTGACGACGACCATGAGGTCTTCCGGCGGCAGGATGCGCGACAGGCCGAGGGCCAGCTTCGCGCCGCCGACTCCGCCGGACAAAGCGATGATCACTGGAACAAATCCTCCTCGGGCGGACGGACGAGGTCTTTAACCGGGGCCTCCGGGGCCGTCCAGGACAGGCCTCGGACGACGATCGCGGGCTGGCCCTCGGCCGCCTGACCTTGCAGCAGGGACGCGGCCGCCGCGATTTCATCGGCGAAACCGATGATGCTGACCTCCAGCGTGCGGCCGAACAGGTCGGGCTGACCGCGCAGGTCGATGAATGACGGCAGGCCGGCACAGCCGATCGCGACGCCGGCGGTGCCGCGGCGCCAGGGGCGGCCGAAACTGTCGCTGATGACGACGCCCAGCTTCACGCCGAAGCGATCGGACAGGGCAGCGCGGATGGCTTCGGCCGATCCATCGGGGTTGACCGGCAGCAGCAGCGCGCGCTGCACCCCGTCGGCGGGCGCGACGTTGGATTGGTCGATCCCGGCATTGGCCATCACGAAGCCCAGCCGGTGCTGCATGATCATCAGATTGGGCCGGCTGCGCACGACTTTCACGGATTCCGACAGCAGGAGCTGCACGATGCGCGCGTCCTTGCCGGTCTCGGCGGCGTAGCGCAGTGCTTCGGCGGACGGTTCGATGGTGGCGAGATCGACGCTGCGGCCTTCGGCTTTGGACACGATCTTCTGCGCCAGGACCACCACGTCGCGGTCCTGGAGGGTCAGGCCGGATCGGCCCAAACCGTCGGCGATCAGTGCCGGCAGATCGTCGCCATCCCGAACCATCGGGAAGTCCGGGATGGCGAAGAGTTGGAGTCCCGGGGTCATCAGATCAATCGAAGCGGGCGCGCAGCTTCGGCAGCACCTGTTCCCCGTACAGTTTCAGGAAACGCGCCTGATCCGGGCCGGGGGCATGGAACACGAGGTGACGGAAGCCCATGTCGATGTAAGGCTTGATCTTCTCGATATGCTCGTCGGGATCGCTGGACACGATCCAACGGCTCGCGGCGCGTTCGACCGGCAGAGCATCGGCGAGGCGTTCCATTTCCATCGGGTCTTCGACCGACATTTTCTCTTCCGGGGTCAGCGCCAGAGCGGCCCAGTGACGGGTATCCTGGAGGGCGCGGTCCTTGTCGGAGTCGAAGGAGACCTTCATTTCGATCATGCGGTCGTAGTTCGGCTTGGCCTTGCTGGACAGCTTCAACCCCTCCTCGACGTTGGGCAGCAGAGTTTCGTTGTAGAGCTTCCAGGCCTTGCCGGAGGTGCAGATGAAGCCATCGGCCATGCGGCCGGCATATTTCGCGACGGCGGGGCCGGCGCCAGCGACGTAGATGGGGACCGGGACCTTCGGCTTGTCGTAGATGGTGGCGCTTTCGGTGCGGTAGAATTCGCCCTCGAAGGAGACGCGATCCTCGGTCCACAGTTTGCGGATCAGGGTCAGGGCTTCGCGCATGCGGGCGAAGCGCTCCTTGGTTTCGGGCCATTTGATGCCCATGGCGGGGACTTCGTTCAGGCCTTCTCCGGTGCCGACGCCGAGGATGACGCGGTCGGGGAACATCGAGCCGAGGGTGCCGAAGACCTGCGCGACGATCGAGGGGTGATAGCGGAAGGTCGGGGTGAGCACGGAGGTGCCCATGACGATGCGCGAGGTGCTGGCGCCGAGCGCGCCCATCCACGCCAAGGCGGACGGCGCGTGACCGTCGGTGTGCTTCCAGGGCTGGAAGTGATCGCTGATGAAGACGCTGTCGAACCCGCATTGCTCGGCGAGCACGGAGAAATCCAGCAGGGGTTTGGGGGCGAATTGTTCGGCGGATGCCTTGTATCCGAGCTTGAGCATGGCGGGATCTCCCTCTTGGCGGTGGCGCAAGCTACTGCCGGGGCGTTTTGGCCGCAATGTGGGGCGGTGCGGGTGGCACGGCGGGGTTGACCGGAATGGCCTTGCGCGCACAAAAGCTCGGTATCATTTCCAAACCATTGGCGCGCGATACAGGAGCATGCAGGCGATGACGGCACAGACGACCCGGCCGGTGATGTTGGTCATCCTGGATGGGTTCGGCTGGCGGGAGGAAACCGCCGACAACGCCGTCCGCCTGGCGAACACGCCAAGCTTCACGAGGCTTTGGAACACGTGTCCGCATGCGCTGCTGGATACGTCCGGCCGCGATGTCGGGCTGCCCGGCGGGCAGATGGGCAACTCGGAAGTCGGGCACATGAATATCGGTGCCGGGCGGGTTGTGATGCAGGAACTGGTGCGGATCGGCGATGCGGTAGACGATGGGTCCATCGCCAAAATTCCTGCTTTCGCCACGCTGGTCGCGAAACTGCGCGAGACCGGGGGAACCTGTCATCTGATGGGGCTGGTTTCGCCGGGCGGCGTTCATTCGCACCAGGATCATGCGGCTGCGCTGGCGCATTTGTTGCACGATGCCGGTGTGAAGGTGGCGGTACATGCCTTCACCGACGGGCGCGACACGCCGCCGCAATCGGCGGGCGACGATCTCGCTCGGCTGCGCGCGGCTTTGCCCGCCGGCGTGCCGATCGTGACGGTGATCGGGCGCTATTTCGCGCTGGACCGGGACAAGCGGTGGGACCGGGTCAGCCAAGCCTATGCGGCGATGGCGGAGGCCGAGGGGCCTCGATTCGCCGATCCGCAAGCGGTGATCGACGCGGCTTATGCGGCGGGCAAGTTCGATGAATTCGTGCCGGCCTCGGTCGTCGGTGACTACGCAGGTATGCAGGATGGGGACGGTATTCTGTCGTTCAATTTCCGCGCGGACCGGATTCGGGAGATTTTGGCGGCGCTGGTGGATCCGAAATTCGACGGGTTTCAACGGGCTCGGGCGATCCGGTTTTCTGCTGTCGTGGGGATGACGCGGTATTCGGATGCGCTGGCGCCGTTCGTGGAAGTGCTGTTTCCGCCGGAGTCGCTGGAGAATGTCCTGGGCCAGGTGGTTTCGGATGCCGGGCGGGCGCAGTTGCGGACAGCGGAGACCGAGAAGTACGGGCACGTCACGTTCTTTCTGAACGGCGGGCGGGAAGCGCCTTATCCCGGGGAGGATCGGATTCTGGTCCCCTCCCCCAAAGTCGCGACCTATGATCTTCAGCCGGAGATGTCGGCGGCGGAACTGACGGACAAGGCGGTGGCCGCGATCGACAGCCGGAAATACGATCTGATCGTGCTGAATTTCGCCAATCCGGACATGGTGGGTCACACCGGCAGCCTGCCGGCGGCGATCAAGGCGGTGGAGGCGGTCGATACCGGCCTGGGACGGATCGCCTCGGCGGTGGAATCGCAGGGCGGCGCGCTGCTGGTGATCGCCGACCACGGCAACTGCGAAATGATGAAGGACCCGGAAACGGGCGGTCCACACACATCGCACACGACGAACCCGGTGCCGGTCGTGTTGATGGGGAGCGGTGCCGCCGCGATCGACCACGGCCGTCTGGCGGATGTCGCGCCGACGTTGCTGACATTGATGGGACTGCCTTTGCCAAAGGAAATGACGGGCCAACCGCTGATCCGGCGCAATGCGGCCCGCGCGGCGGAATAATTATCTCAGTGTGACGGCGGCTCTGCTGGCCGCCAGTCTGTCCCTGACCGCCGGCGTGCGGGCTGAAGACGCGCCCTCACCGCGCGAACTTCGGGCTGCCGAACGCAAACATGCCGCCGACGTGGCGGCGCAGAAGGCAGCCGCCGCGCGTGCCGCCAAGGCTGGGGCCGAGGAACAGCAGCTGCTGCGGGCCCGCATCGCCGCCGCCGAAACCCTTCGCATCGCCGAAACCGCGACCGCGGAGGCCGTGTCGAAAATGGACACGCTGGCCGAACGGCGGAAGGAGGCCGAGACGCGGCTGGCGCAACGGGCGAAGGCGATGCAACCGCTGTTGCCGCTGATCGAGCGGCTGTCGCTCTACCCGACCGAGACACTTTTGGCGGTGCCATCCGACACGGAAAGCCGCCTGCGTGGCCTGCTGGTGCTCCAAGGCCTGGCGCGGCGGCTGGAGGTGGAGGCCAAGGCGCTGCGGCAGGATCAAGCCGATGCCTATGCCGCCAGCGCGGCGATCGCCGCGGAAGCACCCAAGCTGGCCGCGAACCTCGCGGTACAGGCGGCGCGGGCGGCGGCGCTCGACACTCTGATCGCCGACGCGCAAGGCCGCCGGTCGAAGGAGGAAACCGCCGCCGATACGGCTGCGCAACAGGCTGCTGCCGCGGCAGCGCGGGCGGAGACGCTGCGCGCGGCGCTGACGGAGTTGGAGGCGCAACGCAAGGCGGGGGAGCAGCGGGCGCACGAGGACGCCTTGCGGGCGGAAAAGCAGAAGCACGCCGATGAAGCCGAGGCGGCACGTCAGCGGGAGGCGGCTCTGGCGCACCCCGCCGCGAGCCTGGGCAATGGCGCTCAAGGGCATGGCAAGCTGACCTTGCCGGTGGTGGGGAAACAGGTTCGCGGGTTTGGCGATCAGACCGAAGGCGGTCCGGCCACCGGTGCCTCATACCAAGCCCCGCCTAACGCTCGGGTCATCGCGCCCTGTTCGGGGAAGGTCGCGTTCGCGGACAAGTTCCGTAGCTACGGTCAGTTGCTGATCCTGGACTGCGGGGGCGGGTATCACGCGGTTTTGTCGGGTCTGGAACGGCTGGACGCAAAGGCAGGGCAGAGCGTGCAGTCCGGGGAACCGGTTGGCACGATGCCTAACTGGGAGCCAGGGGCGAACGGGCGACGGCCGGCACTGTATCTGGAGTTGCGTCGGGATGGCGTGCCGGTGGATCCGGCACCCTGGTTGCGCGGGGGCTTGTAAGCATGAATACCAGCGGCCAGGTCGTCATGCTGCTCCACGACACCTTACCAAAAGAACACTGGACGCTGGCGCAAGCCGGGCGTTCATAGTGTATTAGAGCGATTGGCTGGACTGGCGGGGGCGTTCGCACCGCCCCATTCGGACGGAAACAGAGGAACCAACACATGGACTTTCGACCGCCGCGCCTTCGCACCGCCCTGATGCTCGGCACGGCTTTCATGGCCGGCGTCGCCGTCGCGCCCGCGACAGGGCTGCTCGGGCAGGCACTCGCGCAGAAGGCCGGCAACTCGCAGATGTATCAGTTCCTGAAGCAATTCGGGGACGTGGTGGAGCGGGTGCGCGCCGATTATGTCGAGCCGCCGAACGATCGGGAACTGGTCGAAAACGCGATCAACGGCATGCTGACCGGCTTGGACGCGCATAGCAATTACATGAACGCCAAAGCCTACAGGGATATGCAGATCCAGACCAAGGGCGAGTTTGGCGGTCTGGGTATCGAGGTCACGCAGGATAACGGCTTCATCAAGGTCGTCTCCCCGATCGACGACACGCCGGCGTTCCGGGCCGGTCTCAAGCCGGGCGATATCATCACCGCGCTGGACGGCAAAACGGTGCAGGGACTGTCGCTTAACGACGCGGTCGACAAGATGCGCGGTCCGCCCAATGCGAAGATCGTGCTGACGATCAAGCGCCAGGGCGTCGACAAGCCGCTGGAAGTATCGCTGATCCGCGAGATCATCCACATCCAGGTTGTGAAGTCGCGTCTTGAGGCCGGCAATATCGGCTATATCCGCCTGTCGCAATTCACCGAACAGGCCGACCCGAGCGTGCGGGAGGCGATTCGTTCGCTGAAGGAAAAATCGGGGGGCAAGCTGCGGGCGCTGATCCTGGACCTGCGCAACAACCCCGGCGGCTTGCTCGATCAGGCGGTCGCCGTGTCCTCGGACTTCATCCAGCAGGGTGAGATCGTATCGACCCGGGCACGGCACCCCGAGGACAGCAATCGCTGGAACGCCAAAGGCGACGACCTGCTCAACGGTTTGCCGATGGTCGTGCTGATCAACAACGGTTCGGCCTCGGCGTCTGAAATCGTCGCGGGGGCGTTGCAGGATCACCGCCGGGCCATCCTGTTGGGCACGCGCAGCTTCGGCAAGGGATCGGTGCAGACGGTGATCCCGCTGCCAGGCGCCGGTGCGATGCGGCTGACCACGGCGCGGTATTACACGCCGTCGGGCCGGTCGATTCAGGGCCTGGGCATCGAGCCCGAGGTCCCGGTGCGGGAAACCGCCGAGGAACAAGGCAGCTTCGGTGGCGATCATGAAGCCGATCTGAACCGCACGATCACCAACCAAGGCGGCACGACCCCGGATAAGGTCGAGCCCCGGACCGACATTCCGCCGATCGCGTCGTCGATTCCCAACAAGCCGCCCGAAGGCTTCCCGAAGTTCGACCCGCTGAAGCCGAGTGAAACCGATTTCCAGCTTCAGCAAGGTCTCGTGCTGGCGAAGGCGATGGCTGACGGGCGTAACGCGTCCGCGCACTGAAGCGGGGCAATAACGGGGGGGTGCCGGGCGTCGTGGGCTTCTTCAGCGGATGGAGCGGTCTGCGGCGCTTTTGGGGTCTCCTGCTGGTTCTGCTGGCTGGCGTCATTGGGACGCTACAGTTGATCGGGGCTCCTCCGGCGCCGATGACCGGTCCGGAGCCGCCGCGGTCCCGGACCGAGGAACGGGCGCCATCTCCCCAGATCGTGCACCCGGCCCCATCAGCGATGATTGATCGGCAGGCCGGGCCGGGACGGGATTCGCCAGGCCCTATCAACGATCCGGATCCGGCATTGCTGGAGTCATCCGGAGGATCGGCGCCCCAAGTACTGCCGCGGATCGCTCCGGATGGGCGGCAGGCCATGCGGCATTACGCGGCGGGTTTCGATCGGACGACGACACGTCCGCGGGTCGGTATCCTGATCGCGGGGATCGGCCTCGGCAGCGCGGACAGCAAGAGGGCCATCACCGACCTTCCTGCCGGCGTGAGCTTCGCGGTTTCGCCTTACACACTCAATGCCGAGGTTCTGCTGGGATCGATCCGGCTGGCGGGGCATGAGTATGTGGTATCGCTGCCGATGGAGCCGCTGCGGTTTCCGCTGAACGATCCCGGGCCGAACGCGATGCTGACAACGTTGTCGGTGGAGCAGAACCAGCCGCGGCTTTTATGGGCGCTGTCGCGGTTTCAGGGCTATGCGGGGGCGACGGACATAATGGGGGCGATGCGGGGGGAGCGGCTGGCGGATATGCCGGATCAAATGACGCCGATCCTGGCAGAGCTTAACCGCCGTGGCTTAATGTACGTGGCCGCGCCAGGGCAACCGTCGCCGGTGCCGTCGGCGTGGAGCAGGGCGGTCGATCTGACGATCGACGATCCCGCCGATGCCACCGCGATCGATGCCCAACTGGCGGCACTGGAGACGACGGCGCGCGATCGCGGCACCGCGCTCGGCCTGGTAGAGGCGCCGCGGCCCGTGACGGTGGATCGGCTGGCCGCGTGGACCAGTGGTCTGAACAATCGCGGGTTGGCGCTGGCGCCGGTGTCGGCGCTGATGCTCCCGCCGGAGGATAAGCCCAAATGACGTCCCTGCCCTATCGCCCCAATGTTGGCGCGGCCTTGTTCAACCGCGATGGTCTGGTGTTTGTGGCCCGGCGCGCCGATTTCCCAAATGCCGAGGGCGCGGCGGGCGGCTGGCAACTGCCGCAGGGGGGGATCGACGCGGACGAGGACCCGCGCACCGCGGTGCTGCGGGAGTTGGAAGAGGAAATCGGCACCGGCCGCGCGGAGATTATCGGCGAGCATCCGGAGTGGCTGACCTACGACCTCCCCGCCGAACTGATCGGCAAGGCGCTGCATGGGCGCTGGCGCGGACAGCGGCAGCGGTGGTTCGCGTTGCGTTTTACCGGGGAGGATTCGGATATCCGGTTGGATATGGATCCGCATCCGGAATTCGATGCGTGGCGCTGGGCGGCGTTGGAGGAGCTTCCGGGATTGGCGGTGGCCTTCAAACGGCCGATTTATGAGATTCTGGCGGTGTCGTTCGAACGGTTTTCACACGCTGACGGTTGACGTTCGGGGGCTTCCCATCGTCAATGCCGGCCGCGCAACTTCGGGAGGATACCATGGGCCATACATTCGTCATGTCAGCTTCGGACGGCCATCATTTCTCGGCCTACGTCGCCGGGCCAGCCGATGCCACCAAGGGCATCGTGCTCGTGCAGGAGATTTTCGGGGTCAACCACCACATCCGCGACATGGCCGACCGGTTCGCCGCACTCGGCTACGCGGTCGTGGCGCCTGCGCTGTTCGACCGGGTCGAGCACGGGGTGGAGCTGGGCTACACGGCCGACGACATCGCCAAGGGGCGCGACTACCGCATGAAGCTGTCGGACGCGCAGGTGATGCTGGATATCGAGGCCGCGGCGGCACATCTGTCCGGCAAGAAGCTGGGCATTGTCGGCTACTGCTTCGGCGGCACGGTGTCATGGTGGGGATCGACCCGCAGCAAGAGCTTCGCGGCGGCGTCGTGCTGGTATGGCGGCGGGATCGCCGGGACGAAGGATGAGAGCATGAGCTGCCCGGTGCAGATGCATTTCGGGGAGATGGATGCCTCGATTCCGATGACGGATGTTGACGCGATCCGTGCGGCGCAGCCGAAGGTGGAAGCGTATGTCTACAACGGCGCTGGTCACGGGTTCGGCTGCGATGAGCGGGGCAGCTACAGCAAGCCGGATTACGAGCTGGCGCAGGAGCGCACGGTTGCGTTCTTCGCCAAGCATTTGGGGTAAGACGCCGGCGCCGGGTCGGCGGTTTTCGCGCCGGCCCGATGGCGATTATTTACGTCGCCAACCCGCCACGGCGGGGACGCCCCCCAAGGCTGGTGACTGAACCCTACCCCGCCAACCCGGGTCCGTCGTGACCGCGTCCAACGCCTGGGATCGGCGGACGTATTCGCGGACGCTCACCGACAACGCGATGAAATACCAGAATATCGGCTGAAATGCGATGCCGACGAACGCGCCTGACGTCATGAACACGAGGATACCGCTTTGCAACGCGTCCGACATATCGGCGCACCACGCAAGGTGCGGGATGTTCCTGGTCCGTTTTGTCAGGCGTCGCAGCGAGAGCAGGCTGGTTCCCGCGGCCAGCAGGAATATGGCCATGCCGGGGAAGCCTTGTTCTCCGAGCACTTCGAAGTAACTCGAGTGGAAGGCGCGGCCGTGCTGGACCTCAGGCGGGCGCTCCCCATCGCCGGGCAGCTCGATGACGTCGACGATGTAGGAGGAGAACCCACCGCCGAGCGGATGGGTCAACGCGAATTCCAGGGTCCATTTCCAGACCATGATGCGGACCAACGCCGAGCTGTCGCCCTGATAGGTTCCGATCGTGTTCATGCGATCGAAGAACTTGCTCGATGTGGTGTAGGCGGCTGCGGAGATGACCACCGCCATGATCAGACCGAAAACAATCTTTTGGCGGGATCGTATGAACATATAAGCGCCGAGCACCCCGGCGCCGATCAGCGCGCTGCGTTCGAACGTGCCGAGAGCGGTGACGAACGCAAGAACCATGGTGCCGAGATAAGCGCATTTGAACACGATATTGTTCGGTACCAAGCGCCCGTGTTTGAGCAGGAAGTAAGCAATCGGGATGGCCATAAGGCAAAAAGTCGATAGCTGCCCCCCCTCCGCAAGGCCCGCATTACCGCCGGTCAGCCCAAGATTTTGTCCGTAGCCACCGCCGCTGATCAGCGTTTTCACACCGAATGGAATGAAGTTCGCGGCCAACGCGAACAGGTAAACCTGTGCCATGGCCTCGATCTGCACGCGGGAGCGGATGACGTAGGGCAGAAAGGCCGCGAACACCATCACCTTGAACGCCCAGTCCCATTTTTCCCAGGCTTGATCTGGCGCGACGGCCCAGACCAATGTGACGGTGCACCAGATCGCCATGAGAGCGGGTGCAGCACCCGCGAGCGTCAGGCGAGGCGGATTACGGCGATCAAAAACAAGATATGCGCCGATTGCGCCCGCGCCCATGATCATAGCGACCGGGAACTGATTAAGTATGATGTAGGCGACTTCCTGCGGTCTGAACGTATCGACCCAGACATAGCCGAGTGTCAGAACGAATGGCGTGTAGGCGCCAACGCCGAGGAAGGCGACATAGACGAAGACCAGCCAGATGCTACGCAGCATTCGGGACGCCCCACGCGTGGATCACGGTTTGCGCTTCCGCCACGTTGGAATTTGGCCAGCCGCATTGGCTCTGAGCCGTTCGAGTCCGGACGGGGGCGCGTTCGGGTTGGGCGACCGCTCAAACCATGGCAACGACCGATCCAACTGCACGGCCCGAAGTATCACGATCAACATCATGATCGAGCTGACCATAATTCCTGTAAGATCGAGCATGATCCGGTACCCTCCGACCAATCACGAATAACGGTAGTCCGGATCATAACCGAAAGCGTGCTCCATGTCGCGGGCTGCGTCGCGCTACCTGGGTCGCCCGCGTGCGATGACTTGGCGCAGGGCAGTTTTCAGGGCTTGGCCATGGGCCGCGAAGGAACATCTTTCTTCCACGAAGCGACGGGCGCCGGCACCGAGCCGTTTGCACAGATCGACGTCGGTGAGCAGGCGCTGCACCGCCGTATGCATGGCCCGCGGATCGGCGCACGGCACCACCAGTGCATTTTCCTCATGCCGCAGGTAGTCGTTGAGACCCGCGGAGCCGGTAACGACGATTGGTTTCCCCATTGCCATGGCTTCCAGCAAGCTGCCGATACCGCTGGCATGGACGGTTTCGGCTACTGGGATCACCACGCACCGTGCGGCGGCGAACATGGCCCGATATTCCGTCCAATCCAGCCGTCGCTTGATCCGCCGCACGCGCGGGTGAGATTCCCGTTCGGTGATCTCCCGGTTGGTTTTGAGCACGACCTCGGCCTCCAGCCCTTCAGTCGCGGCCAGCAAGGTATCGAAATCACGACCGATATCATCGCCGACTGTCAGGATGACTCGATTCGGCTGAAACGCGGTAGGCTGATAAAATTCCGTATCGATATGCATGGGGACGAACGTCGTGAGCGCGCGCGGGTGCCACCGCCGTTGAATGTATTCCACCTGTACCGTGCCGAGCGCGACGATGCCATCGATCCTGGGCACAACGATATCAAGGATTTTGTCCCGCAGCTTCCAACCGGGCGCCAGTCCGATATCGACCATGACAATCGGGGTTCGAAAGCGGGTGATACCGCGCAACAACAACGGCAGAAGCGCCGGTGACTCGAAATCGCTGATCACAGCATCATAGGAGCGCCGGCGCAGCAGCACCTCCAGCGACCGCACCAAATCAATGCCCGACAGCAATGTATGGCGATTGGCGAAGGGGTTCCAGGGCAAGCCAAAGGGATCGCATTGATCGACGATGAGGCCCTGGTCGCGAAAGCGCGCGTTCAGCTTGGCGACCGACACGGGTGCATCCGGCTCGACCGATCCCGCTTGGTCGGACGCGACCCGGGACAGCCGCAGAACTCGCAACACGTCCGAATCATTCACGACGCTGGTCATGGTTTCAGTGTCCTGTCGCCTGCCCCTTGGCGGCATGTCTGGAAATTCATATTTCGGCACACTAGCGGTCTGTTTTTTGCACGTTATCGTTTTGCCGCGCGAGGGGTACCGCGATGGTTGGCGATCGTCCAGATAACCCGCCTTGGGTTCAACCCAAATACCGCGCCGTAAGATGCGCCTGAAAATCCGCGGGATCCAGCGGCTTGCCAGTCGCAGCGCGCAGCAGGTCGTTGAAACCCAAACGGCTGCCGATCGCATGCACGTTCACCCGCAGCCAGCCAAGCAGCGGGGACAGGTCCCCACGCCCCAACGCCGCATCGATATCGGGCACCGCCCGCCGCGCCGCCATCATCAACTGGGCCGCCGCCATCGCGCCCAACGTATAGCTGGGGAAATAACCAAACGCGCCATCGTACCAGTGAATATCCTGCAGGCAGCCCTGAGCATCATCCGGCGGCACGATTCCCAGCAGCGCCTTCATCCCCTCGTTCCAGGCGCCGGGCAGGTCGGCCGCCCGCAGATCGCCGGACATCAGCGCCTGCTCCAGCCGGAAACGCAGGATGACATGGGCGGGATATGTCATTTCATCGGCTTCGACGCGGATGAAGCTACGCTCGACCCGACGCCACAGGCGGCCGAGGTTCTCGGGGCGGTACGGTTCAGCGTCGCCGCCGAAGGTCGCCAACAGTTCCGGTCCCAACCAGGACAGGAACGCGTCGGACCGGCAGGCCTGCATTTCGACGATCAGCGACTGGCTTTCGTGCACGGCCATACCGGCCGCCTCCCCCACCGGTTGGCGGGCATGGTCGCTGGGCAGCCCGCGTTCGTACAGCGCGTGGCCGGTTTCGTGCACCACCGCGAGGACGGCCTGGGTGAAATCGGACTCGACATAACGGGTGGTGATGCGGACATCGGTCGCCGTTCCGCCGGAGAAGGGATGCGCCGACCGATCGAGCCGGGCATGGGTGAAATCTAGGCCGAGGCGTTCGGACAGGCGACGGCACAAAGCCTCCTGCGCCACGATCGAAAACGGACCTTGGGGACGGATCGGTTCGGGTTGACGTGCCTGCCGTTCCTCCGCCGCGGGCAAAGCCGTGGCAAGGAAGCCTTCGTAGGCGGCAAAGACCGGCGTCACATCGGCCGCGCCCACCCCGCGCTGGTTGCCGTCCATCAGCGCGTCGTAAGGACTGAGACCCAGCGCTGGGGCCAGGGCCGCGGCCTCCTGCTGGGTCAGGCGGATCACTTCCTCCAGATACGGGCGGACCTGGGCGAAATCCGAAGCCTTGCGCGCCTCCCGCCAGACCTTCTCGCAGGACGAATTGGCGCGCGCCTGCGCTTCCACAAGATCGGCGGGCAGCGCGGTCGCTCGGACATAGGCGTGGCGCATGAGCGTAAGGTTCGCGGTCTGCCATTCCCCCACGGCTTCGGCTTCGGCCAGGTCGTCGCCGGTGCGCCGGTCGGTCAGTTCCGCGTGGGCGAGTCCGGCCAGAACCGCCATCTGGTCGCCGCGCGCGGCACCGCCACCGGATGGCATCATCGCCGCCGCGTCCCAGCCAAGCATCGACGCGCACTCGTTGATCGTCGCGATGCGGGCGAAGCGGTCGATCAGCCGGTCATACGCTGTCGGGTTTGCCATGTTTCGAGCCTTTGCGCGCAAAGATCGTGAAGATCACCACCAGCGCGGCGGCGAGGCCGTACCAGGTGACCACGTAGGACAGGTGATTGTTCGGCGGCTGCGGCAAATGCAACGCGGGTTGGGGCCACAGGCTCGCCGGTCTGGGGCCGAGGACGGCCAGGACGAAAGGGGCGACATCCGGCAATCGCAGTGCCGTCCCGATCGCACCAGGATCGAGCGTGTAGAAATGCCGTTCGGCCTGGTTGTCGGCGGCGCTGAACCAGCCCCGCGCCTCCGGCGGGTGGACGAAACCGGTGAGGGTCACGGATCCATCCGGCAGATCGATGGGGCCGGTCGGCGCCAGCGGGACCCAGCCCCGGTCGACCAGCAGCGTGGGCGCGCCCTCGCGTTCCAGCGGCTCGATCAGATGGGCACCCATTTTCGGACCGGCTGGGGTTTCCCGCACCTCGGCGCCATAGAGGGCCGTCAGGTCGCCACGAAGGTGACCGCGAACCTCCACTTTCGCGAACGGGGACGGATTTTCGCCCAGCCGGGCCGGCGGCGCCGCCTCCGCTCGGGCGATCTGGGCGAGGACGGCTTCTTTCCAATACAGGCGTTGCACTTGCCATGTGCCAAGCCCAGTCAGCACGATCAGCATGGCAATGGTCATGACCGTCGGCCATAGCAGACGACGGAAAGTGGGGTTCACAAGCCCATCTCGGTCGCGCGATGGCGATACTGCACGGCGATCATCACAGACTTCGACAATCGCATGAGAAGAACGGCCGCCGGGACTGTGACCGTTGGCCATATCATCGCGTGCACCCACCAGGGTGGCGAGAAGTGGAATTCGGTCCAGACCGCGAGTCCACCGATAATGGCGCCCAGCACGATGATGATGGGCACGGCCCCGGCATCGCCGGTGTCGCCTTTGGTCAGATCCAACTCGCAAGCCTGGCACTTGTCGTGGACTGCCAGCACCCCATTAAAGAGTTTGCCGCGCCCGCATCGCGGGCAGCGGCAACTCAGGATGGTTTGGATCGTCGTGGAAGAAGTGTCAGCCACCTGATCTTACTCGATGGCGATATGACCGCCGTTCTGCACGCCATACCAGTATACGCAGACGTAGAGGAACAACCACACGACGTCGACGAAATGCCAGTACCAAGCTGCGGCCTCGAACCCGAAATGGCGTTCGGGGCTGAAGTGGCCGGCTTTGGCACGGAACCAGCAGACGGCAAGGAACGTGGTGCCGACGATCACGTGGAAGCCGTGGAAACCGGTCGCGAGGAAGAAGACCGACGAATAGATGCCGCCGCCGCTGAAGGCGAAGGGGGCATGGCTGTATTCGATCGCCTGACAGGTGGTGAACAGCAACCCGAGGATGATGGTCAGGCCCAGTCCACGCAGCAGGTCCCGGCGGTTGCCTTCGAGCAGAGCATGATGCGCCCAGGTGACCGTGGTGCCGGACAGCAGCAGGATCATCGTGTTCAACAGCGGCAGATGGTACGGGTCGAAGATCGACACGTTGGTGGGCGGCCAGGCGAGTTGGCCGTTGCCCTGGGTTTCCGGGAAGATCAGGAAGTTGAAATACGACCAGAAGAACCCGACGAAGAACATGACTTCGGAGGAGATGAACAGCAGCATGCCGTAGCGCAGGCCAAGCTGGACGATCTTGCTGTGCAGTCCGGGGGTGCGGCTTTCCTTGACGACGTCGCGCCACCATCCCGCCATCGTAGCGATCACGACCAGCACGCCGGCGATCAGCACCATGTAGTTGCCGTAATGCGCGGCCAGGATGATTCCGAAAACCGTCAGGAATCCCCCCAGGGACCCGACGATCGGCCAATGGCTCGGCTCGACCAGATGATAGGGTTGTTTCAGGCCGTGGCCGGCTGGCGCCGTGGCACCGTGCGAGTCGCTGCTCATACCGAATCCATTACAACTTAGCCGGGGAAACCGCCCCGGCACGCTTTGCGCATAATCGCCAATTCCCGCGCCAGTTCAAGGGGGCGGGAGCGTCTTGTTCAATTCGTCACGGCCGAGCCGCCAACATGCGGGCCGGCTTTCGCGAGGGCACCGGCTTTGTTGGCATCGTCGAGCGACCGGTAGAATGTGTAGGACAGGATGACCTCATGGATATCCGCCGTATTGGGGTCCTTGGCGATTTCCGGATCGACCCAGAAGCTCAAGGGGAAGGTCGCATCGGCGTGCGGTTCCAGGGTTTGTTGATTGAAGCAGAAGCAGGCGGTTTTGTGGAAGTATTTGGCGGCCTTGTCGGGCAGCACGTTGTAGAGGGCCACACCGGTGACTGCCTGCCCGGATTCGTTGTGGGCATGGTAGGATGCCAAATGATCCTCGCCGAGCGGGACGGTAATCGTGGTGATGTCCGGCGCGAACTGCCAGGGAAGACCGGGATTGGTCTCCGCGTTGAAGCGCACACGGATGGTCACTCCGTCGCCGCCGGGTGCCATGGCAGTACCGATCTTCGGGGTGCCGCCAAAGCCGGTGGCTTGGCAGAAGGCACGATAGAGTGGGATCGCCGCGAACGACAGGCCGACCATACCGGCGACGACCGCGACGACCGCGATACCCGTCAGGCGGTTGGTGGCGCGGGTATCCATGTCAGGGTCTCACCATCTTTACGATCGTGACGGCGTAGAACAGCAATGCGAGCCCGGTCAGAACCAGAACGACCGCGATATTCCGGCCGCGGCGGCGACGGCGGAAGACCTCAGCCTCCGAGTCGGAGGGGCGGGGTGGGAATTCAGCCATGAGGGTCAACCTATCAGCCGGTCGACGGCCAGGGCGGCGAACAGAATGAAAAGATAGAGGATGGAGTATTTGAACGCAGCGCGTGCAGGGGCGTCGTTGGTCAGGCTGACGCCAGCGGGGTCCTGGCGGTCCGTGAAAACCCTGGCAACGCAGACCAGGAAGCCGAGGCCAAGGAACGCGGCGGCGATGCCATAGATGGAGCCGGAGAAGCCGAGGTACCAGGGCGTCAGGGACAAGGGCACCAGCAACAACGAGTACAGCACGATCTGTTTGCGGGTTTCCTTGCCGCCGGCGACGACCGGCAACATCGGAACACCGGCGCGGCGGTAATCTTCATTCGACCAGAGCGCCAAGGACCAGAAATGCGGCGGGGTCCAGATGAAGACGATGGCGAAGAGGATCACCGGAATGAGATCGACCGACCCGGTCACGGCAGCCCACCCAATGACCGGCGGAAACGCGCCGGCGGCCCCGCCAATGACGATATTCTGCGGCGTGCGGCGTTTCAGCCACATGGTGTAGACAAAAACATAGAACCCGATCGACAGCGCGAGTACCGCTGCGGCGACGAGGTTGATCGTCACCCCCATAACGATCACCGATCCCACGGCGAGCACGATGCCGAAGCCCAGCGCACCGCCGGGTTCAATGCGACCGGCCGGAATTGGACGGTTCCTGGTGCGCCGCATCACCGCGTCGATGTCGCGGTCGTACCACATGTTGATGGCACCGCACGCACCCGCCGCGACCGCGATGCACAGCACAGCAGTGAACGCGAGGATGGGATGCAGATGCCCTGGTGCCACGATCACACCGATCAGGCCGGTGAAGACCACGAGGCTCATGACGCGCGGCTTCAGCAGCGCGATCCAGTCGCGGACATCGTCTTCCATCGCCAGTTCATGCACAGACAGGGAGGATTGCTCCCCCCTGTCGGTGCCGGCCATGTCGGAGGACAGGTCGCTCACGAGATCACAGAATCCGCGGCAGTTCCGAGTAGGTATGGAACGCGGGCGGCGAGGTCTGGGTCCATTCCAGAGTGGTCGCACCTTCGCCCCAGTAATTGTCGGCGACATGAACCTTCGAGGTGAAGGTGCGGAAGCAGACGTAGAGGAATACCAGGGTGGAAATGCCCGAGATATAAGCGCCGACCGAGGACACGTAGTTCCAGCCCGCAAAAGCATCGGGATAGTCGGGGTAGCGGCGCGGCATGCCGGCCAGACCCAGGAAGTGTTGCGGGAAGAAGGTCAGGTTGACGCCCAGGAAGAACAGCCAGAAGTGCACGCGCCCCCAGAACTCCGGATACTGGCGGCCGGACATCTTGCCGATCCAGTAGTAGAAGCCGCAGAAGATCGAGAACACCGCGCCCAGCGAGAGCACGTAGTGGAAGTGGGCGATCACGTAATAGGTGTTGTGGATCGATTCATCGATGCCGGCGTTCGCGCAGACCACGCCGGTCACGCCGCCGATGGTGAAGACGAACAGGAAGCCAACCGCCCAGAGCATCGGGGTTTTGAACTCGATCGAGCCGCCCCACATCGTGGCAATCCAGGAGAAGATCTTCACCCCGGTCGGCACGGCGATCACCATCGTCGCGCCCATGAAGTAGGCGCGTGTATCGACGTCCATCCCGGACAGATACATGTGGTGCGCCCACACCACGAAGCCGACCACGCCGATGCCCACCATCGCGTAGACCATGCCGAGGTAGCCGAAGATCGGCTTCTTCGAGAAGGTCGAGATCACGTGGCTGACGATGCCGAAGCCCGGCAGGATCATGATGTACACTTCGGGGTGACCGAAGAACCAGAACAGATGCTGGAACAGCACCGGATCGCCACCGCCCTGCGGATCGAAGAAGGAAGTGCCGAAGTTACGATCGCAGATGAGCATCGTGATCGCGCCGGCGAGCACCGGCACCGAAAGCACCAGCAGCCACGCCGTGACGAGCGACGCCCAGATGAACAGCGGCAGCTTGTGCATCGTCATGCCAGGGGCGCGCAGGTTGAAGATCGTGGTGATGAAGTTCATCGCACCCAGCAGCGAACTCGCACCGGCGAGATGCAGCGCGAACAGCGTGCAGTCCATGCCCATGCCGGATTCGTATGTCGCGTTCGACAGCGGCGGATACAGGGTCCAGCCCGAGCCGGATTCACCCATGAACAGCCCGATCAGGATCAGCACGAGAGCGGGCGGCAGCAGCCAGAAGCTGATGTTGTTCAAGCGAGGGAACGCCATGTCGGGCGCACCGATCATCAGGGGGATGAACCAGTTGCCAAAGCCACCGATCAGCGCGGGCATCACGGAGAAAAAGATCATCAGCAGCCCATGGGACGTGATGATCGTGTTCCACTCCTGCCCGGAGGTCACGACGTGATTGTTCGGGAACTGTAGCTGCGCCCGCATGATTTCCGACAAGCCGCCACCGATCAAACCGCCAACGACGGCGAAGATCAGGTAGAGCGTGCCGATATCCTTGTGGTTGGTGCTGAAGAACCAACGCGCCACGAAACCGGGCTTGTGGTCGTGATGGTCATGCGCGTGGTCGCCCCCGTGGGGGTGATCGTGCGCATGATCATGAGTCGTGTCAGCCATCGTCTGTCTCCTTCGCGCGCCAATCGCCGATTAGCGCTGAACCTGATTCGCTGTCGTGTTCGTCGCCGCCAACAGGCTTGCCGGAGCCGCCGTGGGCACGTCCGCCTGCGCGGCCTTCTTCGTCTGCTCGGTCCAGGCCTTGAATTCCGCCTCCGTTACGGCACGCACCACGATCGGCATACGGCTGTGGTCCGAACCGCAGATCTGGTTGCACTGACCGTAATAGACACCGGGCTTGTCGACCGAGAACCATGTTTCGATCACGCGGCCCGGGATCGCATACCGCTGCACACCCAGCGAGGGAATGAAGAAGCTGTGAATGACCTCGGGGCTGGACGTGAGGATACGGATATTCTTGCCCACCGGCACGACCATCTGGTTGTCGACGTCGAGCAGACGCAACTGACCGGGCTTCAGGTCCTCATCGTGGATGTAGCGGCTTTCGATCGCGATATTGCCGTTGTCGGGATAGCCGTATTCCCAGAACCACTGGTGCGCGATCACCTTGATGGTCAGGTCGGGGTTGGGCGTGCGGTCCTGGAAGTAGATCAGGCGGAAAGACGGGATCGCGATGATCACGAGGAGGATGATCGGGATCACGGTCCACGCGATTTCCAGGCCGGTGTGATGGGACGTCTTGCTCGGGACCGGGTTACGCTTGGCGGTGAAGCGCGTGCAGACGATCACCAGCAACACACCGACGAAAATGGTCGTCAGGGTGATGATGACGAGCACGAGATCATGCAGATCGATGATCCGGCGTTTGATCTCGTTCGCGGCGGGCTGCATGCCCATTTCCCAGGGCGTGGGTGCCCCCGCGGCGAACGCGGCGAACCATCCCGGCAACGCCACCGGCGCCATGATCATCAGTGTCAGCGCGGCGCAGAGCCGTCGAAATAGCTGCATCAGCCTATCCACCCGTTCGAATTGGCCCCCCGTGCGACATCGCGCCGACGAGAGTAGGTCCCTGCCGCACCGCGTACCGGACCGACGCCGAGAGATCAAGATGCCAGCGGGAGTGCTTCGCCGATTAAGGCATTTTTCCGCACCAGCGTTGCAGGCCGGTCAATTCGGCAGGCAGGCGAGCGTGAAGATGCCCAGCGGCGGCATGCTCCGCAGCGTCACCGTCGCGAGGTCCTCGGGCGCGAACAGGGCCCCGATGGCGAAATCCGGATGCCAGCCGAGCGCGCGGGAGGCTGGGGCCATGGCGCGTTCCACCCACCAGCGCGGTCCGCGTCCGGCGGCGAAGTGATTGAGGAACATGATTTTGCCGCCCGGTCGCACGACGCGACGCATTTCCGCCAGCAGTTTCCTGGGGTTGGGCACGACGGAAGCGACGAACATCGCGACGGCGATATCGAAGCTGGCGTCTGGAAACTCGGTCGCTTCGGCGTCCATCTCCATCAGGTTTTGGACGGTATGAAGACCTTTCGCGGCCACCCGCCGGCGAGCCTGTTTGAGCATATCGACGGACAGATCGATGCCGACGATACGCTTTTCGGCGGCGTAGTGCGGGAGTGCGAGACCGGTACCAACGCCAACCTCCAGCACATCCCGACCGGGAAGCCGGTTGACTTCCCCGACGGCGCGGCGCTGCGCGACGGCGGAGATCGACCCGAACGACGAGTCGTACCAGCCGGCCCACCGCCGGTAGGCCTCCCGTATTGCCGCGGCATCGAGGGCGGCAGTGCGGTCATGTCGATCGTCGAAGCTGTGGTTCATGATCGTGTGTCAATTGTGTAACACACGCGTATAGAAACGCGCCGCCGTGTGCAAGGGCGGCGACGACACCCCTGGCACGGCGGCGATCAACCGGACGGGACGAGATTGACGGCCGCCGCCCGTCCGTTCTGCTGCTGTTCGACCTCGAAGCCGAGCTTCTGGTTTTCGTTCAGGGTGCGCAGGCCGGCTTTCTGGACCGCGCTGATGTGAACGAATACATCCTTGCCACCGGTATCAGGAGCGATGAACCCGTAGCCTTTGGTCGGATTGAACCATTTTACAATGCCCTGGGGCATCGGCGTGCGCCTTTCACCTGCGGGCGCGGCCGTCTGTTCGGTCAACGCCCTGGTTAACAGGGGCGTTCGGTTTCGTGCCGTGACGCCTCTCCTCTGGCGGATATCCTGGACACTGTGTCGACGGTCCGGGTTTACCAGCCGACGCAACGATACAAGTGCAACCGGCCCATCGCAACGAAATCCGACTTTTGTCTGCCATAATTTCTGCTGGGCTGGCGCGCGCGCTACCGGCCGGTATAATCGCCGCGCTTGAACCGGGCCCGTCCGCGGCCCACCCAATGGGAGCGAAGCATGAGTTTAAAAGGTGCGGGATATATCGTGGGTGCCTGGGAGCATCCCACGCGCAAGGCGGCCGACAAGTCGGTCACTTTGCTGCATGCGGAATGTGCCGCGGGCGCGTTGGCGGATGCCGGCCTGAGCAAGGACGACGTCGACGCGTATTACTGCGCGGGCGATGCGCCGGGCCTCGGCCCGATGTCGATGATCGACTACATGGGCCTGAAGGTACGGCACATGGACAGCACCGATGTCGGCGGTTCGTCCTATCAGGTCGCCGTCGGGCATGCGCTGGAAGCGATCGCGACGAATCGGGCGAATGTGTGCCTGATCACCCTGGCGGGCCGTCCGCGCAGCGAGGGCCAAGCCACCGGCACGGCGCCGCGCGCCGGCAACCCGGCGCAGGCGGAGATGCAGTTCGAATACCCGTACGGGCCGGCGACCGCCAACATGTATGCGTTGTGCGCGATGCGGCACATGTACGAGTACGGCACGACCAGCGAACAGCTCGCCTGGATCAAGGTCGCCGCGTCGCATCATGCCCAATACAATCCGCATGCGATGCTGCGCGACGTCGTCACGGTTGACGACGTGGTGAACTCGCCGATGGTCGCCAGCCCGCTGCACCGGCTGGATTGCTGCGTGATCTCCGACGGCGGCGGCGCGCTGATCGTCACCCGGCCGGAAATCGCCAAGACGTTGAAGCGGCCGCTGGTGAAGGTGATCGGCGTGGGTGAGGCGCCGAAGAACCAGATGGGTGGCGAGGTCGATCTGACCTACTCCGCCGCGCGTTGGTCCGGCCCGCCGGCCTGGGAAATGTCGGGCATCAAGCCGTCGGACATCAAATACGCGAGCATCTACGACAGCTTCACCATCACCGTGCTGATGCAGCTCGAAGACCTTGGGTTCTGCGAAAAGGGCCAGGGCGGCAAGTTCGTCGCCGACGGCAACCTGATCTCCGGCGTCGGCAAGCTGCCGTTCAACACCGATGGCGGCGGGTTGTGCTCCAACCATCCGGCCAACCGTGGCGGCATCACCAAGATCATCGAAGCGGTGCGTCAGCTGCGTGGCGAAGCGCATCCGAAGGTGCAAGTGCCAAACTGCGATCTCGCGATCGCGCACGGCACCGGCGGGTCGCTGGGAACGCGGCACGTCGGCAGCACCGTCATTCTGGAACGGGAGTAATCGTCCATGGCTTACGTGCAACGCAAAATCCCGTTCGTCGGGACTCCCGACACCAATCCCGAAACCAAGCCGTTCTTCGACGGCGCGGCCGCCGGGAAGCTGGTGATTCCGCAATGCGTGCAGACCAAGAAATACATCTGGTATCCGCGCGGCATTTCCCCGTTCACGCTGGGTCCGGTGGAATGGAAGGAAGTCTCCGGTGAGGGAACGGTCTACACTTTCTCGGTGATGGAACGCGCCAATCCGCCGTACTGCATCGCCTATGTGCAGCTCGCCGAAGGGCCGCGGATGATGACCAACATCGTCGACATCGACTTCAAGGATGTGAAGATCGGCATGAAGGTGAAGCTGAAATTCATCGAGGCCGAGGGCGGTCAGGCGATGCCGTTCTTCGCACCGGCGTAACCGATCGGCCTTTTATGTAAACAAGCGGCGCCGGGCTGACCGGCGCCGTTTTCTTTAGAAGGAAGCGTCACATGAAACTGACCCGCCGCTCGGCATTGACCGCCGCGTCGCTGCTCGTGCCCACCATGGGGCGGGCGCAGACCCCGACCCTGAAAATCGGCGTACTGAATGACCAATCCGGGCCGTACCGCGACGATGGCGGACCCGTCGGGGTGTTTTGCGCCAAGCAGGCGCTGGTCGATTTCGGCATTTCCGGCATGGGGTTCAATGTCGAGGTGATCGCCGCGGACCATCAGAACAAGCCCGATGTGGGGGCAACGATCGCTCGCCAATGGTTCGATCGCGACGGGGTCGACGCCATCGTCGACGTGCCGACATCGTCGGTGGGGCTGGCGGTGAACACGGTTTGCCGCGAGAAAAACAAGGTGATGCTGAACTCCGGCACCGGGACATCGGACCTGACGGGGCCGCAATGCAGCCCGAACACCATTCATTGGACATACGATACGTATATGCTGGGCAAGTCGACCGGTGGCGCGACAGTTCGGGCCGGCGGCGACAAATGGTTCTTCATCACCGCCGATTACGTGTTTGGCCAGACCTTGCAGCGCGATACGTCGCAGATCGTGACGCAGGCCGGCGGCAAGGTGGTTGGCAGCATCGCCTATCCATTCCCCGATACGACCGATTTTTCGTCGATGCTGGTGCGCGCGCAAGCCTCGGGCGCGAACGTGCTCGGCCTGTGCATGGCCGGTGCGGATACGGAAAATTGCATCAAGCAGGCGCATGAATTCGGGCTGAACAGCTCGATGACGATCGCCGCACTGCTGATCCAGGTGCGCGGCGTCCGGGCGCTGGGCATGGACACCGCGGCGGGACTGCGCTGGAGCGAGTCGTACTACTGGGACCTGAACGATCGCACGCGCGCGTGGAACAACCGGGTGAAGGACAAGACGCCGAACGGTGTGTGGCCGAACATGACCCAAGCGGGCGATTACGCGGCGACGCTGCATTACTTGAAAGCAGTGCACGACATGGGTGTCGCGGCGGCGAAGGCCGATGGGCGCGCGGTGGTGGAGCGGATGAAGAAAATGCCGACCGACGACGATTGTTTCGGGCCGGGCCGCATCCGCGAGGACGGCAGGGCAGTGCATCCCTGCTACCTGCTTGAAGCGAAGAAGCCGTCGGAAAGCAAACACTCCTGGGATATCGCGAAGGTGGTGGCAACCACGCCGATGGAGGAAGCATTCCGCCCATTGAATGAGGGTCGCTGTCCGCTTATCAAGACCTGACGGTCGATCGGGGGGCACGGGAATGAGGCTGGCCTGCTATCTCTTTGTCAGCCTTTACCTGCTCGTTCAGGGTGCGAGCCACTTTGTCGACACGACCGATTCGGTTGGGCCGCTGGCCAGCGCACATCTTGCGCTCGCGACTCTGGCTTTCGTTCTGGTGGCGGCGGCGATCGTGCTCCTGGTGCACGAACGTTCCCACAAGCCCGCGGAATCCCAGGCCTGGCAGGCTGCTCGTATCTCTTGGTGCGCGTTCGCCCTCCTGCTGATGGTCAGGCGCGCGATCGACGCCTACCAGTCCAATCAGGTCCTGGTCGGCGTCGCGTCGGCGATCGAGGCCGGGCGTTTCGTCTGGTCTTTCGCGGCGGCCGGCGCCGTGGCGCTGCTGTTCCGCGGACCGCCCGCCGCCGCGACGGCACCACCGGCGACGGGCGGGCAGACCAGCGCCATCGGCAAGTACGAAATCCGGGGCCTTCTGGGGCGCGGTGCGATGGGGGCAGTGCATGAAGGCTGGGATCCGCTGATCGGCCGGCGTGTGGCGATCAAAACCATCCTTCTGGGCGGCGATGCGGCCGATGGCAGCAGCGGATCGGGAAGTCTGGGCACGCCCGCCCGGTTCCGGCGGGAAGCGCAGGCCGCGGGTCGCCTGCTGCACCCCAACGTCGTCGGCGTGTTCGACTATATCGAAGAAGCCGGCAGCGCCTGGCTGGTGATGGAGTTCGTCGATGGGCAGACACTTTCGGGATGGCTGACCGACACGCCGCGGCCGCCGTTTGGGGCGGTGTTACGGGTGATGGACGACATCCTCGCCGGACTTGAATATTGCCATGCCAACAGCGTGATTCATCGCGACATCAAACCGTCCAACATCATGCTCACCCGGGACGGCCGAGCGAAGATCGCCGATTTCGGCATTGCCCGGGTCGACAGCAGTTCGTTGACGCAGACCGGCATGGTCACCGGTACGGCCGCTTATATGTCCCCCGAGCAGTTCAGCGGCGACACGGTCGATGCGCGTTCCGATCTTTATTCGTGCGGGGTCATGCTGTATCTGATGCTGACGGGCGAACGGCCCTATACCGGCAGCGGGATGACCGAGATCATGTACAAGGTCATGACGACCGAGGCACCGGCCGTATCCGCGACGGCGGGTGTGCCCGCGGCATTCGATGCGGTGGTAAAACAGGCGATGGCAAAATCCCCGGCGGACCGGTTCCAGTCGGCCGCCGCCTTCGCTGCCGCGCTCCGGCGGATCGACATTCCCGCCGACGACGAGACGACGGTGGTGCCCCGGCGTTAAATCGGGCTGCTGAAAAGCTGGTCGTTGAGGATCGCACATCGACGACGAGCCCAGGCGCGGCGGAGCCCTCGTCCTGTCGCCTCGCGCGGGGTGCCTTTTGGGACGACAGTCAGAAAGTTCTTGCTTTGTTCTCTTGACGCTGCTACTGTCGAACCGAATGACCCAGACAGCCCCACCCACCCCTGCTACCACCAAACCCCGCCCCATCCCTGGGCGCATCGGGGCTGTTCTCCGCGTCCTCGCCACCCTCATCACCCACGCCCGCCACTTCGCCGCGACCGTCGCCACCCGCGTCAACGCCCCGGAATTCGCAACCGGCGCCGTCCTCTTCGGCACCTACGATCTCCCGACCATCCGGCTTCGCGTCCAGCGCGGCATGCTCCGCGCGCTCGCGCTGCAAGAGTACCTGCTCGCCCGCGCCGCACGGGGCTGCAATCTGCGTTTCGCCTGGCCGCCGCGCGTCGAACTCCAACCCCACCACCGCCCGCCCGCGAAACCGGCCCCGGCCAAGCCCTCCGCCCCGCGCCGTCCGCGCCGTCCGGAACCGGCCGTGCTGGACCAGGACGATCCCCGGGCATTC
>CAIRCM010000171.1 GCA_903877125.1 uncultured Acetobacteraceae bacterium | reverse complement strand
TGGCGAGGTTTGTCGCAGGGCTTCGATCCAACCAGTTACCCAGTTAAACCGCCTGCCAGCTACCGGGCCAACCGACCATTGCCCGGGTGGGACTTTCACCCACGAGGTGATCGCGTCCTTCGGGACGCACCAGAGCACGCGGAGTAAGATAAAGCCACGGAGACCGCGGAGCGTCTGGCCCCCTCGGCGGCCTCCGTGGCGTAATCTGCCTCCGGGTGCTCTGCGAGAAACATGGTCGCCGCGGCCGGCACGGGCCTCGCCATTTTGACACATCTCGGCGCTGACTGCGTTCGACAGTCTCGGTTAGCGCACGCGGCGACCAGACGACCTGGATGAATCAGGCAACCGGTGGCGGAACCCGCTCGCCTGCCCCAGTCGCAGCAACCACTCCCGCACGGGTTCATGCGGAACGCCCAGCCCGGCTTCGATCTCCGCATCGGCTTCCGCGTCGCCGGCAGCTTCGGCGTCGATATCGGGCGGCAGATCGAGAATGGATCGTCTCTCAGCGTCGGTCATTGAGGCCCGCCTTCATCGCCGGAGCTTAGCTCCGCGCGGGGCCAACGGGAAGCAATGCATGAAGTGTCGTCTCACGCCCTTTACAACGCCGCGAACAGCGCTTCCGGCGGATAAGCCTCCGGCACCAGTCCCTGCTCGGCAGCGTAACGAACGCCGATTTCGATGCCGGCGCGATTGGCCTCCAGCCCGTAGGGCAGCGGGTCGCCGCCGATCAGCGGGCGAAAGCGTTCCTCGGCGCTTGGTTCGGTCGCAGCCGCCTTGGCGGCCACGAACAGGCGGTACAGTTCGGCTGCCAGCCAGGGATGAGCGTCCAGCAGCGCGGTCTTCACGCAGATGACGTGGTTCACCGGGTAGGCGCCGGCTTTGCGGTACCACGCCGCGGCCGCTGCTTCCGGGTCGGGGAATACCGAGCGGATTTTGGTCTCATCGATGCCGACCAGCGCGACGCCGGCGTCGATTTCGCCGTGCAGCAGCATCGCGCGCAGGTCCTGGTCGGGGCGAATGCGGACCACGTTCGGGGGATCGGGGTATTCGAGCAGATGTGCGTCCTCGGCCGTGACCCAGGCGATGTCGCGGTGATCGACGCCGTGCTCGTCCAGCAGAATCCCGCGCAGCCAGACGCCGGTGGTCTGGGAGAAGGCGCGGACGCCGATGCGTTTGCCCTTCAGGTCCTCCGGTCCGCGCAGGTTCGAGCCGATCGGGCACATCAGCGCGTGGTGGTGAAAGCCACGAAAGACCACGATCGGCAGCGCGGTAAGGCCCTTTTTGTAGAAATGCGCCTGCGCCAGCGTCGTGACGGCGATCTCGCACAGGTCGAAGTCGCCGGTGCGGACCATGCGGCGGAAGGCGCGGGTGATCGGCTCGACCTCCTCGAAGTCGAACGCGACCTTGTCCGAGGCGATGCGGCCGTCCTTCAGGGCGTTGGTGTGCGGGTAGTTGGCAAACGCCGAGCGGAGAGTGAGCATCAGGTTTCCTTGACGGTCGGGTAGATGTCGGCACCGTAGTATTTGCGGAACTGCGCGATCTGGTCGGATGGCGGCGGGGCGTAGACGCATTTTTTGGAGGTGAAGCGGCCGCCCATGATTCGGTTCATTTTCACCGCGGCCTCCCCCAGTTTCACGAGGTTGGTGATGCCGTTCAGGATGGGCACGCCGTCGGTGGTTTCGTAGATCTCGGCCGCCGCGAGCAGGGCCATCACCACGCCACCGGCGGCGATGACGACCTCGGCCCCCGCGTCGGTGTTCTTTTTGGCGGCTTCGTTGAACTGGGCGACGACGCGATCCTGTGCCTCGCCGGGTTCGAAGGCGGCGCCGAGGTCGGTCAGGCGTTCGATTTTCATGCGGTTCACCGCGGCGAAGCGATCGCGCAGTCCGTAGCGGTGGACGTTTTCGACGATGCGCGGGGTGAATTTTTCGTTGATGGTGACGAGGGAGAAATTGGCCCCCATCATGCAGGCCATATGCAGCGCGGACTCGCAGAGGCCGAGGACCGGGATGTTGGTGATTTCCCGTGCTTCGCGCAGGCCGGGGTCGGCGATGTTGCCGATCAGGAAGGCGTCGTAGCCCTCCCGCGTGGCCTTATGGACGTTTTCCAGCACTTCGCCGGTTTCGAGGTATTCGAGATAGCGGAACTGGTCCCCGGTGCCGCCAACCTTGGTAATGCCGTGGGCGTGGATTTCGGTGCCCTCGTCCTTCACCTTGTCGAGAATGGAGCGCAGTACGGCGGGGTAGCCGCCCCACTCGGTCTGGCGGGACATGCTTTGGTACCAGAGCTTCATCGTATCCTCCGGGGAATCGGGCTTATCGATCCCATCCTATGCATGGAATGGCGGGGAGTCGAAAACGGGCTGAGCGTTTTTCCCGGCATGCAGCGTCGCGATGACCCGAGACGACCGCTTGCACCGGTGCAACATCGACGCCCGATCTGTACCCATCTTGCGCATCCGCCAAATCTTCACATCAATGCGCCACCCAATCAGGAGGAACCCAACCATGGATCTCGGCCTCAAAGGCAAAAAAGGCATCGTCTGCGCCGCCAGCAAAGGCCTCGGCCGCGCCTGCGCCATCTCCCTCGCTCGTGAGGGCGTCGAACTGGTCATCACGGCCCGCACGGCGTCCGAACTTGAAGCGACCGCGCGAGAAATCACGGCGATGACCGGCACCAAGGTCACCGCGGTCGCGGGCGACATCTCGACCGAGGAAGGGCGCGCCGCGGCGCTCGCCGCCTGCCCGGAGCCGGATATCCTTGTGAACAACGCCGGCGGCCCGCCGCATGGGGATTTCCGCGATTGGAACCGCGACGACTGGATCAAGGCCGTCGATCAGAACATGCTGGCACCGATCTTCCTGATCAAGGCCGTCGTGGATGGGATGGCGGCGCGGAAATTCGGCCGGATCGTCAACATCACCTCGGCTTCGGTGAAGTCCCCGATCCCGGTCTTGGGCATGAGCAACGGCGCCCGTGCGGGCCTGACCGGTTTCGTCGCAGGGCTGGCCCGTCAGGTCGCCAAGGACAACGTCGCGATCAATAACATTCTGCCCGGGCCGTTCCTGACGGACCGGCTGCGCAGTGGCGCCATCGCGACGGCGAAGCAGCGCAACGTGCCGGTGGACGAGATCATCGCCGAGCGGGCGAAGGGCACGCCGACGGGGCGCGTGGGGAACCCCGAGGAATTCGGCGATGCCTGCGCGTTCCTCTGCTCGGCGAAGATCGGCTTTATCATCGGGCATAATCTTCTGCTCGACGGGGGCAACTTCAACTCGTCGATTGCGTGACAGAGGTTCGTTTCCTTTCGGCCCAGGCGCTGGCCGGTCTTGTCCGAACGGGCGAGATCGGCTGCCTGGAACTGCTCGACCATTTCATCGCCCGCGCGGAACGGCTGAACCCGCGGATCAATGCGATCGTGGTCCAGGATTTCGACCGTGCGCGAGATCGCGCCCGGGTGCTGGACAATACGGCGGAACGATCCGCACCCTTGTTCGGCCTGCCGATGACGGTGAAGGAAAGCTTCGACGTCGCCGGCCTGCCCACGACGCGCGGCCATGAGGAGGCCCGGGACCGACGTGCCCGCGTGTCCGGCCTCGCGATCCGGCGGTTGGAGGGCGCGGGTGCGGTGATTTTCGGCAAAACCAACGTGCCCGTCGATCTGGCGGATTGGCAGAGCTACAATCCGGTTTACGGCACGACATCCAATCCCTGGAACACGGCACACACGCCCGGCGGTTCGTCCGGCGGTTCCGCTGCGGCGCTCGCCGCCGGGCTGACGGGGCTGGAGCTGGGCAGCGACATCGGCGGTTCGATCAGGGTGCCGGCGCATTATTGCGGTGTGTTCGGACACAAGCCGACCTGGGGTCTTTGCCCGAATTTCGGCGATCCCGCGACCAGCCGGACGGCGATGAACGATATCGCCGTGCTTGGCCCCCTCGCCCGTTCGGCCGCCGATCTGCGGCTGGCGTTGGATGCGCTGGCGCTGCCTGACCCGGCGGATACGGGGATGCGGTGCGAACTCCCCTCCCCCCGGTTCGGCGCCATCAAGGATTTGCGGGTGGCCGTCTGGTCGGGCGAGCCGGGTCAGGCCACCGAACAGGAAACGACCGCGGCGATCGAGGCCCTGGCCGACCGGCTGGAACGCGACGGTGCCACCGTCAGCCGGGTCGCCCGCCCCGCGTTCGATCCGCTCGACGCCTATCGGTTGTATCTGGCATTGCTGAACGCGGCCTGGAGCGGCACCGCACCCGATGCCGTCGTCGCCCACGAGATCGCGACAGCCGGGAGGCTGCCCCCCGGTCTGATGACCGCGGACGCCATCATGTTCCGAGCGGCTGGCATGAGCCACCGCGCGTGGCTTGGTCTGAACGAACGGCGGCATGCGATTCGGCGCGCGTGGAACGCCTTCTTCCGGGACTGGGACGTTCTGCTGTGCCCGGTGATCGCGACATCTGCGATGGTGCATCGGCAGGACGGCGCAACCTGGGATCGTCGAATCTCGATCGAGGGTTTGGAGATCGCCTACAACGATCAGCTTTTCTGGCCGGGCATTACCTGCTGTTTCCATTTGCCTGCGACGGTCGCACCAATCGGTCAAACGAACGCGGGGCTGCCCATCGGCGTGCAGATCGCCGGCCCCACACACGGGGACCGGATCACCATCGCCGCCGCCGGACTGATCGAGCAGGCCGGATTTTCGTTCGAATCGCCGCCCGGTTGGGCATAAACCCTTGCTTCGAAGCGTCCCGCACTTCTACCCTGCACATATGCTCAAAGGAGAGGCGTAATGCGTAGTGTCAGCGCGGCAGCAGCGGTTTTTCTTACCGGTCTTGCCCTCGCCTGCCCGGTTCACGCGCAAAAGTCGGCCGACACGTTACGGATCACATGGCGCGACCCGCCGCCGAACGTCGATCCGTACTACAATCAGCAGCGGTCCGGGATCGTGCTGCTGCATCAGGCCTGGGACACGTTGCTCTATCGCGATCCCGAGACGTTTCAGAACAAGCCGCTGCTCGCCGAGTCCTATAAGTGGGTGGACGAAACCACGCTGGAATTCACCCTCCGGCAAGGGGTGACGTTCCACAACGGCGATAAATTCACCGCCGACGATGTGGTCTACACAGTGAACACCGTTTTGACCGACAAGCAGGTCGCGGTGCCGAGCAATTATTCGTTCTATGAGAGCGCGGAGAAAATCGACGACTATCATGTGCGGATCAAGCTGAAGCGGGTCTTTCCGGCGGCGCTCGACTATATCGCGATGACATTGCCGATTTGGCCGAAAGCGTATCGGGAGCGAGTTGGCGCCGACGAATACTCCCGCCATCCGATCGGCACCGGTCCCTACAAGATCACCCGGGTCGACGGCGTGACCGAAATCGATCTCGAACGTTACGACGGGTATTACGCCGACAGCCCGAAAGGCAAAGCGGCGATCGGCAAGATCGTGATTCACGAGGTGCCGGATGCTTCGACCGAAATGGCGGAACTGCTGGGCGGGCGGGCGGATTGGATCTGGAAGTTCAGCCCCGATCAGTTCGACAACGTGAACCGCATGCCGACGGTGCAGGCGCTGCGCGCGGAATCGATGCGTATCGGGTACCTCAAGATCGACGCGGCGGGTCGCGGGGGTGCTGATAGTCCGCTGGCCAACGTCAAGGTCCGACAAGCCATTTTCCACGCGATCGACCGCGACACCATGGCCAAGCAACTCGTGCAGGGCGGATCGCGCGCGCTGGACGCACCCTGCTATCCGACGCAGTTTGGCTGCGATGCCGGCGCGGCGATGCACTATCCCTACGATCCCGCCAAGGCACGCCAACTGTTGACCGAGGCCGGTTTCCCCAACGGTTTCAAGACCGAATTGGTCACCTACGAACTGCCGTCCTGGGCCGGCGCGATGCAGAACTACCTCAAAGCCGTCGGCATCGATGCGCATATCGCGCAGTTGCAGGTCGGTGCGCTCATTCAACGCAGCCAAGCCGGGCAGAATCCATTGGAGGCCGGGGACTGGGGCAGCTATTCGATCAACGATGTCTCGGCGATCCTGCCGCAGTATTTCGGCGGCGGTGCGTTCGATTACGCCCGCGATCCCGAGGTCGAGGCGCTGGTCAAGCTCGGCGGCTCGACGACGGATCCCGACCAGCGGCGAAAGGCTTACAGCGAGGCGATCAAACTGATCACCGAACGCGCTTATTGGGTGCCGCTTTATACCTATACGGTCACCTACGGCGTGTCGCGGCAGTTGAACTTCAAGCCCTACCCCGACGAACTGCCGCGGTTCTTCCTCAGCACCTGGAAATAGTGGCCAGGGAAATAGTGGCCAGGGAAATCGTGGTCAGGGGAGTTGCAGCCGCATCTCCCCTTTGAACGCGTGAATCAGTTCCCGTCGCTGGAACCGCCAGCCGTCCGACGTGCGGACGAACCGGTCTGCGTAGGTGCCGCAGACCGAAGGGACGGGCCCCTCCGGTCCCTCGACCATCACAAGGTAGTTGGATCGGGCCGTCGCCGCGTTTCCATCGACCGCGATGATGCTGTTCATGACGTAGTGCATCCGTTTCGGTGCGGGGGGCACGGATTGGGTCAACCACGCTTCGATATCGGCCGGGCCGGTCGCGGTGCGGTATGGTGCGCACCAGACCCCGTCACGGGCGAAGAGTCCCGCGAGTTCCGCGAAGCGGCCTTCATCCATGCAGAAACAGTAGCGGTGCATCAGTTCCCGGATCGTGTCTTTATCTTCAAGCATCGATAAGGTCCGCCACGCGTTCGCCGATCATGATCGACGGGAGGTTGGTATTCGTCCGCGTCACCCGCGGCATGATGGAGGCATCGGCGACGTAGAGCCCTTGGGTGCCGATCACGGCGGCATTGGGATCGGTGACAGCCATCGGGTCGTCTGCCGCGCCCATCCGGCACGTGCAGGACGGGTGCCAGGCACTGCGAACCGCCGAGCAGACGTATTCCTCGGCGGCTTTGGGATCGGCCATGAGGGCGGCGAGACGCGGCGCCTCGCTGATGACGTTCTCGATCAAAAAGCGGCGCAGCGGGGCTGCTGAATCCAGCAATGCGGCCGCGACATTGGTCAGCACAGCGTTGAGACCCGTTGGACGGCTGATCGCCGCCACCCGTTCGGAAAAGCTGGAGGGGAACGGATCCAGCGCGTAGGTCTTCACCGGCTCCTGCGTGAACATCCCGGCCATGCGCATGAACGCGGCGAGCAGTCGGGTGCGATCGCGGTCGTCCTCCAGCCAGTTGAAATCGATGGCCGGTGCGGCCATCGGATCGGCCGAAGACAGACGCACCGTCCCGCGCGAATAGGGCAGTGAAATATAGGTGCTGAGCGTGCCGATCCGTTCGCCCACCGCGTGCCACATGGACTGGCAAACGGCCATCATGATCATGTCGGCGGGTTCGCATCCCGCGACGTCGGAGGAATAGCGGAGGTAAGAGTAGTTCCGCCGGATGACGTGCTTTTCGCGGGCGATCGGTGGCAGGTAGGCCGATACCGAAATCAGCGGATGATCCTGCAGGTTCGACCCGACCCCGGGACGGTCGGCAACGACGGGGATGCCGAGCGCGCGAAGGTGATCGGCCGGCCCGATGCCGGAGAGCATCAGCAGTTTCGGACTATGGAACGCGCCGGAACTGACGATCGTGCGGTCGCCGAGGATCCGTTCGACCTTGCCGTCCCGCACCGTTTCGACACCGATGGCGCGCGTGCCCTCGAACAGGATGCGCCGGACCTGGGTATCCGGCATCAGACGCAAATTGGGGCGGCGGCGGACTTCGTCGCTCAGATGTCCGTTGGCGGTGGAACGTCGGGCTGCCCCGTCGTTCGACGTCGGCAATGGAGAATAGCCTTCCTCGTAGGGGCCATTCATATCGGGCACGTAGGCGTGGCCCTGGCTGTCCCACGATTTCGCCACGGCGTTGGTGAATTCGTCCCACTGATCGCGCGGGATGCGGCGCACCGTGATTGGTCCGGTCGCGCCGTGCAACTGGTCGGCGGAATAGTCCAGATCGGTTTCCAGTTTGCGGAAATACGGCAGGACCGAACCCCAGTCCCACCCTTTGGCGCCGAGTTCGGCCCAGCCGTCGAAGTCGGCCGGTGCGCCACGCAGGGCCACCTGCCCGTTGATCGACGACCCGCCGCCCATCAGCTTGCCCTGATAGAAGAAGTAAGGCTTCCGGCCGGCAGCCGGAATATGTCGGTGGGTCCCTCGCGAAACCTGCAATGCCGGCCAGAAATAGTCCTTGTTCGTCATTGCTCGGTGCGCATACGTATCGGCAATGTCATCGGGGATGTTGGCGGTGCCGTAATCCGGGCCGGCCTCGATGACCAGTACCTTGTTGGCTGGGTTCTCGGACAGCCGAGCGGCCAGGGCGCAGCCGGCGGATCCGCCGCCGGCGACGATATGGGTGGGACGGTCCATGCTGTTGTTTCTCCCGCTGCGATCGTTGTCACGATCGTGGCGCGGATCGTTGCCTCTGGCCAGAGGCGCCGACGATCTGGCACACTCCCGCGATGACGATCGAAACATCCCTTGCGGCGCTTTATCGCGCCATGCTCGCCCACGACATCGCCGCGCTGGACGGGCTGTGCGCGGGTCACTGCACCTACGTTCATTCCAACGGCGTGGTGGAGAACAAGGCCGCGTTTCTGGAGGGCGTGCGCAACGGCACGTACGAGTACGAGATCGTGCGGCCGACGGAGCAACGGATCGACATCGTCGGCGATACGGCCGTGGTCTTCGACATCCTCGATTTTCAGGGCGGGCCGAGGGGGCAGCCGCACCCGCGCGTACGGCTGATCACCACTTTGGTCTGGCGCCGCCTGGACGGCGCGTGGCGTATGACCCACCGGCACGCCACGCGGATCCCGGCGTAAGCGGTTACGGCTTTACGAATTTCAGCACGAACTCGTCCTTCGGCTGCGGCGGGTCAGGCGTATTCCGGTCCTTCGGGTCGTTGGGATTACGCAGGAATGTGCCCTCGGACACAAATTTGAACCCGGCCGCTTCGATCTCTTTGCGGAGGAACGCTTCCTCGATCCGGTGGAGGGTGCCGGCTTCGGATATGCCTGTCCCCGGGCGGCCTGCGTGGTCCGCGATCACGAATGTTCCGCCCTTTTTCAGCGCCTTGAACACCGCCTTGTTCATCGCCGCACGGTCGGCACCGATCCAGCCGAGGTCGTGGTAGTTGAACATCAACGTGACCAAATCAAGCTTGCCGACGAGCTCGGGTGGCACTGGATCCTCGAACGGGCGGGGCACCGCGACGATGGGCGCGGCGGCGACATGCGCGGCGGTCAGTTTGGCTTGCCGGTCCGCGAGTGCTTCGGCGGATGATTTGCGCGGGGCGGCAGCCGGTGCAGCGGCGGGCAGATCGGGGCGGCTGTTACCTTCCTGTTGCGCGGGGGGCGCGGCCGCGCCGTTGCCCGGCGGCCGGCTTTGCCCGAACACCTTGCCCTTGGGCCCGATTGCCCGAGCCAACAGTTCGGTGGTGTAGCCTCCGGCGGCGCTGAGATCGAGTGCGGTGATCCCGGGCCGAATGGCGATAAACGCGAGCATGTCCTTGGGTTTGCGGCGCATATCGTTGGTCCGGTCGGCATCGGACCGGTCGGGGCTGTCGACGATCTGGGCAATACGAGCGGTCGTTATCCGCTGCGCCATGACCGGAAGCGACCAAGCGGCCATAACAGCGGCCAGCACCAACAGTGCTCGGCGATTAAGGTGCATCGTTTGGGATCCTCTCCGCGGTGTGTGTGCCGTCAGCCCACCGGGCCGATCAGCCTTCCTTCGGGACTTCCTCGCCTCCGACGAACTGGCGCCGCATACGATTGAATGCTCGGGCCAATTCCGACATTTCATCATGGCCTTTGGCGGGGAATTCTCCGCCGGCGAGGCTTCCCGCGCCGATATCGTTCGCCAGATCGGTCATTTTCCGCACCGGGGAGACGACCAGGAAATGGATGAGCTGGTGAACGAGGACGGCCACGAAGATCACGATCAGCAGGATGCCGCCACCGAGCTTGGTGAAGGCGGCGCGTGCCCGGTCGAGCGGCACCTGCAACGGGACGGTGACGATCTGGGCGCCGATGATTTCGTTCATATTCCAACCGAACCCATGATCGGGGCCGTAGATGTCGATCATCGACGGCGGCGCGGCGGCCGGCGTGGAATGACAGGTCAGGCAGTCCTGATTGCCGATCTTGATCGGGCGGGCAACGTAAAGGAGGGGTCCCTGCGGTGTATCGCGCGTGCTGATGACGGTATCGCCCTTGGCGGTGCCGTTGCGGAAACTGTCGATAATTTCCTTTTCCTCGGGCGTTGCGCGATTGGCCGGGTTGGTCGGGTTGAGCGCCGCTTCCTTGTAGCTGTAACCAGGGAAAGATTTGCCGAGATCGCGCTGCGTTGTCGCGGCGGCGAAGGCTGGAATTGTGTGCGGCAGGAACCGGTTCTGGCTCTGGGCAGCCAGCAGTGGCCGGATTTCGTTAAAGGTATAGGTGCGTACCGCCACGGCTTCGGCCGCGATCAGCCGCGCTTCCTGTATCACTTCGGTCTTGGCGTTTTCCCGAATGCCGTTCCAGAAGATTCCGAACACCGCACCCAAACCGATCACCAGCATCAGCATGGTAATGATGGAGAATTTTGTATTGAGAGTCATTATTTCCCCCGCGAGAACGCGACACAATCAGCACGACCATTCATAGGGTTAAACCACGTTGGGGATTTCTGCCAGCACCCATCCCGGTTTAACGCAACGTCATCAGTTTGCTTGCTTCCGCGCCGGTCAGACGGCCGGTCATCGGCGCCTGCAGTTCATGTTGCAAACGGCGGATCGCGGCGCGCGTATCGGCGGCGAAAATTCCGTCGACCGCACCGGCGTAATAGCCGAGCGCGGTCAATTTGGTTTGAACGGCCGTCGCATGGCGACCGTCATCTGTTCTTCATCCGGGAAAGCCAGCGCCGCGACCTCGAGCGTCGCGCCTGGGGGAGACATCCCGGGCAGTTCCGCGACCGTACCTTGCGCGGCCGCGGCGAAGATCGGCTCCGGCAACGGCTGCGGCGGCGAACCCGCATCGGAGAGCTGTTCCACGGTCCGCGCCGGCGCTTCCGGTTGCGGCATTGTCGGCAGAATCGGGGGCGGCAAGGGAGGCTCCCCGATCAGGTAGGCCGGGTCGGCCGCGACATGCGACAGGACAACGGTCGCGCCGGCCATGCCATCGGTGTCCTGCCTGATACTCGTCACGAGGTCGCCCACCCGCAGCGACTCCGCCTTCATCCGTTGCACCAGCGCCCCGGCTAGACGGAGGGATGGATCGCTGGCCGCGACCGTGACACCCAGCAGTCCGACACCCGGAGGCAGGTCGGCCCGATCGAGCGATCCAAGTCCCATCGATTCGGTCGCGGTGGGAAGGCCCACGGCTTCGAGCACCACGAGCGCTGGCCGCCGGCCGGCCTTGGCGGCGAGGTCGATCAAATTCTTTGCCAGTATGCCCTGGGACAAGATGTCCGACGGCCGCTCCAACGCTGCTGGCGCGGGCACGAGGAAGGGTCGGCCGTTCTGCGCCACGACGTAGCCGCAGAAGTAAATCACCACCGGAACGTCGGGCGTTGCGCGCAGCCGGTCGGCCAGTTGGCTCATGGCGCCGTCGAACTGACCGACGGATCCATCAGCCAGCGCGACGACGTTGTAGCCGTGCGCGGTCAGGGCCGCCGATATGGTGCGCGAGGACAAGGCGCATGCGGGCAGCGGCGCGAGTGCCGGATAAGCGCTGTTGCTGACGAGCAGCGCCAGACCGGCGGCCGCGGCCGATACCGGGCTGAGCAGGATCGAGCAACAAAAAAGCCCGGCCGTCAGGCCAGGTATCCAGGCGGCGCGAGCTTTCATACGCAACTTATGCATCAATTCCGCGCGGGATTCCAGTGATTTGGCTCACAAACCAGCGGGCGGCACGTCAAACCGTCAACGCCCTTTTTTTTGCACCATGGGTTACCGGCCTTTCATCCTCCCATTATGCGGCTTCGTCCAGAGTCGAGCCAATATCGAGCGTTGTCGCGCGCCGCAGGTCGCGGGGCTGCATTTCATCGTGGGGTCGGCCACGGTGCATGGTGCAACGATTATCCCAGATCACCAGATCGCCTTCCCGCCAACGATGGCTGTAGACAAATCGCGACTGCGTCGCGTGAGCGTTCAAATCCAACAGCAACAAGCGCCCATCCGCCACCGGCCAACCCACCACATGGGACGCGTGCGCAGACAAATAGAGGGTTTTACGTTTAGACCCGGGATGTGTGCGCACCAGCCGCTGAGGCGACGGCGGGTATTGTTCGCGCTCCCCTGGTTCGAATTTTGTGAAACCAATCTGCCCGCGCGACCAGAAGACGTCGTGCTCGACGATCAGATCGGCGATGCCCGCCTGCATTTCGGGCGTCAACGCGTCGTACGCGGCGCGCATGTCGGCGAATTCCGTCTCCCCATTGCCGAACGGGCTTGGCGGCGGCAGAGCCTTGGCGTGGAGGAGGCCGAGCACGACGGGGGTCGGCATATAGGAGGCGTCGGTGTGCCAGAGCCGGTTGCCAAGACTGTCCAGCCGGCGGCGGTCGTCCAGCGCGCGGACCTCGCTGTTGAGATCGAGGTTCGAGATGTCGCCGATTTCCGGTAATGCCAGCCGGCGCGGCCCGCCACGCGCCGCCGAGCGGCCGATTTCGAGCGGGCCGAACTGGGCGGAGAAGTCGCGCAATCGCAGGTCGGTGAGGTTCTGATCGTGGAAGACCAGGACCGCGTAGGTATCGATCGCGGCCCAGATCGCATCGACGAGCGCGGTATTGGTGGGTTTCGCCAGATCGACGCCGCTGACCACCGCGGCGAAGTCCGGTTGGATCGGTTGGACGTGCATGGTTTGGCCTCCGTTCGACCGATGGTCGGACGAAGGCCGCATGGCGTCAATCGACGGGATCGAGCACCACGACCGGGATCTCGCGCTCCGTTTTCAGGGCGTAGTCGGCATAAGGCGGCCAGAATTCCAGCGCCTTGATCCAAAGTGCCGACCGTTCATCGCCCGTTACCGTGCGGGCCTTGGCCGCGAATTTCCTGGTGCCGACCTGCACCTCCACATTCGGGTTCGCCAGGATGTTGCGGTACCAGCCCGGATGCTCGGGGGCGCCGCCCTTGGATGCGACGATGATGTAGCTGTTGCCGGTGGTGCCGTAGAACAGTGGGAAGATGTATTTTTCGCCGGACTTCCGACCGGTGGTCGTCAGCAGCAGCGACGGGACGGTCAGTTCGGGACGGCCGGGCTGGGTGATCTTGTACATGTGGCCGTCCGTCCCGCCACTGGCGAGGTAGCGGTTGGTATGATCGAGCATCCAGCCCGGCAGGTTGGGGGCAATCTTCGCTTCGGGCATGTCGGTACGTCCTTTGGGTGCGGGTTCGGCCATACTACCCGGACGATGTCGGTCTGGCGAGCGGGATGCGCCGCGATCCGGTACCATTAAAGTTACGGATTCTGGATGTCGTGTCTTCGCAGGCCCGTGTCGAGAACCCAACGACAGGTTCCGATCGGCCGTTTTCCGGCTAGGCGCATTGGCGGATTTCCGTATCTGACCACACCCGAGCTGGTGGCGGCGTACAACGCCAATCAGAACCCATCCCACCCGCGTTCCGGACGGGTGATCGGCACGCTGTGGCCGCAATACGCCGGCGAACCCGACACCTGCCCGCCCAGACGGCTGCCGATCAACAACACACCCGGCGGCGCAACATATGGGTTCCAGCGTTTGACGGTCGGTGGCGACGATGCCAGCCACTTCGTGCATTTCCGCAAATATCAGAAAACCGGCTTCGGCATCGAACCCGGCAGTACCGTGTCCTAGCACAGGTTTACGAGAACGTGCTGCGTTTTCACTATGTGGTCTTCCCGGCGATGTCGCTGCGTATCCCGTTGAACGACATGGGGACCGTCATGGCGACGGGTGGCCAGATCCTTGCCCGTATGTCAGCGCAGTACCGAGACACCACGCTGTACATGCCGATCACACGCAGTATCTCGCCCAGTCAGACGGCGCTGCTGGAAGCGTTCCTGAATGGAACGCCCTGGCAGCTTGTGGCGTGACGGACAGACGGGCTCAATTCGTCGTGGTATCAGTCGATCGCCGATGGATGTCGTGCCAGCGGCGTGACGACGATGTCCATGAAGGGATATAAGGGCAACGACGAAAGGATCGCGTGCAGCGCGTCGTGGTCCGGCACATCGAAGATGCTGATATTGGCGTAACGGCCGGTGACGCGCCACAAATGCCGCCACGTGCCGTCCCGCTGCAACGCCTGCGCTCGGGATTTTTCGTCGGCCTTGAGTTGCTCGAACCGGGCGGGGTCGACATCGTGCGGCACCCGCACATCCATTTGAACGTGATACAACATCGGCTTCAGTTCCTCGCGAACCGGCGCAGCTTGGCCGGGTCCAATTCGACGCCCAAACCTGGGCCGGTTGGCAGGTGGATTTGGAAGTCGGCGAAGCGGAGCGGTTCGGCGACCAAATCCTCGGTCAGTATCTGGGGACCGAAATGTTCGCATCCCCACGGCAGATCGGACAGGGTGGCAAAGACCTGCAGATGCGCGGAGGCGCCGACCGAACTTTCCAGCAGACAGCCGCCATAAAGGCCTATGCCCGCGGCGTCCGCCACGGCGGCGACGGATTTGGTTGCGATCAATCCACCATGTTTGACGATTTTCAGCGACACCACCTCGGCCGCGGCCTGCCGGGCGACATCCAACATGTCATGGGTGGTGAACACGCTTTCATCCGCCATCAAGGGTACCGTCGAGCGGGCCGACAACCGGGCCATGCCGGCGTTGTTCCATGCGGGCAAGGGTTGTTCGATCAGCGTCACGCCGAGATCGGCGAGAACGCGCACGCAACGCAGGGCGATGGTTTCATCCCACGCCTGGTTGGCGTCGACGATCAAGGTCGCGCGTCCTTCCAGCGCCCGCGCCAATTTGGTCATCCGCACCATATCCTCGGCGGGGGACAGGGCGCCGATCTTGACCTTGAAAGTATTGTGCAGACGGGCCTCAAGTTTACGTTCCGCCTCCTCGATCTCCTGCGCGGGATCGCCGGATGCGAGCGTCCAGAGCACCGGGATCGCATCGCGCACGGCACCACCGAGCAGGGCGGCGGCGGGCAGGTTGAGGGTTTTGCCCACGGCGTCGAACAAGGCGCTTTCGATGGCGCCCTTGGCGGCGTTATTTCGTTTCGCAGCGGCGTCCATACGAAGGCGGGCCGAACCGAGCCGATCGGCGGAAACGCCGATCAACGCGGGTGCCAGATAGGTATCGATCGTGGCCTTGATGCTTTCGACGCTTTCCTCGCTCCAACGCGGGCCGCCGAGGGTGGCGGCCTCACCGATGCCTTCGATCCCGCTGGTCAGGCGGATTTGCACGATGACATAATTTTGGGCTGTCACCGACGTTGAGGACAGCTTGTGTTTCCGTACCGTTGGCACATCCACGATGGTGGCACGGATCGTTTCGATCGTCAGGTCGCGACGCAGATCGGCGGGGATCGCGAGCAGGGTATCGGGCATGGGTGCTGGCTCCGAAAGGGTCGGGCCGGTCGGTGATCGGACCGGCCCGTCGTGTCGTCAGGCGGCTTCGGCGTGGGCGCGGTTGACGATCGTCGCCGGGGCAATGGCGTGATCGCGGTGCAGCACGAAGTCGAAATCGATCTGTGCGAAGGGCGCGTTCAGGCCATGGGCGCGGATGGCGGCGGGGTCGGTCACTCGGGTTACTGGCGGGATGAGGCCGTCGCGTGTGGCGAAAGCGAAATCGTCGTGGAGGTATTCGTCGCCGTCGATGTTGATCTGCGTCGTCAGCTTGCGGAAGCCCGGTGCGGTGACGAAGAAGTGGATATGCGCGGGCCGATGGCCATGACGGCCGAGGGCATCCAGGTAACGTTGCGTCTGGCCGTCGGGTGGGCAGGCATAGCCGTTCGGCAGCAAGGAGCGGAACCGGTAACGCCCTTGCGCATCGGTTTCGATCCGGCGACGCAGGTTGAATTTCGGCTGCGAGGGATCGAAGAACGAATAGCCGCCCAACGTGTTGGCGTGCCACACGTCGACAATGGCCCCGGCGACCGGCACACCATTCATGTCGCGGACCTGACCTTCCATGAACAGTACCTCGCCCTGCTCGCTGCCATCGTCCAGCCGAGCCTCGGCTTTGGTCAGGGGGGCGCCGGCGATGTAGAGCGGGCCTTCGATGGTGCGCGGGGTGCCGCCTTCGAGGCCGGCCTGTTTTTCCGCCTCATCGGTGCGCAGGTCGAGGAAGGTTTCCAGGCCGAGGCCGGGGACCAGGAGGCCGCCTTCGTTGGCCTGACCGACGGAGGTCAGATAGGACACGGCCGACCAGAATTCATCCGGTGTGACATCGAAATCCTCGATGACGCGGAACATGTCGGACACCACGCGGCGGGTGATTTGTTTGATTCGGGCGTCGCCCCGATCGTTGCGGAGTCCGGCGACCTTGTCGAGCAGGTCCTGGACGAAAGCGGTTTCGAGAAGTGACATGGTTGATTGCTCCTTGGAGTATTAGCCGAGATCGCCCCCGGCGACGGGCAGGGTCACGCCGGTGATGTAAGAAGCCTCATCGGAGGCCAGGAACAGGATCGCGGACGCCTGTTCCACTGTGGTGCCGTATCGTTTCATCAGGCTCGATCGCGTTGTTTGATCGACAACCTGCTGGTACCAAATTTTCTCCTGCTCCCCAGAGGCGGTTTCGCCGCGTGGGATGCGGCGCGGCGGTGCTTCGGTGCCACCCGGGGCGACGCCGCAGACCCGGATGTTGTGTTCGGCGTATTCCATCGCGAGGCAGGCGGTGATCGCGTTCACCCCCCCCTTGGCCGCGGCGTAGGGCACCCGATTGACACCGCGCGTGGCGACCGAGGACACATTGACGATCGTCCCGCCGCCCTGTTTGAGCATCGGCGGCAAAGCTGCCCGGCAGCACCACAACGTTGGAAACAGGGAACGGCGGATTTCGGCCTCGATCTGCGCTTCCCGATATTCGGCGTAGGGTTTGGCCCAGATCGTGCCGCCGACATTGTTGATCAGGATGTCGACGCGGCCGAAATGCGCCAGCGCGGCGTCGATCGCCGACGTCGCTCCGTCGAATGTTTCGAGATCGGCCTCGATCGCGAAACCGCCGGTTTCGTGGCGCACTTCTTCCACCAGACGCGACCGGTCCACCAACGCGACGCCAGCGCCCTCGGCGGCCAGACGCAGCGCGACATCGCGGCCAATGCCCTGCGCGGCGCCGGTGACGACCGCGACCTTGCCGGAGAACCGGTTGTTCATCGTTGCCTCCGTTAAATGTGGTAAATGTCCACGACGTGGTGGATGTAATCGTTCTTCAGCACCACTTTTTTACGAACGATCACCGGATCCCGTGTGACATCCAGCGTGTAGTACGACGTGCCGAAATAGGTGTCCGTGCTCTTGTAACGGAAGCTGTGGGTCACCCAATTGAACCGCAGACGCACTTCGCCACGCGCCTGGCTCAGGATTTCGACGTTGGCGATATTGTGCGACGTCCTCGGCTCGGGCAGGCTCGTCGCGCTGGAACGTTCGGTGCGGATCCGGAAGACCCGGTCTTCAAGACCGCCGCGATGGGGGTAGTAGATCAACGATATTTCGGATTGCGGGTCTTCGACCAGCCGATCGTCGTCATCCCAGGACGGCATCCAGAATTCCGCCTCGGGCGCGTAACAGGCAAGCCAGGCGTCCCAGTCGCGATCGTCGAGGTAACGGGCCTCGCGATAGAGAAACGCGGTGACGTCTTCCAAGGAAAGCATGGTGTCCAGCATGGTCCGTCTCCTTATTTCGATCCCAGGGCGGTTTTCATGGCTTGCTGCCATTGGCGATGCTGAATGACGAACAGACCTTCGTCCTCGGTCTTCAGTCCGCTCAGCAGCGGTTGCAGGCCGATCGAGGCGGCGGCTTCGTCGGCGCCCTCGATCCAGTGCGCCGCGCCGCGGCTCATGTCGTTCCAGCGGGCGGCGCTGGCCTGATAGGACATCTGGCAGGCGCGAAATTCCTCCAGATCGTCCGGCGTTGCCATGCCGGAAGCATTGAAGAAGTCCTCGTATTGGCGGATGCGGCGGGTGCGGGCCTCCGGCGCTTCGCCTTTTGGCGCGATGCAGTAGATCGTCACTTCGGTTTTATCGACGGCGATCGGACGGTAGGTGCGGATCTGGGAACTGAACTGATCCATCAAATATACGTTCGGATACAGGCACAGATTGCGCGACCGTTTCACCATCCAGTCGGCACGGGCCGCGCCGAACCGTTCGGCCAGTTCCTCCCGCCGCGCCCAGTTGGGGCGGTCTTCGGGATTGGACCAATTGGTCCAGAGCAGCAGATGACCGTTGTCAAACGAATAGAACCCGCCGCCCTGCTTCGCCCAGGTGCCCGCGTCCATGGCGTGCACCGCGTCCTCGTGCACCGCCTGTTTGCGATGGTTGGTGGTTGCGGCATAGTTCCAGTGCACCGCGCTGACGTGATAGCCGTCGGCGCCGTTTTCGGTCTGCAACTTCCAGTTTCCATCGAAGACATAAGTTGAGGAGCCGCGCAGCACCTCCAGCCCGTCCGGCGCCTGATCGACGATCAGATCGATGATTTTCGTGGCCTCGCCCAAATAGTCGGCGAGCGGCTGGACATCGGGATTGAGGCTGCCAAAGAGGAAGCCGCGATAGGATTCGAAGCGCGCCACCTTGGTAAGATCGTGCGACCCGTCCTTGTTGAAGGCCTCGGGATAGCCGGCGCCGCGGGGGTCCTTCACGGACACCAGCTTGCCGGTATTGGCGAAGGTCCATCCGTGGAACGGGCAGGTATAGTTGGATTTGTTGCCGCGCTTATGGCGGCACAGCATGGCGCCCCGGTGGGCGCAGGCATTGATGAAGGCGTTCAGTTCGCCGGATTTGCTCCTGGCGATCACGATCGGCTGCCGCCCCATCGTCGTGGTGAAATAGTCGTTTGGGTTCGGCACCTGGCTTTCATGGGCCAGATAGATCCAGTTGCCCTCGAAGATTTTCTTCATCTCCAATTCGAACAGTTCCGGATCGGTGAAGATGTCGCGGCCGACCCGCCAGATGCCGCGTTCCGCGTCTTCCTCAAGTGCTGTATCGAGTATCGTGTGAACGCCGTCCGGCATGTTCGTCCTCCTGTTGCTTGCTTCCGTGGGGGCGTCATGGCGCTTTACGGGACGGTCGGTCCACGACTAAATGGGTCGTAACCATACCCTGGAGGTATCGTCCTGGAGCTGCGCCAACTCCGCTATTTCGTCGCCGTTGCGCGGGAACGTAACTTCACGCGCGCGGCCGAACTCATGCACATCGCCCAGCCGCCGCTCAGCCGGCAGATTCAGGCGTTGGAGGATGAGATGGGTTCGACGCTGATCGAACGTGGCGCCCGGCCTGTCCGGCTGACCGAGTCAGGACAGTTGTTCTTCGATTAGGCGGTGCAGATACTGGAACGCATCGACGGTATGAAGGCGATGATGCGTCAACTCCAGGCCGCGCGGCGGCAGCGGCTGGGGATCGGGTTCGTCGCTTCGACGCTGTACGGCTATCTGCCGGAATGCGTGCGGCGGTATCGCGAGGCACGTCCCGATGTCGATGTCAGTTTCCATGAACTCACGACACTGGAACAATTGGCGGCGCTGAAGGAAGGCCGAATCGATATCGGGTTCGGGCGGATCGAGTTCAACGATCCGGCGGTCGAGCGCACTTTGTTACGCAACGAAAAACTCAGCGCGGCGCTTTTTGTGTCGCATCGGGCGGCATCGCGTCTTGGTGCGCTGACATTGGACGAGCTCGCGGGCGACACGCTGATCGTTTACCCCAAAGCACCGCGCCCGAGCTACGCGGATCAGGTGCTGGCACTGTTTCGGGATCGCGGTGTGCAACCGGCCGCCGTGCATGAGGTCAAGGAACTGCAGACCGCGCTGGGGTTGGTCGCGGCGGAGAGCGGGGTTTGCCTTGTGCCGGCGTCGGTCGAGCGATTGCGCCGCGACAACGTCGTCTATCGCACGCTGGACGAGGCCGGTGCGGTTTCGCCGGTGATCATGAGCACACGGAAGGGTGACCGGAACCCGGAGCTTCCGGTCATGCTGCGGGTCATCCGGGAGATGTACCGCAAGGCTGGGCTGTCTTTCGGAGCGTGACGTCCTGGTGGTGCGGGGCTTCGCACCAATTCATGCGCACTTTTGAGAAAGTGGCGTCCCGTAGGGGATTCGAACCCCTGTCGCCGCCGTGAAAGGGCAGTGTCCTGGGCCTCTAGACGAACGGGACTGGCCGGACTTTCCGAGCGGCAACCGCTCGGGAGGCGGTGGGTAGCCGAGGTGTCGGCCGGGGTCAAGCGGTCACTTAAGCCATCGCCGCATCGGCGATAAAAAATCCGGGGGCGACCGATCCGTTCCATTCCTCGGCGCGCAGATTTCCGGCCAGATGCATGGGTAATCCGGCCCGGCTCAGCAGGGCATCGGACAGGGCGCCATCGCGCGCGCGGAACAGCATCGCCTTGAGCCGGGGACCACCTCCCTCCCCTTCCACGAAGGCGCGAATCGTATTGCCTTCCTTGCCCACCCGATCGGCGCGGACGACGCGGGCGCGCTGGAGCACCAAGGTCGGTTCTTCATTCCCAGCGCCGAATGGGGCCAGCCGGTCGAGTTGCCGGGCCAGTTCCACGGTTGCGCCGGGCACCGCGAGGCTGCCTTCGACCGGGAGATCGGCCGCGCCCGGCAGATTGGACGCGGCGGCCAGCCGTTCGTTCAGGAAGGCGCGGAATTCGGTGATTCGGTCGGGGGTCAGCGAAAACCCGGCGGCCATCGAATGCCCGCCGCCGGTCGCCAGGATACCCGCTTGGCGCGCCGCTATGACCGCCGCGCCCAGATCGATGCCGGTCACCGAGCGTCCCGACCCCTTGGCAAGACCCGCCGCGATGCCGGCGACGCAAGCGGGGCGGTTGAAACGTTCCTTGATGCGGCCGGCGACGATGCCGACGACGCCGGGATGCCAGGCCTCCCCGGCCACCAGCACCGCGGCGCTGCCGGCTTCGACCTGTGCAGCGGCCTCGGCCAGGGCGGTTTCCAGCATCCCCGCCTCCACCTCCTGGCGTTGGCGGTTCACGCTGTCGAGGCGTTCGGCGAGGGCCAGTGCCTCGGCGGGGTCTTCGGACAGCAGCAGGCGCAGGCCCATGTCGGCCTCGCTGATCCGGCCGGCGGCGTTGATGCGCGGGCCGAGCGCGAAGCCGCATGTGAAGGTCGAGAGCCGGTCCCGCGCCTGTGTCACGTCCAGCAGGGCGGCGATGCCCGGCCGGCCGCGCTTGCCCATGACCTTCAGTCCCTGGCAGACCAGTGCACGGTTGACGCCGGTCAGCGGCATCACGTCGCAGACGGTGGCGAGTGCAACGAGGTCCAGGAGCGCCATCAGATCGGGCTCCCGCGCCGCGGCAAAATGGCCGGATTTGCGGAGGGCGCGGACCGTCGCGACCGCGGTCAGAAAGGCGACGCCGGCGGCGCACAGCGTCCCCAGGCCAGAGGTATCGTCCAGCCGGTTGGGGTTGACGGTGGCGAGGATCGGGGGCGTCGCGCCCTCCGACTTATGGTGATCGAGGACGATGACGTCAGCCGCGCCTCGCACCGCGTTGAGCGCCGCCGCGGCGGCAGTGCCGCAGTCGACGCAGACGATCAGTTGCACGCCGCGTTCGACGAGGCCGAGCAAGGCAGGGCCGTTCGGTCCGTAGCCTTCCTTCATGCGGTCGGGCACATGGTGGTGCACGGTGCAGCCGAGGCCGCGCAGGAACGTGACCATCAGTGCCGCCGAGCAGGCGCCATCCACGTCGTAGTCGCCGAACACGCCCACAGTTTCATGATTGCGCACCGCGCCCGCCAGACGCTCGGCGGCGGCATCCATGTCCGTGAGCACCGACGGATCGGGCAGCAGCGCCCGCAAGGTCGGTTCGAGGAAATTCGTGGCGGCTTCCAGCCCGACGCCGCGCGCGGCCAGCAGGCGCCCCACGATTTCCGGCAGGTTCAGCCGCTGTGCGATGCCCAGAGCGACCCGATCCTCCCCCGCGCGCCAGATCCAGCGCCGGCCGCCGAGGCTTCGGGCAACACCGAGGGCAGCGTCGGTCAAGTCGCCGTCCAGGTCTTGGTGGCGAAGTTATGATGCGCCTCGACATAGCGCACGGTGCCCGAGGCGCTGCGCATGATCACGGAATGGGTGATCGCGCCGTGACCGAACCGTTTCACGCCGCGCAGCATGGCACCAGGGGTGACTCCGGTGGCGGCGAACATGACGTCGCCCTTGGCCATTTCCTCACACGTAAACACCTTCTTCGGATCGGCGTGGCCCATGGAGCGGACACGTTCGATCTGCGAGTCGTCCTCATACAGCAGGCGCCCCTGCATCTGGCCGCCGACGCAGCGCAATGCCGCCGCGGCCAGCACGCCCTCCGGCGCGCCGCCGGATCCGAGATAGATGTCGACCAGCGAGTCCGGCATGGTCGTCGCCATCACGCCGTACACGTCGCCATCCGAGATCAGCATGATCCGGGCGCCGGCTTCGCGGCATTTGGCGATCAGTTCGGCGTGGCGGTCGCGGTCGAGGATGCAGGCCACGAGATCCGATACCTCGCATTTCTTGGCACGTGCGAGGCTGCGCAGATTGGTCGCGACCGATGAGTCGAGATCGACGACACCCAGCGGGAGGCCACCGCCGACGGCGATCTTGTCCATGTAGATATCCGGCGCGTGCAGGAAATTGCCGTGCTGCGCCACGGCGAGGGTGGCGATGGCGTTGGCGCCGCCCTTGGCGGTGAGGGTGGTGCCCTCCAACGGGTCGACGGCGATGTCCATTTTGGGACCGCCGGCGCCGACCTTTTCGCCGATGAACAGCATCGGGGCTTCGTCCATCTCGCCTTCGCCGATGACCACGGTGCCGTCGATGGCGACGGTGTCGAAGGTCTTGCGCATGGCCTCCACCGCCGCGCCGTCGGCGTCGTTCTTTTTGCCGAGCCCGATCCAGCGGGAGGCGGCGAGGGCCGCGGCTTCGGTGACGCGCACCAGGTCGAGGGCGAGATTACGATCGGACATGGGGTGCTTCCTCCGGCTTGGTCGGGCGATTCCGGAGGCGTTGTAGCATGGGTTTGTGGGGGTGCGGAGGGGATGGTGGTGGCGGGTTCCGTCCGCATCCGCGGCTTCCCCCCGCCGGTGCCGACATCATTGCACAATACCGGGCGCGAAACCGGGGCACGAACGAATGCCAGCCGCCTAACGGCCGGCGCCCAGCACCTTCAGCTCCGCCGCCGCCAACGCCAGTTCCTGGTACCCTTTCGGACACCCTTCCTCCGCGAGCCGCAGAAGGCGCTCGGCCTCCGCCTTGTTGCCCTGCCGGAGCGCGAATTCCCCGCTGTAGAAATTCGCTTCGCACATCCGCCCGGCTTTGATCGGGCCATCCGCATCGGCTGCCGCCGCCATCATCGCTTCCGGCGTCAACTGCCCCATGAACAGCCGCACGATCGGCGCCGGCCACGCGGTCATGTCCAAACGCACAACGTCCTTTGCCAGCCGGCTCGCCAATCCGTTGCGCTGCCCCACGATATCCAGCCACAGCACGGTATACGCGTCGGACGGATCGATCTCCGCGGCCTGGGCGATATCGGCCAGCGCCTGCGGCTTGTGGCCACGAAACAACTGCGCCAGTCCCCGGCCGCGGTATGCGGCGGCGGAACGAGGATCGAGGCCGGCCGCCGCATTAAAATCGGCGAAGGCCCGTTCCTGGTCCCCCTTGCTTTGCCGCGCGAGTCCGCGGTCGAGGAATGCCACAACGGATTTCGGATCCAACCGCAAAGCCGCGTCGTAATCGGCAATCGCCCGATCCGGATCGCCCTTGCTCAGATACGCGTTGCCCCGGTTGGCGAAGGCCAGCGCCGATTTGGGATCGAGGCGCACCGCTTCGTCGTAATCGGCGATCGCCCGGTCCGGATCGCCGATGTCCTGGTAGACATTCCCGCGGTCGATATGCGCGACAGCCGATTTCGGGTCGATTCGCAGCGCCGCCCCATACGATACCACCGCCGCGTTCGCGTCGCCCTTACCCTGCTCGGCGAGACCGCGGTTCACATATGCGTCGGCCAGATTGGGATCGATCCTCAGCGCCTCGATATAATCGGCGATTGCAAGATCCAACTCGCCCTTGGCGCGATGGGCATTGCCCCGATGAACATAACCGGCGGCGAAATTGGGATCGAGGCGCAGCCCTATATTGTAATCGGCGATGGCTTGATCCGCCTCGCCCTTGGCACTGAAGACATTGGCTCGGTTGATGTAGGCGATCGACAGCGCGGGATAGAGCTGGATCGCGGTGCTGTAGTCGGCGATCGCGCGATCCTTGTCGCCCTTCGCTTCATACGCGTTGCCACGATTGATGTAGGCCAGCACAATCTTCGGATCGAGTTCCAACGCCCGGTTGAAATCGGCGATGGCATGATCCTGATCGGCGGCGTCCTGATAAGCCCGTCCGCGCCCGTTGAAGGCGAAGGCGAATTTCGGGTCGAGCCGAATCGCCTCGTTATAATCCGCCAAAGCATGGGTGGTGTCGCCCTTGCTGCGATAGGCATGACCACGGCCCGTGAAGGCGAAGGCGGATTTTGGATCGAGTTTCAGCGCCTGATTGTAATCGGCGATCGCATGGTCGGGGTCGCCCTTGTCGTAATAGGCGTAGCCCCGATTGGTAAATGCCCAGGCCAGACCGGCACCGGACCATTTCCCGGATTGGATCGCCGCCGAACAGGCCTCGATTTTCGCATCCCCCGCACCCTGCGTGCAGGTCTGGGCATCGTCCGCCGACGCAGCGCGCGCGAGCAGGACGGCCACGATCGACCCGGCAAACAGGAGTGATAAGCGCATCTGGGGTTTTCCTCGGCGACACGGGTAACTACCACCTGGGCGCCACATCAACCACACCGAACTCGCGGCGAGGCTGGGCATGTCCCGGTCACATTCGTGCGTGCCTGGTGCGCCTGGAAGATGTCCCCGAGCCGGTCTGGCCAAGGTCGAACCGGCCGGCTATGGAGCGCGCATCAAACGAGGGGGCCTCCAAGAACCATGTCCGCAACCACTGCCACCGCACCGGACCACAATGCCGTCTACCGCAAGATCGGCTGGCGCCTGCTGCCGTTCCTGCTGGCCTGCTACGTGATCAACTATCTGGACCGCGTCAGCATCGGCTACGCCAAGTTGCAGTTCATGAAGGACATGCACCTGTCGGACACGGTGTTCGGCCTGATCACGTCGGCCTTCTTCGTCGGCTATATCCTGTTCGAAATTCCGAGCAACATGTGGTTGCTGAAGATCGGCGCACCGAAAACGCTGATGCGGATCATGACGCTTTGGGGTTTGGTCACCGTCTCCATGGCGTGGGCGCAGAACGATACGTGGTTCTATATCCAACGCTTCTTCCTCGGCGCGTTCGAAGCCGGGTTCTTCCCGGGCGTGCTGCTGTATTTGAGCTTCTGGTTCCCGAACCATCAGCGGGGGCGGGCGACGAGTCTGTTCCTGGTAGGCATTCCGCTGTCCGGGATCGTCGGCGGTGCGATTTCCGGCGGGATCATGGACGGGATGGACGGGCTCATGGGCATGCGCGGGTGGCGCTGGCTGTTCCTGATCGACGGCGTTCCCGCCGTGCTGTTGGGTCTCAGCGCGTGGTTCCTGCTGACCGACCGGCCGGAGAACGCGAAGTTCCTGACGCAGGCGGAAAAGGACATCGTGGTCGCCGACATGGCGGCGGATCGCGCGGCGCACAAGCACGGCGTGGCGGCCAGCGTGATGCAGGTGTTCACCAGTCCGCGCGTGTGGCTGATGGTGTTCATCTATTTCAGCACCGCCTACCTGAACAACAGCAACGTCTGGTTCCCGACCCTGTTGCAGCTGGCCGGTGCCAAATCGGTGACCGAGGCGGCGCATATCCTGATGTTCGTCTGGGGTTTCGCGGCGATCGAGGTGCTGGTGCTCTGCCGCAGCTCCGACCGGGCGCTGGAGCGCAAATGGCACATGTTCGGCGCGGGGTTGGCGGCGGCGGCCTGCTATCTGGCATTGCCTCTGGTGTCAGGGAGCCTGATCGGCACCGCGATGCTGCTGGCGCTTTCCGTGGGCAGTGCCTACTCGCTGTTCATGATCTTCTGGACGATCCCGCCGGTCTGGCTGGAAGGCCGCGGCGCGGCGGCGGGCATCGCGCTGATCAGTGCAATGGGGCAGTTCGGCGGTCTGCTCGGGCCGGCGTCGGTTGGGTTTCTGAAGGATTATACCGGCACAATCTATTCGGGGTTCACGGCTGCCGCGTTACTGATCGGGTTCGGGACGTTCCTGGCCGCTTTCGCGATCCCGCATGCGCGGTTGCGGAAGGCGGGGAGCGTGGGGAGCGGACACTGATCGGTCGCCCTGGGGCGGCGGCAGGGCGTCAGCGCTTTACCGCCGCCATGGCCTCCAGCACCGCGCAGACCGCGGCGGTGTCGTCCGACCCGTGGCCCTGGGCCTGGGCTGCCGCGTAAATCGGCAGGGTTGCGCTGAACGTTGGCGTGGGGACGCCGAGCGCGGTGGCGAAGTCGCCGATGATGTGCATGTCCTTCTGCCAGATATCCACCTTCATGGTGGCCGGCAGGTAGTCGCCCGTCACCATCATTGGTGCCCGGAGTTCGAAAACGCGGGACGTCCCTGCCCCGGCCATCACCAGATCGGCCACCTGTTTCGGGTCCAGTCCGGCTTTCATGCCGAGCACCATCGCTTCGGCCGAGGCCACGTTGTGGATCGCCACAAGCAAATTCGCCACCAGCTTCATCCGTGTCCCGTTGCCGAACACGCCGACGTCATGCACCGCGCGGGTGAACGCGGCGAAGGCGGGGCGGGTTGCCTCGATGGCCTGGGCGTTGCCGCTGGCGTAGATGACCAGGTCCTTGGTGATAGCCTGGGAGCCGGTGCCGGAGATCGGGCAGTCCAGCGGGATATGGCCGGCGGCGTGCAGGATGTCGTGGAAGCGGAGCTTGTCTTCCAGCGCCAAAGTGCTGGCCTCGATGACGATGCGCGGCGGCAGGCCGGTGGCGGCGATGGCTTCGGCGGTCGCGATCACCGCTTTGACGGATGGCAGGCTGGTCAGGATCAGGGTGCTGTCGGCCGCGACGGAAGCTGCGCTGTCACGGGGTTGCAGGCCGGGGATTGCCATGCGCGCGGCGTCCGTATCGTACCCGAACACCTGCCAGCCGGCGTCGATCAGGTTGCGCGCCATGGCGCCGCCCATAATGCCCAAGCCGATGATTCCGATCCTGTTCGCCATGCCGAATCCCCTTGTTGCCCGGCCATGCTCTCCGAAGCGCACGCCCAGGTCCAGCGGTCCGTATTCGTTTCGTGCAATCCGCTCCGACCGGGCCCGAAAGGGTTGTTGTTTGGAGGATAGTTCGGTAATCGCGAACAGGGAGGCCCGGCTGTTGCCGGAGCATCAGGCAACCGGGGTAACATCGCGTTGACCAACAAAACCATCACGGGTTCGATCGGTTCGGGCTACACGTTTAGTTCGAACAGCTACGGCGTCACGAACCTCGGCACCGTGCAAAGCACGACCGACGCCCTGGACTTCAATGGCACCAATGGCACGGTGGCGAACTACGGCGACCTCGGCGGCAATGCCACCAGCAGCAGCGACGCCGGCGTTTGGTTTGCACAGGGCGGTTTGGTCACCAACGCCTCTGGCGCTACGATCACCGGGTACCGAGGCGTCTTTGCCGGGTCCAGCGGCACCGTCGCGGTGGTGAACAGCGGCCGCATCAGCGGAAAAGCGACGGGCGTCCAAGCCTTTGGCGTCCAATCGTCTACAACCGGTAAGGTCACCAATACCACCGGCGGCACCATTACCGGATACACAGGCATCTATTTCGGAAACAACGGCACCGGCACGGTGACGAATTACGGCGCGATCATCGGAGGCATCGGCGTCGCCAGCGGCGGCATCGCTCTAAAAACCGGGGGCTTGATCGTCAACCGATCCGGCGGGTCCATCATCGGAAGCTATGCCATCTTTTCCGGGACAAGCGGCACCGTCGCGGTGGTGAACAGCGGCAGCATCGGCAACAGTAACACCATCGCCCACTACTTCGCCTTGGACCTGCTCAATGGCGGTTCGGTCACCAACGAGTCCGGCGGCATCATCTCGTCGGGGTACGGGATCTTCATATCCGGCGCGGCCGGCACGGTAACGAACGATGGCAGCATCACCGGCGGGTCAAAGTATGCCGTTCGGTTGATTGCCGGCGGTTCGGTCACCAACAACGCCCTCGGCCACATCTCCGGCATTTTTGCCGGTATCGCGATCGGAGGCAGCGCCGGCACTGTCGCGAACGCCGGGACGGTTTCCGACGGCCTCGGCACCGGCATAACGCTGAGGGCGGGCGGTTTTGTCACCAACAGCGCAGGCGGCACCATCTCCGGGCGGACGGGCGTCCAGTTCAGCTTTGCCGCCGGCACGGTCGAGAACGCCGGTACAATTATCGGCTCCACTGGCCTCGCTGTCGGTCTTGCCACCGGTTTTGCCAACCGTCTGATCGACACCTACAGCGCGGTCTTCTCCGGCAAGGTGTCAGGCGGCAACACCATCGGCAGCACCATCGCCAGCACATTGGAGCTGGCATCGGGCGCGTCCGCCGGGACCTTGAGCGGCGTCGGCACAAATTTCATCAATTTCAGTAACATTGTCCTCGATGATGGCGCGTCCTGGTCGCTGACCAGCACCGGCACGATCGCCAGCGGTGTGACACTCCAATTCGCTGGCACCACCGGCCTGCTCTCGATCGACGCGCCAAGCCTGGATGCGGGTGGGATCGTGGGGTTCGGGTCGGCGGATCAGCTCGATCTCGCGGGCGTTACGCCGGGGTCGGTCACTTATTCCTCGACCGGCGGCGGCGAATTCATCTTCTCCTTGACCGCCGGCGGCACCGGCACGATCGCGGCGGCGGGCGCCGGGGCGGTCAACTCGATATCGGACGGGCACGGCGGGGCGCTGGTCACATCCGCATTGTGCTTCTGCGCCGGCACGCGCATTGCCACGCCGGACGGGGAGATGTTGGTGCAGGACCTTCGGCAGGGCGATCTGGTGCGCACCGCGTCCGGCGCCATCCGGCCGCTGGTCTGGATCGGCACGGGCCAGGTCATGGTCGCGCCCGGCCGGCGCAGCGCGGCCACGCCGGTGATCGTGCGTGAAGGCGCGCTGGCCGACAACGTGCCGAATGGCAACCTGCGGGTGACGAAAGGTCATTCTTTTCTAATCGACAATGTTCTGATCCCGGTGGAATTCCTGGTCAATCACCGATCCATCCTGTGGGACGATCGGGCCAAGGAAGTGACGATCTACCACCTCGAACTGGAAACCCACGACATTCTGCTGGCCAACGGCGCGCCGGCTGAATCCTACCGCGACGACGGCAACCGCTGGCTGTTCCAGAATGCCAACTCCGGCTGGGGCCTGCCGCCGCAGGAACCTTGCGCGCCAGTGCTGACCGGCGGGCCGATCGTGGACGCGGCATGGCGGCGGTTGTTGGATCGCAGCGGCGCCCGGCCCGATCCGGCGCTGACGGACGACGCGGATTTGCATCTGCTGGTCGATGGACGGCGGGTCGACGGGATTCGTTACCGCGACAACCGGATCGTGTTTGAAATGTCGGCGGCGGCGGAAGACATCCGGCTGGTCTCGCGTGCGGTCAGCCCGTCCGAAGCCGGACTGGCGCGCGATCCCCGTGTGCTTGGGGTCGCGGTGCGGCAACTGCGCATGACCCGCGGGACGAAGATGCGGCTGATGGCGGCGTCCGACCCGGCAATGGCCGAGGGTTTCCACGCCTACGAGGCCGATAACGGTTACCGATGGACCGATGGCGACGCGTTGGTGCCGCGGGCACTGTTTGCCGGCCATGACGGGGTATGCAAGCTGGAGGTCGTGGTGGGCGAGACGACGCTCTATCCCCTGCTGGACGCGGCGGCATAGCGCTCGGATGGACTTCTCAAACACGCCGGTCTAGAAGCCCGCACCATTTCCCATCGCGAGAACGAGCGTACCCATGAAACAACAGGCCAACCTGATTCGTGCAGGCCAAGTGATCGAGCACGAGGGCCAGCGCTGGACGGTGCTGAAGCAGCAGATCATCACCCCCGGTAAAGGCGGCGCCTTCATCCAGGTCGAGATGCGCAACCTCAAGACCGGCAACAAGACCAACGAGCGCTGGCGCACCGCCGACACGGTCGAGCGGCTGACGACCGACAACAAGGAATACACGTTCTCCTACATGGACGGCACCAATCTGGTGCTGATGGATCCGGAGACGTTCGAGGAACTGCATGTCGCCGCCGACCTTCTTGGCGACGCCGCCCCGTTCCTGCAGGACCAGATGACGCTGGAACTCGACCTCGTGGAAGGCGAGCCGGTGGCGATCCACCTTCCCGCGACGGTGGTGCTGGAAATCGTGGAGGCCGATCCGGTGGTGAAGGGTCAGACCGCCGCTTCGTCCTACAAGCCGGCCCTGCTGTCGAACGGGGTAAAGACCCTGGTGCCACCCTTCATCGAAACCGGGGAACGCATCGTGGTCCGCACGGAGGACGCGAGTTACGTCGAGCGTTCGAAGGGCTAAGGCCGCAATACGTCATGGCCGGGCCCGTCCTGGCCATCTATACCTGCACGGTGCCGCGATAGATGGCCGGGACGAGCCCGGCCATGACGCATAAGGGTCGTACATCATGGCGTTTCGCCTCTCCCCGCATCTGACCGTCATGGCGAACGCCGCCCAGAAGGCATCCAAACGCCTGCTGCGCGATTTCGCCGAAGTCGAGCAACTCCAGGTCAGCATCAAAGGCCCCTCGGATTTCGTATCGCAGGCCGACCTGCGCGCCGAGCAGACGCTGCGCGAGGAACTGAACAAGGCACGGCCGGGTTATGCGTTTCTGATGGAAGAGTCGGGTGAATCCGGCTCGCCCAACTGGGCCTGGCGCTGGGTCGTCGATCCGCTGGACGGCACGACCAATTTCCTGCACGGCATCCCGCATTGGTGCATCAGCCTCGCGCTGGAACGCCGGCTGCCGGATGGCAGTTCGGAGATCAATGCCGGTCTGATCTATGCCCCGACATCGGACGAGATGTTCTGGGCCGAAAAGGGTACTGGCGCGTTCGTCAACGAACGCCGTCTGCGCGTTTCCGCCCGGCGCGAAATGTCCGAGAGCGTATTCGCGACCGGCATTCCCTTCGGCGCCGTCTCCCAGACCCGCCGGCATGCATTCAGCCGGACTTTGGCCGCGATCATGCCGCAGGTCGCGGGCATCCGCCGCTTCGGTTCGGCCGCGCTCGACCTCGCCTGGGTCGCGGCGGGCCGGTATGAGGGATATTGGGAACTCGGCATCAAACCCTGGGACATCGCCGCGGGCATGCTGATCGTGCGGGAGGCTGGGGGCTACGCGACCGACGCGGCCGAAGGCGACGGGGATCCCAGGGAGACCGCGGCGATCGTCGCCGCGAACCCGCATATGCATCCCAAGCTGCGGCAGATCGTGATCGAAGGGATGACGGTGCCGGCGCGCCTCTGACGGGTTGCGTCGGACGATCCCGTCACTCGTTCGGAAACAGTAAAATCCGCAAATCCTGCGACGGCACATAGTTGGTCGCCGTCGCCTCCCACTGCGCCGGCGCGGTTTCCCGGAGGGTCAGGTCGGAGCACAGGGCGATGGCCCCGACGTTCATGGTTTCCGGACCATGCGGCATCGCGCCACTCTTGACCGTCAGATGGAAGGTCCCGATCGGGCCGGCCCAATTTCGCGCGGTTCGCAGGATGTAGCTGAGTGTGGCCGTACCGATATAGCGATCCGGATGCGCCGCGGGCGTGACGATCCTGCGATAGATATCCCGAAATGCCTTATCGGTCTCCCCGGCGATGCAGAAATCCTTGCCGAGGTCGGCACTGCCGCTGCCGATCCATTTGCCATGATCTGGATCGATATCTCCCGGGTCCTTGCCGGTGGGCGCGACGAGTTGGGCGCCCAGCACGGGGTGATAGCGATGCTCGACGATGGTGACGCCGGGCTTGAAGGTCTGCATCCAGTGCAAGGTGATGCGTGTCGCCCAGAGCGGCATGCCGGCTTTATCGTCACCGGCGATCGCATGGAGCTTGAGGAGTTCCTGATGGATGGTCGGTCCGACGTCGCCGCCATCGATCCGTTTCATCGTGGGATCGGTCTCGTAGAACCCTGGCTGCAGCACGAGCCGCCAGCCACCGATCCGGTAGAGGTCCTTTACGATGTTCCGCCCATCCGGCAAATCCGCCCGGATTTCGGTTTCGGTGGTCACCGACTGCCCGTCGGCGGTGACGTAAAAGCCGAGGTAGTTCGGGTCGGCAACGTCCGGCAGATTGACATTGTGCCCGGTCTCCTGCCCGTCCGGCCCACGTACGGCCTTGCCGGCAGGGGTTTCCACGGGAACATCCGGCATTGGAAACGCCACGCGCAGCGTGACGGGCTTGCCGGTATCGTTCCGCATTTCGTAGCGAACCGTCACCTGATCGGGCGCGAGCGTCAGATCCTCCCGCTGCATCGAGATCGCGTTGGTCTTGGTCAGCACCAAGCCGCCGGCCCCGAGTTCGGAGGCGGAATCGTTGGCGCGTGCGGGCGTTGCGAGGCAACAGCCCAAAGCGATCAAAAAGGCGGTCTTCATCGCTGTCCCCTCGCCCATCCGTGCCTTTGCCGGAACCGATCAGATTTCAGCGTGAGAATGCATGGCGCGTATTCAATCGCGCGTCAGTGAGCCGTGCGCGCTCAGACGGCCGAAACGAAGGCCGCCTGAGCCGATCGGACATTACGATTGCGCGTCCGGCGACAGCACCACGCAGGTAGCATGGCTACGGATCAGCTTTTGGCAGGCCTGCACGGCGGTTTCATGCGACAGGCCGGTCAGGCGGGCACGCCACAGGTTACCGCGTGCCTGATGCACCATCCCAACATAGGGATGAGCCACCGCGAGTTCGGCGCGCGCCCGGCCCTTGGCGGCGTTCAGGGCAGCGTGCGCGTCGTTCTGGTTGGCATAGGCACCGACCTGGATCGCCCATTGCCCGTATTCACCCGCGGGCCGGCGATAGGGCACCGGTTCGGCTGCCTGCGCGGACGGGATCAGCACGAAATTGGTGCGGCGTTGCGGCGCCGGGGAGGCGGGAGGCGGCGGTGGGATATCGGCGGCAAATCTTGGTTCAGGCGTCCGCACCGGCGCCGGCTCCGCGACCGGTGGCGGCGGAGGCGCGAACGGCGTCTCCACCGGCAACTGTGCGGTCACGACAGGTGCACTGACGGGAATGCGGCCATTGCCATCGTTGTAGGCGATCGGCCCGGGCCGGCCGTAACGCGTGCCGCGCGGGATGTTCAGCGGCAGATCGTTCATCGCGAACTGCGAGGCCGGCGATATCCTGCGCGGCGACGCGCCAGCGAGGCGTGGTCCGATGATCGCGACATATCGCCGCGTCTCGTCCGGAAGGGGGCGGTTGTTGGCCAGATAATCGTCCAGCCGCGCCGGTCCGGCGTTGTAGGCGGCCAGGAAGCCAGGCGCGCCGTAGATGTCGTACATCTCCCGCATATAGGCCACGCCGGCCATGATGTTGTCGTGCGGCTCGTAGGGGTCATCGCCGAGGTTATGGCGGGCGCGCAGTTCGTCATAGGTGCCGGGCATGACCTGCATCAGGCCCATCGCACCGGCGCTTGAGGTGATCGGCTGGCCGTTCGCGGCATATTCGCGCCCGCCGGATTCCTGGCGCATCAACCCGCGTATCCACTGCTCCGGCACGTCGAACCGTTCCGAGGCTTCGTGGATGTATGGCCCCCATGGATCGCTTGGCGGCCCGGGCGGTGCATAGTTTCCGCGGGTATGGGTGGCATAATGCCCGGGGCCATGGCTGGCGGGCCCTGAACCGCTGCATGCGGCCAGCAGGGCGAGCATGACCAATGCTCCGGCTGCCCTGCACAGGGCGAGAGAATGGCGCGGTCGGGTCATCAGCGGGTGATCTCCGTCATGGCGCGGCCGCGAAGGCCAGATGTATTCCACGTTCGGCTGGTCCACCGGACGACCGCCGAGCGTTGCTGAGGTAAGCCGTCAGCGAAAGCGCGTAACCCATTATAGGGAAGCGCAGTTTCGTGCAAGAGAAAGAATGTGCGATTGTAGTCAGGCACGCGAGTCGGAGGAAATCCATGCGTTGGGCCATACGAAGCAGTGGGATGGGCTTGTTGGTGCTCGCGTCATGTACGTCTCCGACCGCGACGGTCGCGGTGCAAACTGTCAAAAACCCTGACCACGCCATCGTTTTGACCGAACGGCCTGTGCCCTCGGGCGGCGTCGAATACGTTGTGCGGACCGACGATGGCACAACGATGGCGATCGTGCAGGCGAAAATGCCGGAACTGCATCCTGGTGTCGCGGTCACGGTTGTCCGCGGCGAACGCACGACATTGGCGGCGAAATAGCCCAGTTGCCGTTTGGGGGGGGATGGGCTATCGGCCGCCCCACATGAACCAGACCGCATCCCCCGTCGCGCGTGAATCAATCCTCGACTTCCAGGCTGGGCAGTCTTTCGCCGTGCGCAACCGCCAGGCCCTCGCCGACGTGCGCGAAGGCCTGGCACTTTGGCGGCTCGCGACGACGCTGGGATGGCTCGACATTCGGCTGCGCTATCGCGGGTCGATGCTCGGGCCGCTCTGGCTGACCATCTCGACCGGCGTGATGGTGGCGATGCTGGGGTTTCTGTATTCCAAGCTGTTCCACATGAATCTGGCGGAATATCTGCCGTTTCTCGCGCTGTCGCAGGTTCTGTGGGCGTTTTTGGCGTCGATGGTGGGCGAGGCATGCTCCACCTTCATCGAAATGGTCGGCTTGATCCATTCGGTCCGCATGCCGATGTTTCTGTTCGCGATGCGGGTGGTGATCCGCAACCTTCTGGTACTGGCGCATAACGTCGTCGTGTTTGTGGTGGTGTTCGCGATTTTCCGGATCTGGCCCGGATGGGATATGGCGCTGGTAGTGCCCGGGGTGTTGCTGTGGACGTTGGACGCACTCGCGCTGACGCTGATGCTGGGTGGACTGTGCGCGCGGTTCCGCGACATCACCCCAATCGTGAACAGCCTGCTGCAGATCTTGTTTTTCATCACCCCCGTGATCTGGAAGCCGGACCAGTTGGGTCAATATCAGGTCTATCTTCCCTTCAACCCGCTTTACGACCTGCTGGAAATCGTGCGGGCACCGTTGCTGGGCGAACACGTGGCAGAGGCGACGTGGGCCGGCGCGATCGGGTTTTCCGCGATGCTCTGTATCGCATCCTGGCTGTTTTTCATTCGCGCCCGCGGCCGCGTGGCTTTCTGGGTCTGATCCATGAGCATTGACGCGAAGATCGAGATCGACGGCGTTTCCGTCTCCTTCCCGCTGTATCACGGCAGTGCGCGCAGCTTGAAAAAAACCATGGCGATGGCGGCGACCGGCCGGCTTGGCCAGGACAACCAGCACCGCATGGTGGTGGGAGCGCTGACCGATATCCGTTTCAGCCTCGCACCGGGGGAGCGGTTGGGCCTCATCGGTTCCAACGGCGCGGGCAAAACCACCCTGCTGCGCACGCTTGCCGGCATCTATGAGCCGGTGGTTGGGCGGGTGAGCGTGCATGGAAGCCTGGCGGCGCTGCTCGATACGTCGCTGGGGATGAATGTCGATATGAACGGGCGGGAGAACATCCTGCTGCGCGGCCTGTTCAACGGGTTGCCCAAATCGATGCTGCCGCAGCTCGAACGCGACGTGGCGGAATTCGCCGATCTGGGCGATTTCCTCGACCTTCCGGTGCGTACCTACTCGGCCGGGATGGGCGTACGCCTGGGATTCGCGCTGGCGACCGCGATCCGCCCGCAAATCCTGCTGATGGACGAATGGTTTCTGGCCGGCGATGCCAATTTCATGGAAAAAGCGCGGGCCCGGCTGGAAGAACTGGTGCGCGGCGCGGATATCCTGGTACTGTCCACCCATTCGTTGGAGATCGTGCGCACGTGGTGCACGCGTGTGATCTGGCTGGATCAGGGCCGGCTTGTCGCGGACGGGCCGGCGGGCGAGGTGTTGGACCGCTATCTGGCGGCGGCCGGGGCGGTTTGATCCGCCGCATTCCGCCCTTGGTCGCGGGCCGTATGCGGTTTCGAAGCGGACGGCTATAGGCTGAGCAGAAGAACGGGGATGCAAGATGGTTCGATCGCAAATCGCGGCGCTGGGGATACTGTGTCTTTCGCCGGTTTGCGCCGCGGGGCAAACCCTGACGATCGCTTCGTCCGCGCCGGTCACAAGCATGGACCCACACTACCATACGCTGACGCCGAATGAATCGGCGCATGGGCACATCTTCGATCGGCTGGTCGAACAGGACGCCTCGGGGCATATGATCCCGGGTCTGGCGGTGAGTTGGACATTGCGCGACGAAAAAACCTGGGAATTCCATCTGCGGGAGGCGACGTTCCACGACGGTACCCCATTTACCGCGGAGGACGTGGCTTACACGTTGGCGCGCGTGCCGACGGTGAAAAACAGCCCGGCATCGTTCCAGATTTACACGCGCGCGGTTGTGGCGACCGAGATCGTCGACCCGCACACGATCCTGCTGAAAACCGCGACGCCTTATCCGCTGCTGCCGCAGGACCTGCTGCAGGTCTTCATCATTCCGCACAAGCTGGGTCCGGAACCCGCGACCGAGGACTTCAACAGCGGCAAGGATACGATCGGCACCGGCCCGTTCCGGTTCATCTCCTATCAGCCCGGCAACCGAATCGAGATGGAGCGGTATGACGGTTACTGGGGCGCGAAGCCCCATTGGGCCCATGTCAGCTACCGGATGATCAGCAACGACGCCGCGCGGACCGCGTCGCTGCTGGCCGGCGACGTCGATATCATCGAGTTCGTACCGCCGGCCGATCTGGCGAAGCTGCTGCAGGATCCGAAGGTGAGACTGTCGGAGGTCGTCAGCAACCGTTCGATCTACCTTTGGCTCGACCACTCCCATGACGGGACGATGCCGGAGATAACCGGACCGAACGGCGAAACCTTGCCCACGAATCCGCTGAAGGATTTGCGGGTGCGGCAGGCGCTGTCGCTGGCGATCAACCGAGCGGCGATCGTCGAACGGGTCATGGAGGGGGCGGCGATCCCGACCAAGCAATATCTGCCGCCCGGCAACAGCAATCACGTGGACGATCTGCTGCCCGATCCCTTCCAGCCCGAACGGGCCAAGGCGCTGCTGGCCGAGGCGGGTTATCCGCATGGGTTCCGCATCGTCCTGCATGGACCGAACGACCGCTATGTGAACGATGCCAAAATCGTCCAGGCCGTCGCACAGATGTGGCAACGCATCGGGGTGCAGACCACCGTCGATACCATGCCCTGGAGCAGCTACGCGACGAGAGCCGGCAAGCAGGAATTCGCCGCCTTCCTGTTGGGTTGGGGTGTGGCAAGTGGCGAGGGCACCAATCCGTTGCGCGCGCAGATCGCGACCTGGAACCCTCAGCGTGGGCTGGGCACGGCCAATCGCGGCCGTTATTCCAACCCCGCCGTGGATACGCTTCTGGATCAGGCCATGGGTACGATGGATCAGCAGGCGCGCAACCAGATCGTGCTGCGAACCATGAAACTGGCGATGGACGATGTGCCGGTGGTCATGTTGCATCTTCAGAAGAACATTTGGGCGACGCGGGTCGGACTGACCTACGCGGCCCGGGTTGACGAGGATACAAAGGCCACGGGCGTGACGGAGACGGGACGCTAGTGTTCACCTGGCTCGTCCGCCGGCTGTTCCAGGCCAGCTTCGTCGTCCTGGCGATGACGCTGATCGTGTTCATTGGCGTGCACGTGATCGGCAACCCCGTCGATATCCTGATTTCGCCCGAAGCGGATCAGGCCGAACGGGCGAAGATCATCGCGGAGATGGGGCTGGATCAGCCGCTTTGGCATCAATATCTGCTGTTTTTGAATGGCGCCGTGCACGGCGACCTCGGCCGTAGTTTCGTGTTCAACGAACCGGCCTTGCGGCTGATTGGCCAGCGGATGCCGGCGACGATGGAACTGGCGGTCAGCGCGGTGCTGATGGCGGTGTGTTTCGGCGTGCCATTGGGACTTTACGCCGGTTTTCGGCCCAACGGCATCGTTGGCCGCGTCATCATGAGCGGGAGCATCCTGGGATTTTCGCTGCCCACATTCTGGGTCGGGCTGATGCTGATCATGGTGTTCGCGGTGCAGTTGGGGTGGCTCCCCAGCACCGGCCGCGGCGAGACGGCGATGCTGTTCGGCATCCGCTGGTCGTTCCTGACATGGGACGGATTGCGGCACATGTTCCTGCCGGCGCTGAATCTGTCGCTCTATAATATTTCGCTTGTGCTGCGATTGACCCGCGCGGGGGTGCGCGAAATCCTCCCCTCCGACTACATCAAATTCGCCCACGCCAAAGGTCTTTCGCCTGCCAGGGTTATCTTCGTGCATGTGCTGAAAAACATCATGATCCCGGTCGTGACGGTCGTTGGGCTGGAACTTGGCTCGACCATCGCCTTCGCGGTGGTGACGGAAAGCGTGTTTGCCTGGCCGGGTATGGGCAAGCTGATCATCGACAGCATCAACGTCCTGGACCGGCCGGTGATCGTCGCCTACCTGATGATGATTGTCTTGATTTTCACGACGATCAATCTGGTCGTGGATGTGCTGTATACCATGCTGGACCCGCGCGTGCGGCTGGAGAACAAGGCGTGACGGCAGCCGAAGAAACCCCGTTCCGTCGTTTCGTTTCGGAATTCGCGGCGTCGAAGGTCGCGGTCCTGGGCCTCGCGGTATTCGTGGTCATTGTCCTCGCGGCGATTTTCGCGAACTGGATCGGACCGCAGAACCCATACGATCTCGCGCAGCTCGATATCATGGACGGGCGCCTGCCGCCCGGATCGGCCTCCGGTGCGGGCTACACCTACTGGCTTGGCACCGACGACCAGGGGCGCGACATGCTGTCGGGCATGCTGTTCGGATTGCGGATCAGCCTTGCCGTCGGCGTCGGTTCGGCGATTTTCGCGGCCTGTGTCGGGACCACCCTGGGGCTGCTGGCCGCCTTCTTCGGGCGCCGTGTCGATACCGTCATCATGCGGGTTGTCGACCTGCAACTGTCCTTTCCATCGATCCTCGTCGCGCTGATGATCCTCGCGGTGCTGGGCAAGGGCGTGATGAACGTCGTGCTGGCGCTGGTGATCGTGGAGTGGGCGGGATACGCGCGAAACGTGCGGGCGATCGCGATGGTCGAGCGCAAACGGGAATATATCGAGGCCGCGATGTGCCTCGCCTTGCCCTGGCGGCGGATCATGTTCGGCCATTTGCTGCCGAACTGCCTGCCGCCGCTGATCGTGATCGCCACGCAGCAGGTGGCACGCGCGATCGCGCTGGAGGCGACATTGTCCTTTCTTGGTCTTGGGGTTCCGATCACCGAACCTTCGCTGGGACTGCTGATCGCCAACGGATATCAATATATGCTGTCGGGCAAATACTGGATCAGCTTCTACCCGGGCCTCGCACTGCTGATCACGATCGTGTCGATCAATCTGGTGGGAGACCATTTACGGGACGTAATGAACCCGAGGCTCAAACGATGAGCGCCACGCTGGAAGTGCGCAATCTGCGCACGCATTTCTTCACCCGAGCGGGGGTGGTCAAAGCGGTGGACGATGTGTCGTTCAGTGTCGGGCGTGGGGAGGTGCTGGGCCTGGTGGGCGAGTCCGGGTCGGGCAAAACCGTCACGGGGTTTTCGGTGATCGGCCTGATCGATCCCCCCGGGCGGATCGTTGGCGGGTCGATTCTGTATCAGGGGCAGGATCTCGCCAAGCTCGACGAACGGGAAATGCGCCACCTCCGCGGCAATCGGATCGCGATGATTTTTCAGGATCCGATGATGACGCTCAACCCGGTCCTGCGGATCGATACGCAGATGATCGAGGCGGTACGGGCGCACGTCAAAACCAGCAAGGCGGAGGCTCGGGCGCGGGCACGCGATGCACTGGGGATGGTGGGGATACCGAGCCCGGAGGAGCGGCTGAATGCTTATCCGCACCAGTTTTCGGGCGGCATGCGCCAGCGCGTCGCGATCGCCATCGCGTTGCTGCACAATCCGGATCTGCTGATCGCCGATGAACCCACGACCGCGCTGGATGTGACGATCCAGGCGCAGATATTGGCGGAGGTGCAGAAGCTCGCCAGCGAACATGGGACCGCAATGATCTGGGTAACGCACGATCTTTCGGTGATCGCCGGGCTCGCCGATCGGATCGCGGTGATGTACGCGGGCCGTGTGGTGGAGACCGGAGATGCGACGGCCGTCCTGGATCATCCCGTGCATCCTTATACGCATGGACTGATCGGCAGCGTGCCCAGCCGCAACAAGCGCGGGGAACGACTGCGGCAGATACCTGGCATGACACCAAGCCTGCTGTCGCTGCCGCCGGGTTGCGCGTTCCGATCGCGTTGCGGCCGGGCCACCGAGTCCTGCACGCAGGAACCGCCCACCAGCGAGCCCTCCCCCGGTCATACCGCCCGCTGTTTCCATCCGGTGTCCGCATGAACGAACCGATCATCGAACTGCGGGGCGTGTCCAAACGTTTTGGCCCCAGCTACGACGCGGCGGCGCGCCTGACCCGCGACATCGCGGCGCGTTTCGGCAAGGCGCCGAAAAGCGAGGTCGTGCATGCGGTCGACAATGTCGATCTCGTTGTCGGAAAGGGCGAAGTGGTCGGTCTGGTCGGTGAATCCGGCTGCGGCAAATCCACGCTCGGCCGCATGGTAGCCGGCATCATGCCGCCGTCGGACGGCACGATCCTGTTCAAAGGCCGCGACCTCGCGAGCTTGCCGCCACCGGCCGCGAAGGACGCCAAGCTGAAGGTGCAGATGATCTTTCAGGATCCTTATGCATCGCTCAACCCACGGCTGCGCGTGGCGGACATCGTGGGGGAGGCACCGCGTGTCCACGGGATGATTCCCGCCGGTCAGTTCGATACGTATCTCGACGAGCAGCTCCGCCGTGCCGGTCTCGATCCCGCGTTCAAGCGGCGTTATCCGCATCAGTTCTCCGGCGGGCAGCGCCAGCGGATCGGCATCGCACGGGCTTTGGCCGTGCAGCCCGAGTTTCTGGTGTGCGATGAAGCCGTCGCAGCGCTGGACGTATCGATCCAGGCCCAGGTGCTGAACCTGTTCATGGACCTGCGCCGCGATCTGGATTTGACCTATCTGTTCATCAGTCACGATCTTGGCGTGGTCGAACATCTATCGGATCGCGTATTGATCATGTACCTCGGCCGGATCGTGGAATCCGCTGGGACCGAGGCGATATTCGCCCGTCCCAATCATCCGTACACGCAGGCGCTGCTCGCCGAGGTACCGCGGATCGAGGCCCGCAAACGCCGGTTCACCGCGATCAAGGGCGAAATTCCCAGCCCGATCGCGCCGCCTTCGGGGTGCCATTTTCACCCGCGTTGCCCGCACGCGATGCCCCGTTGCGCGACCGAGGCACCGGCGCTGAAGGAGATCGCGCCGGGACACAAGAGCGCGTGCCATTTGAACGACGCTACATCCTGAAAAACAAACGTGCCAGGAGCGGCACGATAATCGCGGTGACCAGCCCGTTCAGGCCGATCGCGACGCCGCCGAACGCGCCCGCCGTTTCGTTCAGCAGCAATACCCGAGCAGTAGCGAGGCCGTGGCCCGCGGTGCCGGCGCCAAGGCCTTTCGCCGCCCAGCTTTCGATCCGCAGCAGCTTCATCACCGGCCCGTAAAGGACGATCGCCGCGATCCCGGTCATCAGGACGAACACCGCCGTCAGCGACGGCTGGCCGCCGATCTGCTCGGAAATGCCCATGGCGATGGGCGTGGTCACCGATTTCGGGGCCAGCGAAAGGACCACGGCGCGGTTCGCACCCAGCAGTTTCGCGATCAACATGGCGCTGCCGGCCGCGGTAAGCGAGCCCAGCAACAAGGCCGGCAGAAGCGCGCCGGCGGCGCGGCGTATCTGGCCGAGATTGGCATACATCGGCACCGCCAGAGCAACGGTCGCGGGGCCCAGGAGAAACTGCACGTACTGGGCGCCCTGGAAATACACGGCATAGGGCGTGCGCGTGGCCAGCAGCAGCGCCACGATCATCCCGATGCTCAGCAGCATCGGATTGGCCAGCGTGTGTCCGCGCAGCCGGGTGTTGATCGCCATCGCGGTCTGGTAGGCAATCAGCGTGACTCCCAGGCCCAGCAAGGGCGTGGTTTGGAGATAGACCCAAAGATGCCCGAAATCCGGCCTCATGGGTCCGATTTCCGCGTGAGAATCTGCATCGTCCAGGCGGTCACGCCCAAGCCCAGGGCGGTGGAAATCACGACCGCGATCAAGGCCGGCAGAATGTTGGCGCCGAGGACATCGAGTTGCGTCACCACCCCGGCGCCCGCCGGCACGAACAGGAGCAGCAAGTAGCGCAGCAGGACCGAGGATGTTGTTTTCAGTTCCTCGCTCGGGCCGCGCCTGGCGATGAGATACACCAGCAGGATCACCAACCCCACCACCGGCCCGGGCAGCGGCAGGTCCGCTGCTCGGGTTAAGGCCTCACCGGCGAACTGACAAACGATCAGCAGCGTGAGCGCGGGCAGCATCAGGCACGCAGCCGTTCCATGACGGCTTCGGGGCCATCGAGAACCTCGATGAATTCGAGCACCGCGGCGTCGGCGAAGCCTTGTTCCACCGTTGCGGCGATGGCGCCGACGAAATGCCGTGCCCAGCCCGCGATGTCGCAGATCAGGATGGGCTTTTCGTGCTGCCTGAGTTGGCGCCATGTGAGGATTTCGATGGTTTCGTCCAGCGTGCCAAGTCCGCCCGGCAGGGTCACGAACGCGTCGGCCCGGTCGAACATCTGCCGCTTCCGGCTATGCATCGAATCGGTCACACGCATGTCTACCACGCCGGGATGCGCGACTTCCCACTGCATTAGAAATTCGGGGATGATCCCCTCGACCGTGCCCTGCGCGGCCAACGCCGCATCCGCGACCAGCCCCATCATCCCGGCCTTGCCGCCGCCATAGACCAGCGTCATCCCCGCCTTGGCCAAGCCGTGACCCAGGCGCGTGGCGGCTTCGGCATAGGCGGGGTTGTTACCAGCCCTGGAGCCGCAGAAGACGGCGACGGAGCGGATCATTTGCGGACGACCGGCGACGGTATGCTTTCGATCATCACGTTGATGACGGCCGGTTTGCCACTCGCCAGGGCACGTTCGATGGCGGGTGCGAGGTCAGCGGCGCGCTCGACCAATTCGCCATGTCCGCCGAGGGCGGTGGCGACGAGTTCGTAGCGGGTCGGGTTCAACTCGCAGCCATGGGTGCGGTTGGGGCCGTAGTCGCGCACCTGCAGGTTATACTCGGCGTTCCAGCGGCAATCGGTGCCGACGATGGCGACATAGGGGAGGTTCAGGCGCACCGCGGTTTCCAGTTCCGACATGTGGAACCCGAACGTGCCATCGCCCATGACCGCGAACACCGGCGCGGCGGGTTCGGCGATCCGAGCGCCGGCGGCCATCGGCAGAGAGGCACCGATCGAGCCGGCCACGCCGTTGATCATGCGGCGATCGTTACGCAGGATGCTCTGCCCCCATTGAGCGTATTCCCCGCCGTCGCAGATCAGCACGGCATCGGGTGCGCGATCGAGGAAGATTTGCAGGGTGCGGAATACCTCGGCCGGATGCAGCTTGCCTTGCGTGGAGGACACGCCGGTATGCACGGAATCCGGCCGGTCGGCGAAGGCTGCCTCGGCCTCGGCCACCCAAGCGGGGTCGCCCTTCGTACGCGCACGGCGGATCAGCGCTTCGCCCGCCGGATAGGTGTCGGCGATGCAGCCGAAGGCGAGACGGTTTCCGAGGGCTTCCGACGTGCGGCCGAGGATCGCGCCCTCGGGGTCGATACTGACGAATCGGCAATCGGCGGAAATGAACGGTTCGGCGCCGAACTTGAGGGTGAAATCGAGCGCCTTGCCCAGCAGCACGATCAGATCGGCCCGTTTCGCGACGTCGCCGTAGCGCCCGAGGGTCGCGTCGTTGAAACCGCGCGGCCCCTCGCTGAGACAGCCGGGAATACCCAGCGCGGCCTGGACCCGCGTCATCAGCGCACGGCCGGGGCGGTTGGCGAGGACGGGGGCGCCGATCAGCAGCGGACGCTTGGCCGCGGCGATGATCGACAGGATCGCATCGGTCGCCGCGTCATTCAGCGCGACGGGTTCGGCGGTGAAGTCGGCGGCCGAGGGCCACTGCACGTCGTCTTCATCGACCGAAGCGTCGAGAACGTCGGACGGCAGGCTGAGATGGACCGGACCGGGGCGGCCGGTGGTGGCGATGCGAATGGCCTCCGCGACGTCCATGCCGACGGTGGCGGTGTCGGTGGCCATCCAAGCTGCCTTGGTGACGGGCGCGGCCATTTCGACCTGTTGGAGTTCCTGAAAGCCGCCTTTGCCGAGTTGATCGGTTTCGGTGTGGCCGGACATCAGGACCATGGGGGTTTCCTGGCCCAGCGCGGTGAACAGGGCGCCGACCGCGTTGGCGTGGCCGGGGCCGCCGGTGACCCAGGCGATGCCCGGTTTGCCGGTCAGGCGGCCGAAGGCGTCCGCCATGTGGACCGTCGCGGCCTCATGCCGGACGTGCAGCAGATCGAGCTTGGTTTCGATGGCCGCGTCGAACAGCGACATGATGTGGTTGCCGGAGAGCGTGAATATGTTGGTGTGTCCGGCGCGTTCCAGGGTGCGCACGACGATGTCGGCGCCGCGGATTGTCTTGGTCATGTGGTCGCGGTCCTTGCAGCGTGGATACAGAAAGGGGGGCCGAAGCCCCCCTCGTTGGTCGTGAGGATACCGTCAGACCGGGTCCCACGCATAGACATCGCGGGTGCGTTCCAGCGGGGTGAAGGCCTTCTCCACGGCGGGGAGCCAATGTTCGGCGAGGTTCTCCGACGTCCAGCCGTCGGTCCGCGCCATGATGCGGATCGGGCGGGGCTGGTTGTACAGATAGATCTCGTTGCCGCGGACGCCGAAGATCTGGCCGGAC
>CAIRCM010000170.1 GCA_903877125.1 uncultured Acetobacteraceae bacterium | reverse complement strand
CCCTTGCCAGCCAACCCCCAGCGCCTGCCAGATATGGTCCAAAACGCGGTCAAACCAGCAGAGGGGAAGGCGTGCCTACGCCAAGCGCGGCACGATAATTTGTGTGTGCGGAATAGAACGGTGAATAAGATGGGTTAGCATCCAGGGGGCGTGGGCGGCCGTCGCGATCCGCGGCACCAGCCCATTGCTGGACAACCAGATCGACGGCAGATCGCGCTCGGCGATTATTCGCATCGCCGATCCGCCCACGGCGCACGGGATCGACGCGCATGAAATACGGCTGGGCATGGCGGCGCCGTTTTCCGGCCCTGCGAAAGAACTGGGACACCAACTGAAAATCGGTATCGAGGCGGCACTCGGCGTCGCCAATGCCGCGGGCGGTGTCAACGGGCGCACATTGCGGCTGATCGCCGGCGACGATGGGTATGAGCCGGGGCGTACCGCCGGTGTGATGAAGCAGCTCTACGACAAGGACGATGTCTTTGCCTTTTTGGGCAATGTCGGAACACCCACGGCGGCCGTGGCGCTGCCCTATGTCTTACAGCAGCGGACGGTGTTCTTCGGCGCGTTCACCGGCGCGCCGCTGCTGCGGCGGGAACCGCCGGACCGCTATGTTTTCAATTTCCGAGCCAGCTATGCCGAAGAAACCGCCGCGGTGGTGCGCTATCTGGTCAAGATCCGGCGCTTGAGGCCAGAACAGATCGCGGTGTTCGCGCAACAGGACGGGTATGGCGATGCCGGTTACGACGGCGTCGCGAAGATCATGCGGATTTTGCGTCCCGGCAACGATGGTCCCCCGATCTTGCGCCTGAATTACGCACGCAACACCGTCGATGTCGACGAGGCCGTGGGACAATTGCAGCAATATCAGCGCCAGCATGCCAACCTGCCCATCAAGGCTGTGGTGATGGTTGCGACCTACCGGCCGGCCGCCAAGTTCATCGAGAAGACGCACGATGTCATCCCCGGCTTGATCTATACGAACGTATCGTTTGTTGGCAGCACCGCGCTGGCCGACGAACTGATGGTCCTCGGGTCCAAATTCGCTGCTGGTGTGATCGTCACCCAGGTCGTCCCGGCGGTCGACAGCTATGCCAGCGTCGCGCTCGACTACAGGACCGCGCTGGGCAAATATTTTCCTGGGGAGACGCCGGATTACGTGTCGTTCGAGGGCTATTTGACGGCGAATGTCCTGATCGAAGCCATCCGTCGCGCCGGGCCGGGGCTGGACACCGAGACCCTGGTCAGGACGCTGGAAAGCATGCATGGGTTGGACTTGGGCTTGGGCACACCGGTCAACTTCAGTCCGACCGAGCACCAGGGGGTGCACAAGGTCTGGGGTACCCAGATTGGGGCGGATGGGCATTTCTCGCCGATCGATCTGGAGTAGCTGCCGCGGCTTTGCGTCTGAAACGGTGGGGACGCTTTCTCGCGCCCCCACGATGTCTCAGCCGTACATCGCTCCCAACCGGCGGATCGATCCGAGCACCTGCTCCTGCGGCAGACCAGGCCATTGTACGCGCATGATCATGTGGTTGACGCCGAGTTTTTCCTCCCAGCGGGCGATTTCTTCCTTCACGTAGACGCTGTCGCCGATGATGAAGCGGTCGCGTGCGACCTCCTCGAAGCTCATGTGCGCGGTGGGGCTTTCCATGCCCCAGGCGGCGTAGGAGTTGTATTTGTATTCCAGTGCCGCCCGGCACTCGTCCATCGCCGTCTTGTGGTTGGCACCGACGTAGCATTCCCGAGCGATCGGGAATTCGGTTACGGTCTTGCCCAAGGACGCGAGAGTCTCCCGGTATACCGCCATGAGCGGTTCGGTCGCGCCCAGCGTCGTGGCGTTGGCGATCAGCCAGGCGTCGCCGATGCGGGCGGCGCGCTTGACCGCGGCCTCCACCAGGCCGGCGACCCAAACCGGCGGGCCGTTCGGCTGGACTGGCTTGAGGCTGATGCCGTGGTCCTTTACCGAGTAGAACCGTCCCTGATGGGTCACCCGATCCTCGGTCCACAGGCGGCGCATCAGGCCGATCGCCTCGGAAAACCGGGGGGCTCGTTCCTTCAGCGACACGCCGAAGGCATCGAATTCGCCCTCGCGGTAACCCAGGCCGACGCCGAGGATGAATTTGCCGCCGCTCAGCACGTCCATGGTGGCGGCTTCCTCGGCCACATGGGTGGGATTCAGCAGTGGGAGGAGAAGGATGTTGCCGCCGATGGTCATGCCCTCGGCCTCCCGCAGGAGATAGGCCATCATGGGCGCGATCTGCAGCATCTGCAGGGGGGCGGTGAGGTAGTGGTGCGGAAACAGCAGCGACTGGAACCCGGATTGGCGGGCGACGCGCACCTGTTCTACCAGTTCCGGCACGCGGGCGGCGACATTGTCGCCCTCGGGGAACTGGGTGTTGATGAACATGCCGATCTTCATGGCGGCGCTCAGCGGTCGGAGAAGAGCACGCCGCCCTTGGCCTTGCTTTCCGGATCGTCGGCGTAGATGCGCACGAGCACGGCTTCCGGCTTGACGTCGAAATGCTTCACGATGGCGTCGGTGACGTCCTTCACCAAAGCGCGCTTCTGATCGAGCGTCCGTTCCTTCGCGGCATGGATATAGACTTCGGGCATGGGTCGACTCCTGCAAATGGTCCGCGACCCATAGCGCGATTCTCCCCGCACGTCAGGCCGTTTGCGATCCCTGGCGCGGCGTGCCAGCGTTCGGTCGTATCCAGGAAATGGGGGGAACCATGGCCCAAAAGCTGCGTCTCGGCGTTGTTTACGATTTCCGCAACCCGCCGGAATCCGGCATGCGCACCCAGGACCTCTACGCCGCCGTCATGGAGCAGGTGGTCTGGCTCGATGCGCTTGGGCTGGACCTCGTGTGGTTTACGGAACATCATTTCGTCGAGGATGGGTATCTTCCGTCCTGGATTCCGGTTGCTTCGGCGATGGCTGCCCGGACGAAGCATCTGCGCTTTTCCTGCGATGTCTGTCTGTTGCCGTTCAACCACCCGATCCGGCTCGCCGAGGACCTGGCCGTGCTCGACAACCTTTCCGGCGGGCGGGTCGAGATGGGGGTCGGCATGGGCTATGCGGCGCATGAATTCCGCGGCTTCGGCTTCCCGCAATCGCGCCGCCTGTCGCTGACCGATGAGGGGCTGGAGGTTCTGACCCGCGCCTTCACCGGCGAGAAATTCAGCTTCACCGGCAAGCGCTACCAGTTTCAGGACGTGAAAATTACCCCGGGCTACGTGCAGGCGGGCGGTCCGCCGCTTTGGGTTGCCGCGCTCGCCGCACCCGGTGCCGCGCGCGCGGCCCGGTTCGACACCAACCTGTTGCCGCAGGGGCCGCGCAGCCAGGCGCTCGATCCCTGGCGCAAGGCGCTGACCGACAGTGGACGGGACCCCGAGAACTATCGCGTGGGCATCATCAAATCCTGCCTCGTCACCGACGATCCGCAGCGCGACTGGCCGGCCGTGCGGGAGGGCGAGCGGCGGCGCATGGCGGTCTATAACCAATTCCGAGCGGTATCGGGCGGGCATGGCGGGGTGTCGGGGATCACCGAGGAGGCGCGTATACCGCAGACCTGGGTGGTGGGCGATGTCGATCATTGCGTCGCCGAACTCGCGGCGTTCATCCGCGAGTATGGGCTGACGGACATCGTGACGTGGGCGGTGCCACCGGGGATGCGGCCGGACCAGATGGCGCCGAGTCTGGAACGTTTCGCCCGTGACGTGGCACCGCGTCTGCGGGCGATGTTCCCGGGGTAAAGGATGTCGGACCGCGCAACGGCCGAGGCACGCGGCCTCGGCGCGGGGCGGTCAGCAGTTGAGCCGGTAGACCCGCCGCGCTGTTCCCGCGAAAATCGCTTTTTTCTCATCGGCCGAACACCCGGCGGCCAGACGTTTCAGGGCGTTGAACAGGGCGCGAAAACCGATCCCCATTTTTTCCACCGGGAAGTTGCTCTCGGCGATGCAGCGGTCGGCGCCGAAGAGTTCGATGCAGGTTTCGACATAGGGGCGCCAGTGGCTGGCCAACTGCTCCGACGATGGCGGTGCGTCCAGGCCCATGTAGTCGTAGGCGGCGAGGCGCATCATCATGCCGCCCAGCTTGATCGTCACATTCGGGCATTTCGCCAGTTCGACGGTCGTTTTCTTCCAGGCGGCGAACACCTCGTCCTGCTTGCCCGCGTAGGGGCCATAGCCCAGCGGTCCGCCGCAATGGCCGACAATGATGTTGCTGGACGGAAACGCCCGTGCGAGGTCGGTGATGTCGGGCATCTGCGGATGGAAACCCCAGGCATCCAGCGACAGGCCGAGATCGGTCAGACGCTTCATCCCCGCTCGGAAACCGTCGCGCAAATAGAGGCCGGGCTGAATGTCGGGCGCGCTGTTACCGATGACCGGGTCGGCATCGTAGCCGCAGGAATGCCGCACCCCGCGAAACCGCCCGCCGCCGGCGCGGATATGCGCTTCCAGCACCGGGGTGACCCAATCGCCCTTGGTCAGATCGGCATAGCCGACGATGCCCGCGGCGACCTTGGTCTTGCCGTAGCCGCCGCTGTCGGCCATGGCGGCGATACCGGCGACGAACTCGGTCTCCCCGACCGGGCGCATCTCGACCGGGCCGTCCTTGCGATACATCGAATGACACTGAAGAAAAACGCTGCCGACGATGTTGTGGCCAGTGGCGCAGTCTTCCAGGAATTCGTGCAGGAGGTAGCGGAATTCCGGCACTTCCCAGGATTCACCGCGGTTGCCGCCACCTTGCCGCTGCCAGAGGTGATGGTGGGTGTCGATGATCTCCAGTTCGGGATCGATGACCTCCTCCGGCGGGGCTTTTGCCAGCCAGTCGGGGCGGGTGGGAAAGATGCGGCCGAAAGCGGTCACGGTGGCCATGGGCGTTCCTCCTTTGCGTTGGGGGGATTAGCGCATGGCTCGGGCGTGTGCTCAAGGTCGGCAGAGCAGGGGGTTACCAGCGGCGGCGATAGCCCAGGAAGCCGCCGCCCTGGTTCGGTCCGCCGCCGCGGATGAGCCGGATGACGAGCAGCAGCACGATCGCGCCGACGGTCGCGTTGACGATGGCGCCGAAGATGCCAACGCCGAGGTGAAGGCCCAAGCGCGGCAGCAGCCACGTGCCGATAAAGGCGCCGACGACGCCGATGATGAGGTCGCCCAGCACACCGAAGCCGGTGCCATCGACGATCATGCCGGCCAGCCAGCCGGCCACGACACCGACGACGATCAGTATCAGCAGCCCTTCGCCTGACATATTCATGGCATTTTCCTTTTTGTGACGACGTGAGTGCACATGGGGACGCCGGCTGCTGTCACCAACGCATATTTCCGCTGATGCACGGGAATGCGGGGTGGGGCTGGCAAGACCGCCGCCAAAATGGTACCGACCGGCCGAAATCGACCCACCGGAGACCCACATGGCCGCGATCGTAGACATCACCGCCCGTCAAATCCTCGACTCCCGGGGCAATCCCACTGTGGAGGTCGATGTGACCCTCGAAAGCGGGGCGATGGGCCGAGCAGCGGTGCCGTCGGGGGCCTCGACGGGGGCGTATGAGGCGGTGGAGCTGCGGGATGGGGACAAGTCCCGGTACGGCGGCAAGGGTGTGCTGGACGCGGTGCGCAACGCCGAGGGCGAGATTTTCGACGCCATCGCGGGGATGGAAGCAACCGATCAAGTCGCGATCGACAATACGATGATCGATCTGGACGGCACGCCGAACAAGTCGCGGCTGGGTGCGAACGCGATCCTGGGCGTGTCGCTGGCGGTGGCCAAGGCGGCGGCGGCGGATCTGGGGATTCCGCTGTATCGTCATGTCGGTGGGGTTTATGCGCGCACTTTGCCCGTGCCGATGATGAACATCGTCAATGGCGGCAAGCATGCCGACAACCCGATCGATATTCAGGAATTCATGATCCAGCCGATTTCGGCTCCCACGGTTGCCGACGCGATCCGCATGGGTTCGGAGATTTTCTCGGCGCTGCGGCAGGGGCTGCACGATGCCGGGCATAACACCAATGTCGGGGATGAGGGCGGGTTCGCGCCGAACCTGAAATCGGCCGACGAAGCGCTTGGTTTCATCACGAAGGCCTGCGAGAAAGTTGGCTACCGCCCTGGCGAGGATGTGACCTTCGCCCTCGATCCCGCTTCGACGGAGTTCTTCAAGGATGGGCGCTACCACCTTGAGGGCGAGGGCAAAATCCTCGATGGCGCGGGTATGGTGCGGTATCTGGAAGATTTGTGCCGTCGGTATCCGATCGCCTCGATCGAAGATGGTTGCGCCGAGGACGACTGGGAGGCGTGGAAGCTGCTGACCGATACCGTTGGGAAGACGGTGCAGATCGTTGGCGATGACCTGCTGGTCACCAATCCCGAACGTCTGCGGCTGGGGATCGAGCGTGGGTCGGCCAATGCGATCCTGGTGAAGGTGAATCAGATCGGGTCCTTGTCCGAGGCTCTGGAAGCGGTCGAACTCGCGCATCGCGCCGGTTGGCGGGCGGTGATGAGCCACCGGTCCGGGGAGACAGAGGATTCGACGATCGCCGATCTCGCGGTGGCGACGAATTGCGGGCAGATCAAGACGGGGTCTTTGTCGCGCAGCGATCGGACGGCGAAATATAATCAGCTTATCCGGATCGAGGAGCAGTTGGGCGACGCGGCGCGTTACGCTGGGCGGACGATCTTGCGGGGGTAATCCCCGGTTTCAATTCATATGTAATATGAACAGAGGTGTCGGCGTTCCCCCTTGTATTCGGGTGGGGACGTCGTTTTCCGAGTGGCCTGTTACGCCCGAGGGATACACGCGTGCGACGCGTCGCGATCGGCGCATTCACGCGCCCGCGGTCATTCTTGATACTCGGCCCTGACCAGCGCATGGTCCCCTGTATCGACGTCGTAGCAACAGGATGCCGACATGCGCGTACTTGTTAAGAAATGGGGCAACAGCGCCTCAGTACGTATCCCTGCCGGTGTCATGCATGCGGCAGGGATAACGCTCGACCAACCGGTGGACGTCCGGGAGGAGAACGGTCGCATCGTCGTGGAGCCCATCCGACCGGTGGCCTACGATTTGGAGACGTTGGTCGCCGGCATTACGGACGAAAACAGGCATGAGGAGATCGGTTTCGGCAGGCCGGTCGGCAAGGAGAGGATCTAGCCAGGGTGCCATATATTCCGGATGCCGGAGACATCGTGTGGATAGACTTCGATCCGCAGGCGGGGCACGAGCAAGCGGGACACCGGCCAGCCGTCGTTCTCAGCCCCGCGATCTATAATGGACGATCCGGCCTCATTGTGTGTTGCCCGACCACGACACGCATCAAGGGCTACCCGTTCGAGGTGCGATTGAACGGCCGACCACCCAGCGTCGTACTCGCCGACCAAGTTAAAAGTTTCGACTGGCGCGTGCACGGGGCAACCAAAAAGGGGCAGGTTACGACCGCCGAACTGGCGGAAATACGAGCGAAACTTCGTCCGCTTATCGGGTAGGCAAAATTCCTCAATGCTATCGCTCGTCGCGTCCGCGCTGAAAATGCGGGCACGGGCAGACAACACAGGCGCTTGAGCGTGTCTCTCCGTGCCGTTCGGTTGGACGGCACGGAGAACCGCGGATCACCGCGGCGACAGCACCATCACCATCTGCCGGTTTTCGAGGCGCGGCATCTGCTCGACCTTCGTTTCCGCTTCCAGTTCGGAGCGGATCCGTTCCAGCACCCGAATACCGATGTCCTGGTGGGCCATTTCGCGGCCGCGGAAGCGCAGGGTCACCTTGACCTTGTCGCCTTCCTCGATGAACCCCTTCATCTGGCGCATCTTCACGTCGTAGTCGTGGTCGTCGATGTTCGGGCGCACCTTGATCTCTTTGATCTCGATGACCTTCTGCTTCTTGCGGGCCTCGTTCTTTTTCTTCTGGAGTTCGTATTTGTATTTTCCGAAGTCCAGAATCTTGCAGACGGGCGGCTCAGCGTTGGGGCTGATTTCCAGCAGATCGAGACCGACGGAATAAGCGCGCTGAATTGCGTCGCGGGCGCTCATGACGCCCTGCATCTCACCGTCCTGATCGATCAACCGCACCTGCGGGGAGCGGATTTCTTCATTCACGCGGGGTCCGTCGCGGGATGGGGCGGACTGCATTGGTCCTCTGGCTATGGGTATCTCCTGTCGATGTTACAAATGCGCGTCCGCCGGGGCGACCGGCGGTACGAACAAACCGTAATGTGGCGCGGTTGCGCGCCAGGATCAAGCAAACTCCGTGCGCGCCGACGATTCGCGTAAATCGGGTGGGGTCGCCTCGGCTTTCAGGCGCGCAACGGCCTCGGCCAGTGGCAGAATTTCCTGCTGTGCGGAGCCAAGACGGCGCAGCGCGACCGTGCCGTTCGCGGCCTCATTGCGGCCGACAACCGCGAGCACGGGGACGTGAGCGAGGCTGTGCTCACGCACTTTCGCGTTGATCTTCTGGTTCGACAGATCGGTCCGGACTTCCAGCCCCGCGCGCCGGAACGCCGCGGCGACCTCATCGGCATAGCCGTCGGCATCGGACACGATGGTTGCCACCACCGCCTGCACCGGCGCGAGCCAGAGCGGGAAGCGGCCGGCGTATTGTTCGATCAGGATGCCGAGGAAGCGTTCGAACGAACCAAGGATCGCGCGATGCAGCATGATCGGTCGATGCCGGGCACCGTCTTCGCCGACATACTCGGCGTCCAGACGTTCGGGGAGGTTTGGGTCAACCTGCAACGTGCCACACTGCCAGTCGCGGCCGATGGCGTCGCGCAGCACGAATTCCAGCTTCGGGCCGTAGAACGCGCCCTCGCCGGGGTTCAGCTCGAAATCCACCCCCGCCATCGCGCAGGCCTCCCGCAGGGCGCCTTCCGCCCGGTCCCATTCGGCATCGGTGCCGATTCGGGCTTCGGGACGGTCGGAGAATTTGATGCGGAACGTGTCGAAGCCGAGGTCGCGGTAGATCGACGACAGCAAAGCGATGAAGCGCGCGGTTTCGCCGGCGATCTGGTCTTCGGTGCAGAAGATATGGGCATCGTCCTGCACGAACTGACGCACGCGCATGATCCCGTGCAGCGCGCCCGAGGGTTCGTAGCGGTGGCAGCAGCCCATTTCCGCGAGCCGGAGCGGCAGTTCCTTGTAGGATCGCAGACCCTGGCGGAAAATCTGGATGTGGCATGGGCAGTTCATCGGCTTGAGCGCGAGGAATTTATCTTCCTCCTCGACCTGGGCGACGAACATGTTCTGGCGGTAGTTCTCCCAGTGGCCGGATTTTTCCCACAGCGAACGGTCCACGAGTTGCGGGGTTTTGACCTCCTGATAGCCGGCGGCGTCGAGGCGGCGGCGCATATAGGCCTCGACAGTGCGATAGAGTTTCCAGCCCTTGGGATGCCAAAAGACCGAACCGACCGCTTCTTCCTGGATGTGAAACAGGCCCATGTCCTTGCCGATGCGGCGGTGATCGCGGCGTTCGGCTTCCTCCAACTGGTGCAGGTAGGCGTCGAGTTCCTTCTGGTCGCGCCATGCGGTGCCGTAGATGCGGCTGAGCATGGCGTTGCGGTGGTCGCCACGCCAATACGCGCCGGCGACCTTCATCAGCTTGAAGGCGGTGCCGACATCGGCGGTGGAGCGCAAATGCGGGCCGCGGCACAGATCGACCCACTCGCCCTGGGTATAGAGGCTGATGGTCTGATCGCGCGGCAGGTCCTGGATGAGCTGGGCTTTGTATTTCTCGCCCTTGGCGGTGAAGAAGGCGATGGCCTCGTCGCGGTCCATTTCCTGGCGCACGAATTTCGCGCCGCGGGCGATGATTTCCCGCATTTTCGCTTCGATCGCCGGGAAATCTTCGGGCGTGAAGGGATCGTTGCGGGCGAAATCGTAGTAGAAACCGTTCTCGATCGACGGGCCGATGGTGACCTGGGTGCCGGGGAAGAGTTCCTGCACCGCTTCGGCAAGCACATGGGCAGCGTCGTGGCGGATCATCTCCAGCGCGTCTTCGTCCTTGCGGGTGATGAAGGCGACGTTGGCGTCGTGGTCGATAACTGTGGCCATATCGACCAGCTTGCCATCGAGTTTCATCACCAGCGCGGCACGGGCGAGACCGGGCCCGATCGCCTCCGCCACGGTCGTGCCCGTCACCGGGCCATCGAACGGGCGCACGGAGCCGTCGGGCAGGGTGATGGCGGGCATGTATCGAGGTCCTCTACGTGGTGGGCTGCCCATATGGCCGGGGATGGGGGCGGAGGCAAGGTTTCCCTGGCGCGATTCGGCGGCTCGGCTGCTAGCCGGGCTGACGGGGATGTGATCGTCGGTCCGGTTGTACGTCACCGGAATCTCACTTGCGGTCCGAAATGCGCCCTGTTGATATGGTTCGGTGATCGGCAGCGAAAATCTGGAGGGTTTAACCTGTGTCCAATGCTTTGGGGGGGGCCGGTCAACCGGGCTTATGATGCTCAGTTGGTCTCGATTTACAAAAATTCGATGAACTATTTGCCGATCGGGCCGTTGTTGCCCGGGGAGCGCAGGGAGTGGATTCAGGAATTTCTGAAGCCGATCGACAGTTTCGACCCCGCCAAGCGCACGCTGATGACGACGCAGGCCGGCGCGCTGAATCCGGTCAATTTCACCATGCTTCAGCGTCTGACGACCGTGATCGCCCAAGCCGCGGCGGGCAACGGCTCGACGAAGGAGGATTTGTTCAGGGACATCACCGTCGGGGGACAGACCTATGCTGGCATCATGACGATCCGGCAATTCATGGCCCTGACCGCGCAACAGCAGCTGGCCGTGATCGATATCGGGTGGAACCGGGTTTGCAAGAAGAAGGCTTACGACAAGCTGAGTCGGGAAATGTTCGAACCGAACAAGCCCGACATCGCGCCACCGGTCGATCCGGTGCCGAGCGGTGTGGTGCCGGACGGCGTGGGCATGAAGGCAGGATATTTCAACGAAGGCCGGGTGCCCGACGCCTTCACCGGGCTTGGTGTCGGTTTCCGCGTCGACGGGTCCGGCAGCAACATTGGCGATACCATCACGCGTGTCACCAATCATGGCATGACGACGCAGCTCAAGAACAGTTATTTGATGCGCAACATCAAGGGGTGGGAGGTCGGCGGAACCACGGTCGACCTGGACACCAACGCGCCGCGGGTGTGGTCGACGAAGGACGATCTTTTCAACGAATCGTCGGTGTGCATCGCGCGTAATTTCTACGGCGCGACCGCGTTTCCGTTGCGGGAAATGACGGACGATGCCCTGATCTGGGCGGTCGATGTCGGCGGCATGATCGGTTTCGACACCGAGGCCTATCAGAAACTGCTGGGCCGGCACTGGCGGCCGGGCGAGAAGGCTTACAAATTCGTCAACCCATCCCGCGTCATCGGTTATGCCCGCTTCACCACGCTTGGCGCGCCGGGTGCCGGCGGGTGGAGTTTCAAGATCGCCCCCGGGACGACCTGGACATTGGTGGGCAACTGGGCCGGTGCGGCGAACGCTTCGGCCGGTTCGCGGGAAGCGAAGGTGATGGCCTACATCAATGGCCAACTGGCGGCCTGGGCGGGTGCCGATCGCACCATTACCGGCGCATTCGACTTCGCCTGAGTATCATGCGGGGCGGTGCGCGAGCACGGCCTCGTAAACATCCAGCGTCGCGTCCTGCATGCCGCGCACCGTTGGGACCGATGCGCGTGCCCGAGCGCCGAGGGCCCGGCGTTCTTCCAGTCCAAGGGACAGGGCGAAGTCGAGCCAGGCGGCCAGGGCGTCGGGATCGTTGGGCCGCACGCGCCAGCCGGTGACGCCGTGCTCGACCGTCTCGACGGGGCCGCCCAGATCCGATGCGATCACCGGGCGGGCCATCGCCTGGGCCTCGATCACCACGCGACCGAACGCCTCGGGGCGGGTCGAGGCGTGCACGACGACGTCCGACAACATCATCGCCGCCGGCATATCCTCGCAATGGCCGACCAGACGGACCCGGTCGCCCAGGCCGAGTACCGTGGCCTCCTTCATCAGGCGCGCGCTGTAGGTGGAGCGGCCCTGGTCGGAGCCGACGAGCACGCAGCAGACGTCTTTGCGTTTGAGCCTCGAGACAGCCTCCAGCAGAACCGAATGGCCCTTCCAGGATGTCAGTCGGCCGGGCAGCATGACGGTGGGTGCGCCGTCGGGGATGCGCCATTTGGCGGCCAGCCGCACGAGCCGGTCGGGCACCACCGCGGCGGGGTCGAAGATCGCGGGATCGACGCCGCGGGGGATGACGCGCAGGCGTTCCCATGGGACGCCATGCTGGCGATGCACGGTGTCGGCGATGAACTGGCTCGCGGCGATGACGATTTCGCCGCGCGCCATGACCGCATTGTAGCGCCGCTTGAAGGGCAGGTTCTCGGCGTAGGTGCCGTGATAGGTGGTTACGAACGGCGTGCCGGTGCGCTGGCAGGCGAGATAGGCGCTCCACGCCGGTGCCCGCGATCGTGCATGCACGAGGGCGACGTTCTCGGACCTGATCAGTGCCTCGATCCGCGTGGCGTTGCGCCAGATGTTGAGGGGATTCTTGGTGTTCAGCGGCAGTGCGACATGGCGCCCGCCGACGCGTTCAAGCATCGGCACCATCGACCCGCCGGCACTGGCCACCAGTGCGACCCCATCGGCTTCGGCGATCGCCTGGGCGACCTCGATCGTGCCGCGCTCCACCCCGCCGGTGACCAGGGACGGCAGGACTTGCAGCACAACAGGCGATTCGGGCGGCGTTTGCATTCGTCCATGTTATGCTTGCGCTTTCTCGCGACGGAAAGGGGAAGGTGCGGCATGCCGAGCGGAACAATCGATCGTGGCGACGGCGTCGCCCTGGCCTGGGACAAGATCGAGGGAGCGGGCCCGACGATCGTGTTCCTGCCGGGGTTTCGCAGCGACATGACCGGGGACAAGGCCACTGGCCTCGCCGCCTTCGCCGCGTCCAGGGGGCAGGCGATGCTGCGGTTCGACTATTCGGGCCATGGCGCCAGCGGCGGCGATTTCCTCGATGGCACGATCGGGCGCTGGGCGGCGGATGCACTGGTGGCGATCGACCGTCTGACAACCGGGGCGTTGATTCTGGTCGGCTCTTCGATGGGCGGCTGGATCGGCCTGTTGACCGCCATTGCCCGGCCGGACCGCGTGACGGCGTTGGTGGGGATCGCGGCGGCGCCTGATTTCACCGAACGGTTGATGTGGGAATCGATGGCGCCGCCCGAACGGGAGCGGCTGATGCGGGATGGGGTTCTTTATGTGCCCAGCCAGTATGGGACGCCGACGCCGATTACGCGGCGTCTGATCGAGGACGGGCGGGACCATCTGGTGCTGAACGGGCAAATTCCCTTCGCCGGCCGGGTCCGTCTGTTGCACGGTCAGGCCGATCCCGATGTGCCGTGGGAGCTGGCTCTGACCATCGCCGACCGGATCGCCAGCGACGACGTGGCTGTCACGCTGGTGAAGGATGGGGATCACCGCCTGTCGCGGCCAAGCGACCTCGCACTGCTCTACCGGACGGTCGGTGCGCTCCTGGACGAAACGGGGGAGTGACCTCGCCGGCGGTGCGGTTTGTCTATGAAATCGCGTCGTAGGGGGCCGGCGCCAGGTAGATGTTCCAGTTCGAAATAAACTCCGATACCGACCCCGCCCCGAGCGGGGTATTGTAATACAACTTCCAATAGGCCGCGAGATCGCGCGCGCTGGAAGGAAGGCTCGCAGGGGCCCGCAGATAACGTACCCGGCACATCGCCGCCGCATATTTGTGGTCGGTTTCCATCTCCGAAGCCTGCGGGGTTCCGGTTGCCGTGCGGATCGACAAGATAAGACTGCGCAACGAGGCGCGGTAATCGATGTAGTTTGTCCAGCAATCGTCATGCGTCGCCGGTTCCATCTGAAAATAACCGAGCGCGGGCCCGCCGCCGAGCTGTCTGGTGTATATCAGATGGCTTTCCTGGGCGGCGGTACCCATCAGAAGCATCTCGGCCGGCAGCGACCACCGGTTCATGGCCTGCAACGCCGGCTTGACGAACGAATCCCGGAAAACCAAAGCGTCCATTAGATGTTTCCTTCCGATCACTCGAACCCACAAGCAAGTCCGCTATTGCGTTGGCTCTTGAAAAAACAGATTGCATCCGGTCAGCTCGATCCGGCCGTCCGGCGCACGTTTCGCGTACGGACCCGGAAAAACATGCAGTGTCAACGTTTCGCGGCGATTGTAGAGTTCCATCATCCGGCCGAAAAGGGCCTTCTTGCGCATCACCGCCGCGGCAACGGCCGGGTTGTCACCGATCGCTACCGAGGCCGGCATGCGAATCACGAGGTAACGACTTTCGCAGGCGGGCGATCGGACAGGCACCGAACCTTTCGCAACAAGCACCTCGAATTGGCCTTCATCGCTCGGTGTGGCCAATCGCGTCGGCCAGTCGGTGCCTGCGATGTCGGGCCCCATGACGATGGCGGACGGCGAAACCGAAAATGTCACGTCCAGGGTGCCGGCGGCATCGGCCGCGGGGATCGATGCCAAAACGCCGATCAGGATGACGGTGCGATTCCAGGTTCGGTTTCGACTGGTCATTGCCAAAATCAGTCCCCCCTCCGCACCGTTGAACCATCGGCGCGCCCCTGCGCCAGAATGGCGCGTAGCCCCTCCCGATAGGTCGGATAGAGCCATTCGATCCCCAGCGCGGCCTTGGTCTTGGCACAGGCGACCTTGCGGTTCTCGGCCCAGAAGCTGCGGGCCATCGGGCTCATCGTTGGAAAAGCGTCGGCAAAGGCAATCGCCGGCGGAGGCGGCACGCCGAGCAGCGCGGCGGCCTCGGTCATCACGGCGGCGCTCTCGCTGGGTTCGTCGTCGGTCAGGTTGAGATCGCGGCGGCCGGGGGCGCGGTCCTGCCGCATGGCGGCGATGACGGCGCGGGCGATGTCGTCGCGGTGGATCCGGCCGAAGCAATGGCCAGGCTTGGTCATCCGCCGGGCGCGACCGGCGCGCAGGTCGTCAAACGCGGATCGGTTCGGGCCATAGATGCCCGCGAGGCGGAAGATATCCACGGCGAAGGGCAGGGCGGCCCAGGCGTTCTCCGCTTCCACACGGCGGATGCCGCGCGCCTGGGTGGGGGCAGGGGGCGTGTCCTCGTCCACCCAGCCGCCATCCCGGTTGCCGTAGACGACGGTGCTCGAGAGATAGCCAACCCAGCGTAACGACGGACCGTCGATAGCGTAACGCCGCAGCACGGGGTCGCCATTTTCGTCGGGCGGTGCCGTTGTCAGGATATGGGTGGCTTTCGCGATCTCGTCCTGGGCCGCTTCGAACGGGATGCAGCCCGAAGCGCCGTAACGGCTGGTCGCGTCGACGCTGAAGCCCGTGTCCCGAGCACGCTCGGCGATTGCGGTGCCGCAGTAGCCCAGGCCGAAGATTAGTAAGCGCATGACATATCCAGTCGCTCAGTAGCTTGCGGGTGTCCTGCTTGTCGACCCTTGTTTGCCCGGGTGAGAGGTTGGTCACCGCGTTCCAACCACGACGGGACCACGCTTGACCCGACCGCCGCGCATGCGTGCGCTGTCGCCTACCCTCCGGTTTGGGAGAAGGGCCGTGTCGTGTGGTACGAACCATGCGCCGGCGACAAGGCCGACGGGCTGGGCACGCTGCGCGCCGACGTCGATGGCCAGCCGCTTCGGGCGTTTTTCGGTCGGATGTCGGCTGGAACACTTGCTTTCGGCGTTGTCGAGACCAATCGCGGCTTCACTGCCGGGCGGTTGTCCGATGGACGCCTGCGAGACTTTACAGCCATGGCCTCCGGCCCTTGGCGTGCCATCCGCCGCCCTCCGCTCTGCACCAGGTCGTTCCGCAATCGCCGTCATCACCGCGATTGATACTGATCGGCCGAATGATCGACCGGCGCATCGCTTTATGTCCCTAATGCTCAAACCGGAAGGAATCGAAGAGACGCCATGAGCGGGTTCGGGAATTCGCGACGGAATGCCGCCATGGTCACTGTCATCTCGGCCCTCGCGGCATGCGCGGAGATGGAGCCACCACCGCCCCCGCCCCCTGCCGTGCCAGCGACCAGTCAACAGCCGAATCAGACAGTGAACAGCTTCACTTTGATGAACCATGTCGACTCGACGATTGTGACGTTCATCACGCTGACGCCGCACGGAGGTTGGAGCGCGAATTGGCTGAGCAAACCGGTGCCGTCGCGCGAAACAACGAAATTGTACTTCCAACCTCATCCGGGCGATGGCTGTTACCGTCAGTTCACGGTGACGGCGCAAAGCGGGCGGAGGTGGAGCGGGAACGCCAATCTGTGCACGACCGGTCTGATTGACGTTCGTGTCAGCGGCGTGGCCGTGCGGTAGCGTCCATTCGCCAAGCCGAACGTCAAGCGTCGCCCCGGCGGCGCATAAGCAACACGCCAACGGCGCCCAGCCCGTAATTGATGGCGATACCCGCCAATGCCAGCAGCACCAGCGCGGCGAACATGCGCGGCATCTCCAGCCGGTAGCTGGCTTCAAGGATGCGGTAGGCCAAGCCCGATGCAAAACCGCCGGAGCCGGCGACCAGTTCGGCCACCACTGCCCCCACGAGAGCCAGCCCGCCGGAAATCCGCAGGCCGGACAGAAAATAGGGGATCGCGGCGGGCACGCGCAGCAACAGCAGGGTGCGGACTCGGCCCGCGCCATACAGACGGAACAGATCGGTCAACTCCGGCGGCGGGGAGGCCAACCCTGTCGCGGTGTTCGCGAATAGGGGGAAGAACGCGACGATCGTGGCGCATACGACCAGAGAGGCAAAGGGATCGCCGACCCAAATGATGATCAGCGGCGCGATCGCCGGGAGCGGTGTGACCTGCAAGGCCACCGCCCAGGGCTGGATGGCTGCCTGGGCGAACCGGCTCGCGGCCATGCCGATGGCCATGGCCGCGCCCAGCACCGCCGCTACCAGCAACGCCGCGAATGTCACCGTGAGGGTGGAGAACAACGAAACCAGCAATCCCACCGGATCGGCGGCAAAGGCCGCGACCACGAGGGATGGTGCAGGGAGGATGTAGGCAGGAACCTCCAAGGCGCGGACAAGCCCTTCCCACAACGCGAGGGCGATCGAACCGAACAGGAACGGCGCGAGGCGGGCGATCATCACAGCGCGGCCTCCATGCCCTGGGTGATGCGTGCGACCAGGGCGGCATAGGCCGGGTCGAGCCGGGTCTCGGCGGACGGCGCGAGGTTCGATGTCATCTCCCGCGCGATGCGCCCAGGCCGCGGCGTCATCAGCACGACGCGGCGGGCGAGGAAGGCGGCCTCGTAAATCGAGTGGGTGACGAACACCACGGTGCAGCGCAGATCGCGCCACAGCGACAGCAGATCGGATTGCAGGCGGTGGCGGGTGAACTCGTCGAGCGCGGCGAAGGGTTCGTCCATCAGCAAAAGTCTGGGTCGCGTCACCAAGGCTCGGGCGATCGAAACACGCATGCGCATCCCGCCCGAGAGTTGCCGGGGACGGGCGTGCTCGAACCCCGTGAGGCCGACGCGGGCGAGGACGGCGGCGATGTCGGGCCGCGCCTGGGTGCGCGAGAGCCCGCGCAGGCGGAGTGGCAGAAAAACGTTTTCCTCGGTCGTGGCCCAGGGGAGGAGGGTTGCGTCCTGGAAAACGTAGCCGATCTCGCCGGGGGCCGGTGGCTGGCCGGCATCCCAGGTCAGCGTGCCGGTGTTGGGGGCATCGAGCCCGGCGATCAGGCGCAGCAGCGTCGATTTGCCGCAGCCGGAGGGGCCGAGCAGGGCGACGAAATCGCCGGTCTGAAGACGGAGGGAGGCGTCGCGCAGCGCCTCGGTGCCCGAGGGGAAGCGGCGACCGACATTGGCGAGGGTGAGCAACGGGGCAAGTGTCCTGCGGGGCGGTGGCTACGCGCGATACCAGCGTGACGGCGGACGATATCTAGCGCAAGGTTATCCCACCACAGACGCAAGACACAGTATGCTGAACTTCGGACTATCCGGCCGCCGCGCCATCGTGACCGGCCATCGCGGCGGCATCGGGGCCGCCATTGCTCGCGTTCTGACCCGGGACGGGGTGGAGGTGATCGGCCTCGACCTGCCGGATTTCGATCTCGCCGACACCGCGACGCTGGAAGCGCGGTTGGCGGCCGTGATCGAACAGCACGGACCCATCGACATTCTGGTCAACAACGCCGGCATCACTGTCCTCGGCTCGATCGTCGAAACCCCGCTGCATGAGGTCGAGCAGGTCTTTCGCGTCAACTTCCTCGCCGCCTACGCGACCATGCGGGCGGTGATTCCGGGAATGGCGGCGCGGGGCAAGGGGGCGATCGTGAACATTGCCTCCGACCAGGCGCTGATCGGCAAGCAGGTCAGCGCGGCCTATGGCGCCTCGAAGGGGGCTATCGCGCAGCTTTCGCGTTCGGCGGCGCTGGACTGGGCGAAGCAGGGGATACGGGTGAACTGCATCGCGCCGGGCAGCACCGATACCGGGATGCTGCGGATGGTGATCGGCAATCTGGCGCAGCAATATCCCGACCGCTACCCGATGTCGTCCGACGATTTCTACCGATCCGGCGTCCCCCTCGGCCGCTTCGCGGAACCGGAGGAAATCGCCAATGCCGTGGCGTTCCTGGCGTCCGACGCGGCGTCCTTCATCACCGGGATCGTGATGCCGGTCGATGGCGGCGGGACGGCGCAATGAAGACGGCGCTGGTCACCGGCGGGACGCGCGGGATCGGGCTGGCGATCGCCGAGCAGCTGCGGCGGGAGGGGTATCGGACGATCGTGACGGCGCGGCATCCGCCGAGCGTGTTGGACGAGGATTTCATCGCTTGCGACGTGAGCTCAAATGTTTCGGTCAAAGCGTTGTTTTCGAAGATCGAGAACGCGTATGGCGGGATCGATGTGCTGGTCAACAACGCCGGTACGGCGGGCGCCAATGCGCTGGATGCCGACGACGACCTCTGGCACGCGATCGTCGCTTCGAATCTGAATGGCACGTATTACTGCTGCAAGGCGGCGTTGCCTTTGCTGCCGGATGGGACGGGGCGGATTGTCAATATGGCCTCGGTCCTCGGGTTGCGGGGGGTGCCGGACCAGACGGCGTACTGCGCCGCCAAGCACGCGGTGGTGGGGTTTACCCGGTCGTTGGCGCTGGCGTTGGCGCCCCGGGGCATTACGGTGAACGCGCTGTGTCCGGGCTGGGTCGATACGCCGATGGCGCATCAGCGGTTCGCGGAACTCGGGATCACCAGGGACCAAGCCGCGGCGGGGGTGCCGACCGGGCGGATCGCGACGCCTGCGGAGATCGCCGATGCGGTGGTCTGGCTGTTGCGGCCCGAATCCCGGGGTATCACCGGCCACGCGCTGCCGATCGAGGGCGGCGGGCTGGCGCTGCCATGACGCCGCCGCCGCGGGTCAAATCCAGTTTGACGGTGAGCATCGCGCTGCGCATGGGCGACGTGAACGGCAAGCCGGGCATGGTGCTGCGCAAGGGCGATCCGGATGCGGGCGGCGTGCTGGTCGTGCTGCGTGGGCGGGAGGGGATGACGGTGCTGTCTCGCATCACCGATCCCGAGGGCGGGCACGCCTGGATCAAAGCCACCGGCCCGGTGCCGGTCGACCAGGCGGCCGTCGATCAATATGTCGCCAGGCAGGTAAAATTCGATCCCGATCTTTGGGTGCTGGAGTTCGAGACGCCCGACATGGTCCCACCGTTCGAGGCTCGTATTCTGTGACGGACTGGGGGCTTCGTCCCGGGCGGGACGCCGACGCGGACGGGTTCGTTGCTTTGATTGGCGCCTGCTGGTCGCTCTACCCCGGCTGCGTTCTGGACGTGGATGGGGAGGAGCCGGCGTTGCGGGCTCTGGCGTCGTATTACGCCGGCCAAGGCGGGGCTTTGTGGGTGGCGGAGCGGGCGGGGGCGGTCGTGGGCATGATCGCGACGAAGCCCCTTGACGGCGGGACGTGGGAAATCTGCAAGGTCTACGTCGCGCCGGACCTGCATGGGCATGGGGTGGGGCCGGCTTTGCTGGCACAGGCCGAGGCGCATGCGATCGCATCCGGCGCCACCCGCCTCGCGCTGTGGTCCGATACACGGTTCGACCGGGCGCACCGGTTCTACGAGAAGCAGTCCTATGTGCGATCGGGACCGATCCGGGTGCTGCACGACATCTCCAACTCGCTGGAATTCGCCTATGCGAAGCCGGTGAACGGGATCGCGGTGCTGGACGCCGCTGCGGCAGCGTCGGCCGAGGTCCGGTTGTCGACGGTTCTCCGAGCCTGTGTGGCCGAGGGGGCGGGGGTGGGGTTTCTGCCGCCGCTGGCGCCCGAGGTCGCGCGGCGGTTCTGGCTCGATACGGGTAGGAATGTGGCGGCGGGGACGGCGATCCTGATGGCGGGATGGGTCGGCGGCGTTCTGGCGGGGACGGTGACGTTGGCGCTGGCGACATCGGAGACGCGGCCGCACTGTGCCGAGGTGGTCAAACTGCTGGTGGACCCTTCGGTCCGGCGGGCGGGCCTGGGGCGGGCACTGATGTCCCGGCTGGAGGCGGAAAGCCTGCGCGCGGGGCGGACGACGCTGTTCCTCGACACCCGGGCCGGGCAGGACGGTGAGAAGCTCTACCGGACAATGGGGTGGACGGCGTTGGGCACGGTTCCGGACTGCGTGATCGCGGCGGATGGGACGTTGGCCAGCACGGCGTATTTCTGGAAGCGGCTGACGGCGGAACCGGTTTCCTGACAAACTTCGGGCCGCGAAGCCAGACATCGGTGCGGCGGAACGGCACACTTGACCGAGCGGCGGCAACGATCCGACTCTTCCGCCAACCGGGGAGGACGCCAATGATCACGCCCGCTTTTATCCGCACCATGACCCAGTACAACAGCGAGATGAACCGGCGTATTTACGCCGCCGCGGCGCGTTTGTCGGATGACCAGCGGCCTGCCGACCGCGGCCTTTTCTGGAAATCGCTGCACGGGACGCTGTGCCATCTGCTGTGGGGCGACCGGCAATGGATGTCGCGGTTCGACGGCTGGCCTCCGAACACTGTCCCCAACCCGCAAAGCCCTACCCTGATCCACGACTTCGCCGAACTGCGCGTGGCTCGGGAGGAAGCGGACGCGAAACTGGAGGCGTTTGCCCGACGCGTCGACGACGCGTGGCTGGTCGAGGATTTGGTGTGGTGGAGCGGGGCGGCGAAGAAGGAGATGCGCAAGGCCAAAGGCGGGCTGTTGGTGCATTTTTTCAATCACCAGACCCACCATCGCGGCCAGGCCCATGCGGCGCTCACGATGTGCGGGGTGGACCCGGGCGATACGGATCTTTTTCTCGTTGTGCCGGACCTCTGACGGACCGCCCCTTCCGTGGTCTCGGCCGGCTGCTTATGCTGCCCGCATGTCGAACACACACCACACGCGAGTCCTGATCGTCGGCGCGGGCCCCGCCGGCTACACCGCTGCGATCTATGCCGCCCGAGCCAATTTGAAGCCCGTGCTGATTGCCGGGCTGCAGCCGGGCGGGCAGTTGACGATCACCACCGACGTCGAGAATTACCCCGGGTTCGCCGACGTTATCCAAGGCCCCTGGCTGATGGAGCAGATGGAGGCACAGGCGCGCCATGTCGGGACCGAGGTGGTCAGCGATATTGTGATCAAGGTCGATCTGTCCCGCCGGCCGTTCCGCTGCGACACCGACGGCGGCGATGTCTATTTCGCCGATTCCTTGATCGTCGCGACCGGCGCTCAGGCCCGCTGGCTGGGACTGGAGGCGGAAATGCGGTTGCAGGGCCGAGGCGTATCCGCCTGCGCGACCTGCGACGGGTTCTTCTATCGCGGCAAGGAGGTCGCTGTGGTTGGCGGCGGCAACACGGCCGTCGAGGAAGCGCTGTATCTGACGCACCATGCGGAGAAGGTAACGTTGGTGCACCGGCGGGATTCGCTGCGGGCCGAGAAAATTTTGCAAGACCGGCTGTTCGCGCACCCGAAGGTTTCGGTGATCTGGAACAGCACGTTGGCCGATATCCTGTCCGGCGGCACGCCGGAAGGCGTGACCGGCATTCGACTGGCCGACACCGTGACCGGCGCGACTCGCGATCTCCCGGTGGATGGCGTGTTTATCGCGATCGGGCATTCGCCGACGACGGAACTGTTCCGTGGCCAGCTCGCGATGGACCGCGAGGGCTATCTTGAGACGACGCCGGGCAGCACCCGGACCTCGGTTGCCGGGGTGTTCGCGGCCGGCGATGTGCAGGACAAGATTTTTCGCCAGGCCGTGACCGCTGCCGGGACCGGCTGCATGGCGGCGCTGGAAGTCGAAAAATGGCTCGCGGAGCATGAAACTGTTCCGGCCGCACCGGCGGAATGACGAATTTTTGTCGGTTTGACGTCATTTACACCACATGACTCGGATCGGTTCGTATTAGACTGCCCTGTCCGGGCATGCCCGAGGCAGGATTTGGCCGGCGAGGATCGGCCGTGGGAGAGGCTGAGTCATGGACTGGGATAAGCTGCGCGTGTTCCACGCGGTGGCCGAGGCTGGAAGTTTCACACATGCCGGCGATACGCTGAACCTCAGCCAATCCGCCGTCTCGCGCCAAATCTCCGCTTTGGAAGAAGCGCTGCAGGTGCCGTTGTTCCACCGTCACGCCCGCGGCCTGATTTTGACCGAGCAGGGCGAGTCGCTGAATCGCACGGTGCGGGAGGTGTTCGCGAAGCTGGCGATGACCGAGGCGTTGCTGACCGAATCGAAGGAAAAGCCGGCTGGGCGGCTGAAGGTCACGACCACGGTGGGGTTTGGGTCGTCGTGGCTGGCGCCGCGCCTGCAAGGTTTCCTGGAAGCCTATCCCGAGGTGTCGGTGTCGTTGCTGTTGGATGACGCGGAACTGGACCTCGCGATGCGGGAGGCGGATGTCGCGATCCGCATGCATCCGCCGAAGCAGCCGGATCTGGTGCAGCGACATCTGATGACCATGAGCTGGCATGTCTGCGCGGCGCCGGAATATCTGAAGAAGCATGGCGTGCCGCAGCGGCCCGAGGACCTGGATGAGCACAAGCTGGTGCTGTTCGGTCAGCATCATCCGCCGATCGACGAGGTGAACTGGCTGGCCGAAGCCGGTCGGCGCCCGGGCAATCCGCGTCGTGCGGTACTCGACGTCAACAGCGTCCACGCGGTGTTGCTCGCCATCCGATCGGGGTTGGGTATCGGCGCCTTGCCGGACTACGTGATGGCTGAGAACCCGGACCTTGTTCGTGTTCTGACCGACCTGAAGGGGCCGAAGGTCGACGTGTTTTTTGTCTACCCGGAAGAACTGCGCAACTCGAAACGGGTCGCGGTGTTCCGCGATTTCCTGCTCGCACGTTTGGCTGAGATGCACTGATTCGTTGCGGTGTTTGCCGTTTTTCGCGGTAGCCATGTGCGTCACGAATACGTGATTTGTTACCATGCAATCGCCGCATGGCCGGTGCCGGGATTTAGCGATAGATCGCGACGCGTTCCAGACTTAGAAACCGGATTACCGAATACGGCGGCGGTGCCGCCAGCTTTTCAGCCCGATGGGCTGGAAGGGGGTCTCTGATCCCTACGTCTCCCAGACGTGAAGCCTCCCTGTATACTAACCCCTGGCCTCGTGCCGGGGGTTTTTTTTAATTTGGACGCCGTGTCGTTCCTTTATCGTCAGGATGGGGGCAGGCCGAGCGCGGCGAGGACGTTCGGGTCAAGTATCGGCTTGGCCGGCGGCGGGCGCGGGACTCCGAAACCCATGATGTCGTCGTAGCCCCAAAGCGTCCAGCCGATGCCGGCGTGTTCCAGCGATTGCCGCACGGTGCGGATCCAGGCAGATCGCGCCGCCGGGTTCAATGCCTGCGCGGCGCCGAATTCTCCGGCCAGGAGTGTCGCGTGGTGTTGCCGCGCCCAGGCGGCGGCGGTGGCGATCCGCTGTTCGATGGCCGTGCCGTTCCAGGCCATCGAACAGTAATAGCGCATCATGTCGGCGGTGGCGCCGTCGCTGCCGAGCGGGCAGGCCGCGGGGTTGGTCACGGGAAAGGGCAGACGGGCGAGGTCGGCCCGATCGAGACCCGGCCGGTAGGCGGCGAGCGAGGTGAGCTCGGGCGGATCGTAGAAGTGGAAGCTATAGAGCACGTTCGGGTCGTCTTCAGGCATCAGTGCCAATAACCCGCGAATGCTGCCCCAGTCGTGGCCGGTCAGCAGTATGGTGCTGTCGGGCATGGTGGCGCGCAGGTCGGTCAGCAGTGTGTGCTGCAGGGCTGCCCAGCCGGCGGGATCGTTGGCGAAGACCGGTTCGTTCAGGACCTCCGGCACGATCATCCGGGCATCGCAGCGGCGAAGGCTGGGGGCGAAGTCGCGCCAAAAGGCACGCAGACGCTCGCGGTCGTTCGGATCGGTTTCCAGGTGCCAATCGATCGGGTGCGCGTCAACGATGACCGCGAGGTCGTGTTTTCGCAGTTGGCAGATGGCGGCGGCCGCGGCGGCCCGCACCGCCGGGCCTTCGGCGATGGCGGGATCGATGGCGAGGCGGACGAAGTCGAACCCGGCGCGGCGCAGGCCCGACATGGCGCTGTCGGGCATCCAGCGGGCCAAAACGGCGGGATCGCGGCTGGCGGGAAAGCGGAACCAGCCGGTGATGCTGACGCCGCGATGCAAATGCGCGAGCAGCGCTTGTGGCGGCTGCGCCAGGACAGGCGAGGCGAGGAGCATCATGCAGCCTAAAATGCGCAGCGTTAGCATTTCATTAACCTTTTGCCGGTATCGTCGGATTTTACCGCACGAAGGGTTAATGCTTGGTTAACGGCCGCCGAGATATTTTCGCCCGCGTCGCCGTGCTGCTGCTGGCAGCCACGGTGCTGACCGCGATCGCCTGGACCCGCGGGGCGGAATACGATGAGCAGTACACGTCTTTCGTGACCTCCGGCACGCCGCGGCCAGTCTGGCCGGTGGGCGTATTGCGGGCCGGGGATGTCAGCGCGGTCCAGCGCGGGCATGTTGGCCCGTGGACGGTGGCGGCGAATCTGCGGCGCACGGATGTACATCCGCCGTTGTATTTCTGGGCGGTCGCGGCTTGGCGCTGGGGCGTGGCGGACGGGCCGTTCGCGATCCGGCTGCTCTCGGTGCTGTTCGCGTTGGGGGCGCTGGCGGTCGTCGGCATGGTGGCGCGGCGCTGCGACATCCCGCCGGCCAGCGCGATGCTTCTCACGCTCGGCTGCTACGGATTTGCCTATACGGCGGCCATCGCTCGGGGGTTCGCGCTCGCCGAACTGCTGACGCTGTGCGGGCTACTGGCGGTGCTGGCGCGGCGGGGGTGGGTTGGTGGGATGGCGTTGGGGGCGGCGGTGGCGACCAACTATCTCGCGTGTTTCGTCGGGGCGGCGATTTTCCTGGGCGCCGGGCGGCAGCGCTGGCGCCTCGCGGCGGGGGCGTTGCCGGGGGTTGCGTTGGCGGGGTGGTTTTTCCTTGGACAACGCGGCAGCCGGGCGGGGCAGTTTCCACCGTTCGAGGTCCTCGCGGCGGCGAAGCGGCTGGCCCAATACAGCGCGGCGAACCTGACGGGGGGGCTGCCGCTTTATGTGCCGTCGGCAGTCCGGCCGGTGACGGGGGCGGTTTTGGCGTTGGGGGTCCTTGCAGTTCTGGCGCTGGCTACGCGGCGGCCACGCTGGCGGCTGATCGGTGCGGCGGTGGCACCGCCGTTCGGGTTGGTGGCACTGGGCCTGGCGTTCGACAACATGCCGATCGAGTTGCGATATCTGTCCTTCGCGACACCGTTCGTGGCCTTGCTGGTGGCGGGGGCGCGGCTGCCTCGTGCGGTCCTGGCGTGCGTGTTCGCGGTGCAGGTGCTGTCGGTCGGCGGGTTGATCGTTCGTTCGGAGACGATGCAGCCGGCCAAGTCAGCCGCCGGGGCGGCGGCAGGGCAGGGTGTGGTGCTGTTGCCCCGGGGCAACGACGGGGTTGGGGTGGTGGGAGCCTTCGCGGCGGAGGTGCCGGTGGACACGCCGTTGCTGATTGTCGCGCCGGACGAAACGGCGGCGGATATCCGGCGGCGGTTGGGGCCGTTTCAGCGCGTGGTGCTGGCTGGCCTGGCGGTGGACGCGGATAGCCGAGCGGCGGTGGCGGCGTTGTCGGCGGCGCTGGACGACGCCGTCTGGCGTGTGGCGGGGCTTGGCGGCGACGTCCGGGTTTTTGAGCGTCGGGAGTAGCGCCGACGCGGAGCGAGGTTCACACTCCGCGACATGATCCGGTTTTTGCTTTGGGCCTGTGTTGTCGCGATGGGATTTTATGGGATCGTCGTCGCCGGGCTGTATGCGGCGCAGCGGCGGCTGCTGTTCATCCCCGATACCGCCGTGCCGGACCCGGTGCGTGCCGAGGTGCCGCAGGTCGAGGTGATCCACGTCCCTACCTCGGACGGGCTTTCGCTGGTCGCGTGGTATGTGCCGCCTCGGTCAGCCGATGGTTTCACCGTTCTGCTGCTCCACGGCAACGCGGGGAATATCGCCCATCGCGCCGGGCGGCTGCGGGCGCTGAACCAACTGGGCTGGGGTGTGCTGCTGCTGGAATACCGGGGCTATGGCGGCAATGCGGGATCGCCCAGCGAGGCGGGGCTGGTTCTGGATGCTCAGGCCGGGCTGGCGGACCTGCGACGGCGCGGTGTCGCGGCAAATCGGACGCTGCTGTGGGGCGAATCCCTCGGAACGGGGTTGGCCGTTCGGCTGGCGTCGGAGAATCCGGTCGCGGCGGTGCTGCTGGACGCCCCTTATACCAGCATCGTCGACGCCGCGGCGCGGCAATACCCGTATGTGCCGGTGCGGCTGCTGTTGAAGGACCGCTTCGAATCGTTGTCGCGCGTGGCGCGTATCACGGCACCGATACTGGTGATGCAAGGTTCGGCGGATCGCCTGGTGCCACCGGCGATGGGGCAGGCGATCGCGGCGGCGGCCAATGTCCCGGCCGAGATCTGGGTGGCGCCGGGCGCCGGGCATGTGGATTTGGGTCCCTATGGCGCGGTCGAAGCGGCGGAGGCATTTGTGCATAGGCATTGCCCGCGTTTGGGGGGGAACGTTCGCGCTGAATGACGTCAAGGTGCCCGCAACCGCTACTCCACGGTCACGGACTTCGCGAGGTTACGTGGCTGATCGACATCGGTGCCTTTCAGCACGGCGACGTGATAGGCCAGCATCTGCACCGGGATGGCATACAGGATCGGCGCCACGAACGGATCGACGGCCGGTAGAACAATGGTCTCGGCGGCGATGCCTTTTAGCTTCGCGGCACCTTCCTGGTCGGAGAAGACGATGACCTGGCCACCGCGGGCCGCGGCTTCCTGCACGTTCGATGCCGTCTTCTCGAACAACGGGCCGGAGGGGACGATCGCGATCACCGGCACCTGGGCGTCGATCAGCGCGATCGGGCCGTGCTTCATCTCGCCTGCCGCATAACCTTCGGCGTGGATGTAGCTGATTTCCTTTAATTTCAACGCGCCTTCCATGGCGATCGGGAAGCAGTTCCCGCGTCCGAGGTAAAGCACGTCGCGGGCCTTGGCCACGCGTTCGGCGATGGCGCGAATGGCGGCGTCGTTTTCCAGGACTTCGGCCGCGCGGCCGGGGACTTCCAGGAGTGCGTGCGTCATCGCCGCTTCCTGTTCGGCGGTGATCGCCCCGCGCGCGCGGCCCGCTGCCAGTGCCAGACAGGCCAAAGCGGTCAACTGCGCGGTGAAGGCTTTCGTTGACGCGACGCCGATCTCGGGTCCGGCCACGGTTTCCAGCACTGCGTCGGATTCGCGCGCCATGCTGCTTTCGGGGACATTCAGAATGGACAGGACCTTCTGCCCCTGCGACCGCATATAGCGCAGAGCCGCCAGGGTGTCAGCGGTTTCGCCGGATTGGGACACCAGCAGGCCCAGACCGCCCGGCGGCATGGGGGGGGTGCGGTAGCGGAACTCGCTGGCGACATCGCCGTCGGTTGGGATGCGGGCCATTGCCTCGAACCACCAGCGGCCGACCATGCCGGCGTAGAAAGCACTGCCGCAGGCGCTCATGGTGATGCGCGGGAGGGTGGCGAAGTCGATGTCCATCGCTGGCAGGTTCACCGCGCGGGTAGCGGGGTCGACCATGCGGTGCAGGGTGTCGCCGATGACCGCGGGGTGTTCGTGGAGTTCCTTCTCCATGAAATGACGAAAATTGCCCTTGCCGATGGCCGCGCCGGTCAGGCGGGTCAGCTTGGCTTCCCGTTGGACCACATTGCCGGCGGTGTCGAAGAACTGCGCGCCGTCACGGTCGATCACCGCCCAGTCGCCATCGCGAAGATAGGCGATTTTCTGGGTCAGCGGGGCGAGGGCGAGGCCGTCCGAACCGATGAACATCTCATTCTCGCCGAAGCCCACCGCGAGGGGCGCGCCGTGCTGCGCGACGATCATCAGTTCGGGATGGCCGGCGAAGATCATGGCCAAGGCGTAGGCACCCTCCAACCGGCGGAACGCGGCGCCGGCGGCTTCGATGGGTGTCATGCCGCGGCGCAGATGCAGATCGACCAGTTGGGCGACGGTTTCGGTATCGGTTTCGGTCGAGAAGATCTGGCCCTGGGATTCCAGTTCCGAACGCAGTTCGGCATGGTTTTCGATGATGCCGTTATGCACCAGGGAGACCCGAGCGGTGCCGTGCGGGTGGGCGTTGTTTTGGGTGGGGGCGCCGTGCGTGGCCCAGCGGGTGTGGCCGATGCCGGTGGTGCCGCCCAAGGGCTCCCGTCCCAGATCGGCGGCGAGGTTGCCCAGCTTACCGGCGGCGCGGCGGCGGTCGATCGCACCGTTCACGAGGGTGGCGATGCCGGCGCTGTCGTAGCCGCGGTATTCCAGACGAGACAGGGATTCAAGGATCAGCGGCGCGGCTGGCCGCACCCCGATCACGCCAACGATGCCGCACATTATTTCTTCTCCTGCTTCTTCGCTCGCAGCGCAGCCATCATTTCGGTGGCCCGGCCTGGTTTCTCGACCTGACGGCCACGCGCCAACGCCAGGGCACCGGGCGCGACGTCGGTCACGATGACGCTGCCGGCGGCGACGGAGGCACCGTCGCCGACTGTGACGGGTGCGACGAGGGCGGTGTCGGAGCCGATGAAGACGCGGGCGCCGATGGTGGTGCGATGCTTGAAGACGCCGTCGTAATTGCAGGTGATGGTGCCGGCGCCGATATTGGTGTCCGCGCCGACCGAGGCATCGCCGAGATAGGTCAGGTGGCTGGCCTTCACCCCCGCGGCAAGGGTAGACGCCTTCACCTCCACGAAATTGCCGATGTGGACGTCGTGGTCGAGCACTGTGCCGGGCCGGATCCGGGCGAAGGGGCCGACAATGCAGTCGCGGCCGATGGTGCAGCCTTCCAGATGGCTGTGTGCGCGGATGACCGCCCCGGTTGCCACCGACACGCCGGGACCGAAGACCACGTTCGGTTCGATCGTGACGTCAGGCTCGAACGCGGTGTCGGTTTGAAGGAAGACCGAGGACGGATCGATCATGGTCACCCCGGCTTCCATCGCTGCGTTGCGCAGCCAGGACTGAAGGGTGGCCTCGGCGGCGGCGAGTTCAGGGCGGGAATTGACGCCCGCGACCTCCTCGGCCGGGGCTTCGACGGCGGCGACATGGGCGCCTCCCTGGCGTGCCAAGGCGACGATGTCGGTGAGGTAGTATTCCCGTTTGGCATTGTCGTTGCGCACGGCTCGGAGCCAGCGCGTCATGTCGGCGGCGTTGGCACACATCACGCCGGCATTGCACAGGCCGATGGCGCGCTCGCTGGCGTCGGCATCGGCCCATTCGACGATTCGCGACACGTAGCCGCCATCGGTGACGACCCGGCCGTAGCGCGCGGCATCGGCCGGACGGAAGGCCAGCAACGCGAGCCCGGCATCATCTTTGGCGCGGCGGTCGAGCATGGCGCGCAGGGTCTGGGCGCGGATCAGCGGGTTGTCGGCGTAGAGAATCGCGACCTCCCCGGTGCCGAATTCCTCGACCGCCTGCAAGGCGGCGTGCGCGGTACCCAGGCGGTCGTGTTGCACCACGCAGCGATGCGGCGCGGCTTCGGCGCGCACCGAATCCATGTCGGGTCCCAGGACGACGACGATGCGGTCGAACACGGCCTCGCAACTCGACAGAAGATGCCGCAGCATGCTGCGGCCGGCGATTTTATGCAGCGTTTTGGGGAGCGCGGACTTCATCCGAGTCCCCAGACCCGCTGCGAGGATAATGGCGGTTGCCGGCATGGATTTCCTTCGTGGCCCGATGGCCGAAGGCGTAGCGGCCGGGCGTTGGTTGTGTCAAAGCATGTCGCGATGATGTCGTCTCAATTCGCGTTACGGAGTGCTTCACCGTGATCCCACCCCGCGTGCTGGTTCTGGATTTGGATGGGACCCTGGTCGACACGGTGCCGGATCTGAACGCGGCGGTGAACCGGTTGATGAAATCGCGCGGGTTGGAAGGGTTCGATTTTTCCGCCACCGCGGCGATGGTGGGCGATGGTGTGGCGAAGCTGGTGGAGCGGGCCTTTGCCGCTCGGGGGTTGGTGCCCGACACGACGGCGGTGGCCGAACTGGGGCGGGATTACGAAGCGCACGCGGCCGTGGACAGCCGGCTGTTCCCCGGGGTTATGGAGGCGTTGAGGGAATTGGGCGCCGAGGGCTGGCGTTTCGCCGTCTGCACCAACAAGCCGGAAGGGGCGGCTCGGGTGCTGCTGGACGCGTTGGGGCTGGCGCCGCTGATGGCGGCGGTCGGCGGCGGGGACAGTTTCCCGGTGCGCAAGCCCGATCCGGCGCATCTGTTGGCGACCCTGGCGGCAGCCGGTGGGGTCGCGGAGCGGGCGGTGATGGTCGGGGACCATGCCAATGACGTGGTGGCGGCACACGGGGCGGGTCTGCCCTGTATTTTCGCAGCATGGGGTTATGGGCCGTTGCGGATGGCCGAGGGGGCGGTGGCAGTGGCGGGGACAATGGCGGAGGTCGCTGAAACCGCCCGACGGTTGTTGCCCGCCTAGAACACGATCGGGTCAAGTTGACCCGATCGTGCTCTGTAAGGCTTTGTTTGATCGCGTGATTCACGCCGCCGCGTGGTTCCACCTCCGGCGATCACGCTTTAACGCGACACGCTCGTCAGGTACGACGTCACGTCCCCGAACCAGCGGGTTTCCAGCGAAAGGCGCACTGGAATCGGCGCATGGTCCGGCACCGCCACCGCGATCCATGCGGCGCCATGCAGCGGGCGGTAGTCGGTTTTGTCGGCATGCGCAGCGCTGAATCCCGCCAGAACCCGGCTGACGAATACACAGCGCAAGGCCTGTCCGGCGAAGCTGGAACGGTCGGTGCGTTCCAGCACCTCCATCCCCGCTGTCGTGGCGGTGATATCGGCGGCGCGCCGGCCATCATAGATGCGCATCGTGCCCTCGCACCGGCCGGAGCGCTGGACGGTTCGGATGAGGGCGCCCAAAGCGCTGAGGATATCGGTGCTGTCGATGCGCAGGTTGGGGGCGACCTGCTCGAAGGTGGGGTCCAGCGGCGGCAGGAGTTGGCGGACGGTCGGGGTGCCGCCGAGGTAGTCGATCAGGGTGACGCGCTGTTCGTCGTGCCACATGCCCAGGGCTTCGAAGTGGCGCGGTGCGGGCCGGTCGTTCTGCCAGGTGCCGTAGACGGAACTCGCGGTTTGCCCGCCCGCGACGAGGCGGGCGAGGCCGGACGTGCGATAAGCGAGTGCAAGCTGATAGGACCAGGGACCGATGCCGATCGATGCCTCGACCTCCGCGACGGGGGTGCCAAGGGCGTAGGTGCGGTAGGTCGCGCGAAGGGGATCCTCGGCGTGTGCAGCGGCGGGGAAAGCGAGTATCACGGCCAGGGCGGCGAGATTGCGCATGATCGCATGCTAGGCGGTATTTTCGTGGCTTGACAGTGCGGGTGGGCCCCGGCTATCGAGCGCGCCCCGGCAAACGGGCGCGTAGCTCAGCGGTAGAGCATTCGCTTCACACGCGAAGGGTCACAGGTTCAATCCCTGTCGCGCCCACCATTCCCGGTATCCGAGCTTCTCGACAGCGCATCATGAGAACACGGTGTTTGATGTGTCGCCGGCGGTGCTGTTTTCCGACGGCGGCTTTAACGCAAAGAACGTTTGAGCTACAAAGGCGCAAAGGGTGACAAGGTGCAGCGCGGACCTGATTGGTCGGCGGATTCCATGGCATTTAGTGAATTATTGTCTAATCGGAACAGGACGCGCGATTTCTTATCGTGATGACCGTCGCAAGCGCCGGGCATTTCGTTGTTGAGAACAAGGTCGGCTAGCGCACGATAGGGTCAGGTTGAGCCTATTGTGCTCCATGGGTCTTCGTTTGATCGCGTGATTCACGCCGCCGTGTGGTTCCACCTCTGGCGATCACACTCTAGGAGCTTGTTCCGATGACGACCGAGATCCACGGGAGACCGCGTGCCCATGTCATCAAATACGCAATCGTGCTGGCCCTGCTCGTCCTGGCGTGCCTGTTCGGGCTCCATACCCTGATGGCTGGCGAGCGGGAACAGCAGGTGACGCTCGCGGTCGCATTCAGGCTGACCGACAGCGAGGACTATCCGCTGCCGAACCTGCCGGTGCGCGTCGCTTTCGCGGGATCGGACTGGCAGAGCGCCGACGCCGGTCATCGCTTCACAACGGATGCCGCGGGCGAGACCCGTTTCACCGGCATGGCGACGATCGACAAGCGGTGGGAATTGGAGGGGTATTTCGTTCGGATCCTGCCCCACCGGGTCGATCATTTGCTGATCGCCACGGAATTCGAGCGTGTCGTGCCGGTCGGCGGCAAGGACACGCATTTCCACTGGCTGCTGGTGTCGCATGTCATCTGCTCGCCCGGGAACGGGTCATGCAGCGGCGGGTATATCGACGAGGTCTATGCCAAGGGGAACCAGGGGCGCTACGACCGTCGGCTCGACCTGAACGGCCTGGGGACCGATCCGGACTCCCAGGCGCTCGCCGCCGCCGGCCTCGGCTTCAGGCTCACGGACTGGTTGCTCACGCGCGATGACAGCGACCCCAGCGGGCCACGCTGGGCATTGCAATTGGGCTACAAGACGTTGACAGCGTCGCCCACCGCCGGGCTGGCCGCCGCGGCGGAGGCCGGCGATGCCGACAGGATCGCCGCGCTGCTCGCCGCCGGCGCCAATGTGAACGGCAAGCCGTCGTACGGACCGTCCGCGCTGTTGGTGGCCGCGCGCAGTAACGCTGTTGCGGTGGTGCGGGCCCTGCTCGCGGCGGGGGCCGACGTCAATGCCAGAGCGGAGCGGCGGGACAATGGCTACACGCCGCTGATCGCCGCCGCGGCACTCGGTCATCTGGAGACGGTCCAGGCGCTGCTCGCTGCCGGGGCGGCTGTCAACGCGGGCGCCGATGCGATCGGTATGGCCGATGACACGGAACGTGGCAGCACGGGGTTGCTGGTGGCCGCGGAGCACGGTCATCTCGCGGTGGTGCAGGCGCTGCTTGCCGCGGGGGCCGATCCCAACGCCAGGAAGTGGAACGATTTCACGCCGCTGATCGTCGGCAGCAATTCCCTGCCGGTCGTGCAGGCATTGCTTGCCGCCGGGGCGGATGCGAACGGCACGGATAAGCAAGGTCATACGGCGATGGGTTGGGCAAAACGGGCCGGCCATGAGGATGTCGTGGCATTGCTGCGCCAGCACGGCGGCCACGAATAATATCAGCGGCCGTTGACCCATGTCCGATCGTCCGACGGCCGCCCATATGTTTTTGTTTCGCGCGCGGCCGCCCCGCCAACCCCGCGCGCATACTTGGTTTCGCGCGATCGGTTAGCCCAAGGCGGGCACCGCATCCTGGCCGAAATAGGCCTGTTCCAGCCGGTGCGGCAGGTTGGCCTCCGACGTCGTGGCTTCCAGCACCATCTTGCCTTGCGCCATCGCGTAGACCCGGTCCGCGAGGCCGAGGGCCTTCTCGATCAGTTGTTCCACCAGCAGCACGGCCGTGCCGTTCGTGCGCAGCGCGGCGGCAACGGACAGCACGCGGTCGACCAGAACGGGCGACAGGCCGGCGGATGGTTCGTCCAGCATCAACAGCTTCGGACGGCGCACAAGGCCCTGGGCCACCGCCAGCATCTGCTGCTGCCCGCCGGACAGCGCCCCGCCCTTGTCGGCGCGCTTGGCGGCGATTTCCGGGAAGTAGGACAAAGCTTCCTCGACCCGTTGGGCGCGGTCCCGAGCGGGCAGGTCGTAGCCGGCGAGCAGGAGGTTGTCGGCGACCGAAAGCTGGGTGAAGACGCGGTGACCCTCGATGACATGAACCAGACCGCGCCGTGCGGCGTCGCGCGGCGAGACCCCGGCGAGATTCTGCCCGGCGAAGCGCGCCTGGCCGGTCCAGGGCAGCAGGCCGGAGATCGCCCGCAGCAGCGTCGTCTTGCCCGCGCCGTTGGGGCCGAGCAAAGCGACGATTTCGCCGGGGGCGATCGTCATATCGACGCCGTGCAGCACGCCGATTTTACCATAGCCGGCAGTCAGGCCGGCGACGGTCAGCAACGGTTCAGGCGCCGAGGTAGGCACTGACGACCTCCTTATGGGCTCTTATATCGGCCGGGGTGCCGGCGGCCAGCTCGCGGCCGAGATTGAGCACGGTGACGCGGTCGCAGATGTCGAAAATGAGGTCGGCATGGTGTTCGACCAGCAGCACGCCGATGCCCTGCTGGGCCATGGCCTTGATCAGCTCACCCAGGCGCTTGATCTCCTCGCCCGAGAGGCCTGCGGCGGGTTCGTCCAGCAGGATGAAGGCGGGGTTGAGGATCAGGCCGCGGGCGATCTCCATGAAGCGTAATTCGGAGTGTTGCAGGCGGTCGGCTCGGACATCGGCCAGAGCGTCCAGCCCGACGGTCGCCAGGGCGTCCATGGCGCGCGCTTTCAGGCGCTTTTCGTCGGCGCGGTGGCGGGGCAGGCACAGCACGGATTCGAGGAAGCTCGCGCGGCCCTCGATCGTCGCGCCGATCATGACGTTGTCCAGCACCGACGCCTCGCCGATCAGGCGCGGGGTCTGGAAGGTGCGGGCGATGCCCAGCGCGGCGCGGGCCTGCGGAGCGCCGTGGGGCAATGGGGTGGTGCCGAGGAAGGCCTCCCCCTGCTGCGGCGCGTAATAGCCGGAGATGACATTTAACGTGGTGGTCTTGCCGGACCCGTTGGGACCGATCAGGCCGTGGACTTCGCCGGGACGGATGGTCATGTCCAGCCCGTCGATGGCGCGCACGCCGCCGAAGGCCAGCACGACGTTCTTCAGCTCGATCGCACCGCGTGCGGTGCCGTGGCCGGCGATCCGTAGAGGTTGGGGGACGATGGAGCGGTTGGCGGGCAACGGGCGGCGGTTGCGGAAATCGAGCAGCGCGGCGATGCCGCCGGGCATGGCAAGCACGATCGCCAGCAGCAGTGCGGCGTAAAGAAAGGTGGACCAGGCAACCAAAGGCGCGGCGAATTCCGGCAGCAGCGTGAGGATGATATTGCCGATCAGCGGCCCGAGGATCGAACCGCGTCCGCCCACCAGAATAGCGATGAAGAATGTGACCGAGAGGTCGAAGCTGAAGGCTTCCGGCGTGATGTAGGATTGCAGCGTCGCGAACAGGCCGCCGGCGACGCCCGCGCAGGCGCCGGAGAACAGGAACACGGTGGCCAGCAGCCTGGGTTTGGCGATGCCCACGGCCTCGGCGGCGACTTCGGCGTCTCGGATGGCGACCAACGAGCGGCCGAAGCGGCTATGGGCGACGTTGGCGGACAGCCGCGTGACCAGCGCGGCGAGGGCGACGGCGAGAAGGTAGAAACCCCACTGGCTGTCGAAGGGCGCCGGCAAAGCCGGGCCGGACAGGCCGATGCCGCCGCCGGTGACACTCTGCCACGCCAAAGCGACCTGGGTGACGATGGTGGCGAAGCCCAGCGTGGTCATGGCGAAATAGAAGGTGCGCAGGCGCAGGGCCGGCAGCCCGACGATGACTCCGGCGATGGCGCCCACCACGCCGGCAGCGCCGTAGGACAGGAACGGGTTCAGATCGTATCGTGCGACCATGACCGATGCGGTGTAAGCGCCCAGCGTGAGCAGGGCGACGTAGCCGATGGCCAACTGACCGCCGAAGCCGACCACCAGATTCAAGCCGCCCACCAGGATCCAATACACCGCCGCTCGGGCGCCGATCACGGCCCAATAGTCGTTGCTGAACAGCGGCAGCAGCAGCGCCGCGCCGAACAGCGCGAGATAGGGGACAACGCGGGTCATCAGACGCGCCTCGCGACCGGGGCGCCGAACAGGCCCTGCGGGCGCAGCAGCAGCACCAGGATGAACACCGTGAACACCGCGACGGAGGCAAACACGCCGCCGACGATGAAATTGGCCGCCTGCTGGAACAGACCGAGTGCCAGACCGCCGATGACGGCACCGCGGTTGTTGCCGAGGCCGCCGAGCGCCACGGGGACGAAGCCCAGGAAGTTCAACATCGCCCCATTGGCGAAGAAAGCGAGCAGCAGTTCGCCGGAGGCAAAACCGGCCAGGCCGCCGACGACCCCGGCCAGCGCGAAACTGGCGATGCGAAGGTTACGTTCTGGCAGGCCGAGGGCGCGCGCGGCGAAATTGTCCTCGGCGATGGCGAGGAAGGCGCGGCCGATGAGGGTGTGCCGGTAGAGGTACTCCAGCCCACCCACGGCGACGGCACAGGCAAGAATCGGGAGCCAGAATTTTTCGTCCCAGGGGCCGGTGGTGCTCAGGCCCAGCAGGCGCGGGAAGGGCTGCGGTTCGGTGCTCCATTCGATCGCGGTGAACTGCTGGATCATCAGAGCCAGACCGAGGGTGGAGAGCACATAAAGATGCTGATCCAGCGCTTTGAGCACCGGGCGCACGGCGACGTATTCGGTGACCACGCCGATCAGGGCGCAGCCGGCCAAAGCGAGGATGAAGCCGGGAATGACCGGCAGACCCAGACGCGCGATGAACAGCGCGCCGAGGACACCGCCGGCCATGCCAAGCTGGCCGGCGGTGAAGCTCATGACCCGGGAGGCCGAGAACATCAGGTTGTAGGTGATCCCGATCAGCGCATAGGTTGCGCCGACCGCGAGTCCGGCCGCCAGAATCGCCGCGAGCATGACGCGTTACGCGTAGCCGGGAGCGAGGGCGAAGGCGCCGTCGTGCTGGCTGTTCGCGCGTTGCATCACGATTTCGTCGGTGTGGAAACCGTTGTGTTCGGTCGTGCTGAAGCTGTAGGTGCCGTAGAGGCCGGGCCAGTTGGTCAGTGTGTTCCAGTAGCCGATGATCTTGTCCGCATCGGAGGACCCGGTCTTTTCCACGGCTTCGGCGATCAGGCGGATGGAATCGACGCCGGACACGACCCACCAGAGCGAGGTATCGTTCAGCGGGAACTTGCCCTTGGCGGCGTCGACGAAAGCCTGAGTGCGTGCCGGCAGCTTGCCGGCATCGTCGAAGCTGCAGGATTTGTAGCCGATGATGTAGACCTTGTCCCAATTGGCGGGCTTGGTCACGAGCTTGCCGATCTCGCCCGTGCCCATCGCGGGGTGGCCGACGATCGGCACATCCCAGCCGGCTTCGGCCCGAGCATTCATCAGGCGGGCGGCGAGGCCGGAGGAGACGGTCCAGGCGACGATGGCGTCGGCGCCAGCATTCTTCATGCGCAGAATATCGGGGGAGACGTCGGGCTGGGCGGGGTCGATGGTGGCGGAATAGACGACTTCGATATTCGCGGCCTTGAAGCCGGCGACGGAATCGGCGAGGGCGGCGGTGCCGTAGCCCGTGGCATCGGCGACGACGGCCACTTTCTTCGCCTTCACCTTTTCGATCGTGTAGTTGCGCACCGCGGCGTCCCACTGAATGTTGGACGGGGTGACGCGGAAGGCGTTCGGATATTTCGTGGGGTCGATCAGGCTGTTGACCACACCGGCCACCAGGCTGGGTACCTTGGCGCGCGCCATGATCGGGGTGGTCGCCAGCAGTTCGCCGGAGTTGGTGGGCCCCCAGATCGCATGCACCTTGAAGCGGCTGATGACTTCCTGCGTCGCGTTCACCGCCTTGGTCGGGTCGCCCTGGGTGTCGCGCACCACCAGCTCGATCTTGCGGCCGTTGATCCCCCCCTTGGCGTTGATCTCATCGGTGGCGAAGCGGACGCCACGATCGAAACCGATGGACGGAGAGGCGAGCGGGCCGGTCAGCGCGGCGAGCCAGCCGATGCGGATCGGTTCGGCCTCGGCGCGCGCCTGGGCCGGGATGGTGGCGGCGGCGATTGTGCCGAGCGCGAGTTCGCGGCGGGTTAGTTTCATGGTGTTTCCCTTGGGATGGCGATTGTTGGCGCGGACCATAGCGTTGGATTGGCCGGAGGCAAGGCTTTGGGGGCGGGATGGCGCCACGGGGACGCCAACCCGGTCGAAGTCGTTGTGGCGAAGTATTGGTCGGTTATTCGTCGTAGCTGACCAGCGATTCGCACGGCACGTCCAGGCGGTCGCGGCCGTTGAGGAAGCTCAGTTCGATCAGTGCAGCGGCGGCGGGTACGACCCCACCGACCTGGCGGATCAACTGGATCGCGGCGTTCATGGTGCCGCCGGTCGCGAGGAGATCGTCCACCACCACCACACGCTGGCCGGGATAGACGGCGTCGGCCTGGATCTCGATCCGGTCGGTGCCGTATTCCAGGCCGTAGTCCAGCCCGATCACCGGTCCGGGCAGCTTGCCCTTCTTGCGCACCATGATGAAGCCGCAGCCCAGTTTGAGTGCCAGCGGCGCGGCGACCAGGAAGCCGCGCGATTCGATCCCGGCGATCAGGTCGGGCTGATAGGACCGCACGAGCCGCGACATCCGCCCCATCGCCACGGCCCAGGCGTCTTCATGCCGCAGCAGCGTGGACACGTCGTAGAACAGGATCCCCGGCTTCGGGAAATCGGGAATCGAGCGGATGTGGTCTTTCAGGTCCATGTTGCACGGCATCCTTCTTCAGGTTGCGTGGGGGCATAGCCCTCCGGCAGAGTGAAGCCAACCGGGAAAGGATTGTTCGCGTGGGCCAGACCGTTTTGGGCAATGCCGATATCGAGACCGCGCTGCGCGATGCGCGGGAGGGGTATGTGGCGCGAAATCCGAAAAGCCTTGCCCGGTATGTCGAGGCCCAGGCCGTCATGCCCGGCGGCAATACCCGCACGGTGCTGCACTACGCGCCGTTTCCTCTGGCGATGGCGCGGGGGGAGGGGTGCCGTTTGTGGGATATGGATGGGCACGAATACGTGGATTTTCTGGGCGAATATACCGCCGGAATCTATGGTCACTCGCATCCGACGATAAGGCGCGCGGTGGATGGGGCGCTGAACGGCGGGATCAACTTCGGTGCGTCCAACATGACCGAGGCGCGGTTTGCGCGCGCGATCTGCGAACGGTTTGGGCTGGAGCGGGTCCGGATGACAAATTCCGGCACCGAGGCCAATTTGTTGGCGATCACCGTTGCCCGCGTGTTCACGGGGCGGAAGAAGGTGATGGTTTTCGATGGGGGGTACCACGGCGCGGTGTTCGGGTTTTCGGGCGGCGGGTCGCCGGTGAACGCGCCGTTCGATTACGTGGTGGCAGGGTACAACGATGTGGAGGGGACACGCGCGGCGATCGCGGCGCATGCGGACGATCTGGCGGTGGTGATCCTGGAGCCGATGATCGGCAGCGGCGGCTGCATTCCGGCCGATCCGGCGTTTCTACGGATGATCCGGGAGGAAACCGTTCGGGTTGGCGCGCTGATGATTTTGGACGAGGTGATGACGTCCCGGTTGGCGCCGGGCGGTTTGCAGTCGGTGCGGGGGGTGAAGCCGGATCTGACGACATTGGGGAAATATGTCGGCGGCGGCATGTCCTTTGGTGCCTTCGGGGGGAGGGGCGACATCATCGATATGTTCGACCCTAGGCGCGCCAACGCGCTGCCGCATGCCGGGACGTTCAACAACAACGTGCTGACGATGGCGGCGGGGTTGGCCGGGTTGACCGAGGTTTATACGCCGGAGGCCGCCGGAGCCTTGAATGCTCGGGGGGATGCGCTGCGGGACCGGCTGAACGCCTTGTGTTTGGCGGCGGGGGCGAAGCTGCAATTTACCGGGATCGGGTCGATGCTGGCGGTGCACACGGTGCGCGGGCCGGTTCGGACGCCGGCGGAGGCGGCCGCGGGAGATCAGAAGCTGAAGGAGCTTTTCTTCTTCGATATGCTGGCCGCGGGGATATGGCTTGCTCGGCGCGGGATGATGACGTTGTGCCTGCCGGTCGGGGACGCGGAATGCGGCACGCTGGCGGGCGCGGTGGAGGAGTTTCTGGCGGCCCGTGCTTCGTTGCTTGGGGCGGGGTAGGGCGCGCTGGTCGCCTGTTTACGGCGCCACGCGTTCGCGGGCCGTAAGCATTGACTGTCCGTCCGTGGATGAAAGGTGGCATGATCGACAACGCACCGACACTCGCGATCCCCGGCAACGTGGCATTCGGTCGTCCACTGAATTGGATGAGCGTTTGCCTGATTCGCGCCTATCGCCGCTTCGTGTCGCCCTACAAGGGCTTCCGCTGCGCCCATCACGTGCTGCATGGGGAAGGCAGTTGCTCGGCCTTTGGCTTGGCCGTGTTCCAGACGCATTCGTTCGGGCGTGCTTTGGCCTTGCTTCGGGTTCGGTTCAGGGATTGCCGGCAGGCGTACGGGGTCCTGACCAGCGAAGATGCCAGCGACCAACCGCCCGAACCGCGAGGACGGAAAAGGAGCAACACCGGGACGGGAGCCTTGGCCCGGAATTGGGATGCTTGCGCCTGCGACGCGCTGTCCGCGCTGTCCGCGCTGGATTGCGGGTCGGCTTTGCCGTGCGACGCGTTGAGTTGCGATATCGGCGCGTGTTCCTGGTAATGGCGCGACCGTCCCCGACCATGGGATCGTACGACAGACAACCGGGTATGCGGCCCGCGCCGGCGGAATTTCGGACAAGACAGTAAGCGGGATCAACCGCCAAGGTAGTCTTCCGGCTTCATCTTTCGCGCCGAACATTCAGAATAGATATTTTCGCCGATCCAACGGTAATAATTGTCGACCTGAGAGTCCGAATAGACCGACAAGTAACTGTCGCAACAGGCCGCGATGCCATATTTCTTGGCGCTGAGGGCTTTCACCTTATAATCGTTCATCGCATTTTTCGCTGCGCTGTTGTAGGCTCTCAATCGCGCTTTTGAAAAAATGGGATTTCCGTCGTCCAGAAATTTTTTCGCCAGAGCGTAGTGTTGCTGATCGACGATGCGATCCGGTCCGATATTTACCCGCTGCGGCAACCACATGGTGTTGCCGGTGAATATCTCCGCGTATTCCATCAACTCCACGGCATTATCTTCTTTCAGGCCTTCCGCGGCGGAGGTCAGATTTGACCATGGCACAGATTTCAGGCCCAGATTGCAGAAATGTGCCGCATCGATCCGGTTGAACGCGCTCGACTGCAATTTGACGACGTTGCTGTCGTCATCGTCGAACACGTCCTTGATTTGATCGCTTTCGCGCAGGCCGGAATCCACCTGGTGGGTCGCTGCCTCCTGTACCATGGTCCCACCTTTATAGGACGTGTTCGCTTCTGCATTGACCAGTTTGCAGGCAGCATCGACGGCGAACAGAAACAGAAACAGGTGGCGAATGCGCTCATAGGCGTGGAACTGCAAAACTGTTCCCAGTTCGCCAGTTCGGTTAGCGGCGGTCGCCGAGCGTGTGGTTTTCTTTCGAGCCATACCGAGACGATGACTTCGGTTCGGGATTTTGTCCAGATTTTCAATGGAACGAAATGCCTTACTACACAAAACTGTCAACTTCGAAGCAAGCTACGCCGCCTCTGCCGGCGTCGCCGAACCCACGCTATAATCCCCCCATGCCCGCCCCCGATCCACGCGCCAACCCCCTCCTGCTCGGCCATGACGCCGCTGAAGCGACCATTCTCGACGCCATGGCCACGGGGCGGATGCATCACGCTTGGCTGATCACCGGACCCGAGGGCGTCGGCAAAGCCACTTTGGCGTATCGCTTCGCCCGCCGCCTGCTTGCCGGACGCCCCACCGAACACAGTCTGGCTTTGGACCCGTCCAACCCCGTCTTTCGCCGCGTTGCCGCCGCATCGCACGCGGACATGCTCACGATCGAGCGTGCCTACGACCCCAAACGCAAGCGCATGCGCACCCAGATCGCCGTCGACGACGTGCGCAAGGTTACCGGGTTCATGCACCTGACCTCGGCCGAGGGCGGCTGGCGCGTGGTGGTGGTCGATGGCGCCGAGGAAATGAACGCCAACTCCGCCAATGCTTTGTTGAAAGTGCTGGAGGAACCGCCGCCGCGCGCGGTACTGCTGCTGGTCTCGTCCTCTCCTGGCAAGCTGCTGCCGACGATTCGCAGCCGCTGCCGCCGTCTCCGCCTGGGACAGTTGGACGACGCGACGATGGACACGCTGCTGCGCCAGTATTTGCCCGATCTAAACGACGACGAACGCGGCCGTCTGACCACGCTCGCCGAAGGCTCCCCAGGACGTGCGATCATGATGGCCGAAGACGAGGGCCTGGCGATTTCCGCTGTCGTCGATGGCCTCCTCGCCGACATCGGGAATTTCCGTCTGTCAAAGGGCTATGAGATCGCCGACGCGCTGACCAGAAGCGAGACCGGCTTCTCGACCTTCATGGATTTGCTGCGCGCCGGCATATCGGCGTCCGTGCGGGCCGTCGCGCGCGGGCAGGGGGATCCCGAACAGGAACGCATGATCGCAATGCGCCCCATTGAAGCCTGGGGCGATCTGTGGTTCGGGTTGACCCGATTGCAGGACGAGACAGAGCGCTTCGCCCTCGACAAGCGGCAGGCGATCGTCGCCGGTCTCGGCATGCTCAGCGGAAACACACCATGACCAAACGCTTTTACGTCACGACGCCGATCTACTACGTCAACGGGGCACCGCATATCGGCCACGCCTATACCTCCATCGCCGCCGATGTTTTGGCGCGGTTCAAGCGGCTGGACGGGTACGATGTGTTCTTCCTGACCGGGACCGACGAGCACGGCCAGAAGGTCGAAGCGGCGGCGCGGACCGCGGGGTTGGAAACGCAGACCTATACCGACAAGATTTCTCAGGATTTCCGCGACATGTCGGACGCGATGGGCGTGTCGTACGACCAGTGGATACGCACCACGGAACAGCGCCACAAGGAAAGCTGCCAGGCCCTTTGGAAGCGGATCGAAGCCACGGGGGACATTTACCTTGGCCATTACGAGGGCTGGTACTCGGTCCGGGATGAAGCGTTCTACGATGAGGGCGAACTGACCACCAACGCCGCCGGTGCCAAGATCGCGCCGACCGGTGCGCCGGTCGAATGGGTGAAGGAGCCATCCTATTTCTTCCGCCTGTCCGCATGGCAGGACCGGTTGCTGAAACTTTACGAGGAAAATCCTGATTTTATCGCCCCATCCTCCCGCAAGAGCGAGGTATTGAGCTTCGTCAAAGGCGGGCTGCACGATCTGTCGGTCAGCCGCACGACGTTCAACTGGGGCATTCCGGTGCCGGACGCGCCGGGGCACGTCATGTATGTCTGGCTGGACGCGCTGACCAACTACATCACCGCCGCGGGGTTCCCCGACCCCGCCGCCGAGAAATGGTCGTACTGGCCGGCCGACGCGCATTTCGTCGGCAAGGACATCATCCGCTTCCACGCGGTCTACTGGCCGGCCTTCCTGATGTCGGCGGGGATCGAGCCGCCGAAGCGCATCTCCTCGCATGGCTGGTGGGTCGTGGACGGGGAAAAGATGAGCAAATCCCTGGGCAACGTGGTCGAACCTCGGGCGCTGGCGAAGACGTTTGGCCTCGATCAGATCCGCTATTTCCTGCTGCGGGAGAAGCCGTTCGGCGCCGATGGCTCGCTGAACCATCAGGCGATCATCAGCCGGATGAACGTGGAACTGGCGAACGATCTGGGCAATCTGGCGCAACGGTCACTGTCGCTGATCGCGCGCAATTGCGAGGGGAAACTGCCGGGAAAGGGACCTGCCACAGCGGAGGACACAGCGCTGCTGGATGCCGCCTACGCGCTGCCGGACCTCGTGCGCGCCGCGATGGACCGCCAGACCTTCCACGAAGCCCTTGAAGATATTTGGAAAGTGATCCGCTCCGCCAACGCTTATATCGACCATCAGGCCCCCTGGGCGCTGCGCAAGACCGATACGGTGCGAATGGCCGCGGTGCTGCGCGTGTTGGCTGACACGATCCGGGCCGTGGCAACCCTGCTGCAGCCGTTCATGCCGGACAGCATCGGACGGATGCTGGATCAGCTCGGCGTCGCGCCGGACCAGCGGACATTCGCGGCATTGGCCGTGCCGCTGGAGGACGGGACACCGCTGCCGGCCCCGCAGGGCGTGTTCCCGCGCTATGTGGAGCCTGCCTGAGCGATGCTGATCGATTCGCACTGTCACCTCGACTACTACACCCCAGCCGAGCTGCCGGATGTGCTGGCGCGCGCGACGGCGGCGGGGGTTGGTCAGATGGTGACCATCGGCACCACAATCGAACAATCCCAACGGCTTCCGACGCTGATCGAGGGGCACGACAACCTCTGGTGCACCGTCGGTGTGCACCCCCACCACGCGCATGAGGCGCCGATCCCAACGCCGGAATTCCTGGCCGAGCTGACCAGCCATCCGCGGGTGATCGGCATCGGGGAGTCAGGCCTGGACTACTTTTACGACAAGGCCCCGCGGGACATTCAGGCCGACAATTTTCGCGCCCACATCCGCGGTGCTCGGTTGGCTGGCGTGCCCCTGGCGATCCACGCGCGTGACGCGGACGACGACATGGCCGCGATCCTGCGCGACGAGCGGGAACGGGGAGGGGACTTTGCCTTCCTGCTGCACTGCTTCAGCTCAACCCGAGCCTTGGCCGAGGCGGCGATGGCGCTGGATGGGTATTTCAGTTTCTCGGGGATCCTGACTTTTCCGAAATCCAATGAGCTCAGGGACATCGCGCGCGATATTCCATTAGACCGGCTGCTGGTGGAAACAGATGCGCCCTATCTGGCGCCAGTGCCGTTCCGGGGTAAACGCAACGAGCCGGCCTGGGTCGCGCATACCGCGAAGGTGCTGGGCAATGTCCGTGGCCTGTCGGAAGCGGAACTGGCCGACCTCACCACCGCCAATTTCCGCCGCCTTTTTCGGAAGACGGCATGAAGGTCACGATCCTTGGTTGCGGGGCTTCCGCTGGCGTGCCGATGATCGGCGGCGCTGACGGGGCCGGCGACTGGGGCGCTTGCGATCCGACCGAACCGAGGAACCGGCGCACACGGTCGAGCATCGTGATCGAAAGTGTTTTAGGTCAACGGCTTCTGGTCGATGCTTCACCCGATCTGCGCAACCAGATCATCGACAACCGTATCCGTGGCGTCGATGCCATTCTGTTCACACATGCGCATGCCGATCATATCGCGGGGATCGACGACATCAGGCTGCTGAACCGGATCGCCAACCGGCCGCTCGACGCATTCGGCATGCCGGTGACGCTGGCGGAGATTTCTCGGCGGTTCGCTTATGCGTTCAGCCCATGGACGCCGCCGCATTTTTATCGGCCGGTGTTGGTTGCGCAACCGGTAGAACCCGGTGCAACGTTGGATGTTGCGGGTCTCAACGTGCGGATATTTCGGCAAAATCATGGAAAGATCGACAGCCTCGGGCTGCGGATCGGCAGCTTTGCCTACTCGACCGACGTCGTGAAGCTGGATGATGCCGCGATGGCGGTGCTGGCGGGTGTGGACACCTGGATCTTGGATTGCTTCCTGCGCGGGGAAACCCATTGGACCCATGCCAATCTGGATATCGTTCTGGGGTGGGTGGCGCAGCTACAGCCTCGGCGCACCATTCTGACCCATATGGGCACGGGGATGGACTGGGCCTGGATGGCGGCGAACCTGCCGAGTGGGGTGGAGGCGGCATTCGATGGCATGGTCGTAACGATCTAGACGCGGCACCGTCGTTCAGAGCAGATCGAACCAGCCGAGGGTCCGGCAATCCGCGACGTTTTCGAATATCCGGTTCCGGCAGAAGGTTCGGGTTTGTGCCCAGGTCTGGCCTGCAAGGAGCGCGGCGATACTGTCCTTGATGCTCTGAGGCAGCGCCGCACGCCCGGCGATCTCTCCCAATGCGGTTCTGACCTGGGGATCGTCGAAATGGCGCTGTAACGCGGTGGAGAAGCCATCCGGGATTTGCACCGCCGCGGCCATGGCAGCCGCATTGACCGCCTGGCGGTCGTAAAGCTGCGTTAAGCCGGCCAGAAACCGGAGGTAGTCGTCGAGCGGCAGAAGGTACATCGCGCGGATCGTCACAGCAGCCTCGGCCGACGTGCGGCAGCCGCAACCCAGGAAGGCCAGCGCATCGTCCACGCTGGTCGCCCCCATGCCGGCGAGTGCGCGCAGGGTCGGGTTATGCCACATGCCCTCATGCGATGGTGTATCGTCACGGGCGAGCGTCACGATCGCAGCGTCGAAGGCTGCGCGATCCAGCGTTGGGGTAGGCGAGGGGACTTGACGTCGAGGAAGCGCCAGCCAGATCATCAGGATCGCGCCCGCCGTCAATAAACCGGCCACGGCTCGACGAGGAATCACACCAGCGGGTCCCAACGGCGAAACAACTCCGGTCCTTTGACCGCGGCGGCGTCGACGATGTTTGCCTTGGCCGGCATCTGAACCACCGCACCCGGCGGGGTCACACCGGCCGCATCGCTCGTGCCGATGAACGTCACTTTGCCGTCGTTGCCGCGCGGCCCCACCGTCATCACATGCCCTGTCGCGTCGGAGTAAGTGCCGGCGTGCGCGACGACATCGCCGGGTTCAGGTGATTCGAAATCGTAAAGCGGGCGCCAAGCGGGGATCGACGTACCGCTGGTTGCCCAATCGCCGGCCGTTGGGGGCGATTTGTGCCGTATGCCGTGCGGCAAACCGGTATCGGCCCCGGCTTCGAGCAGGACATCGTGGACGAACAGCATGCACTTATTCGTATTCGGTCCGAAGACGCCGTTGGTCGCCGCGTAGGACCAAGCGGCAGAACCGACCTTGGCGAGCGCGGCCTTGACGATCCTGTCCCACATTTCGCGCTGGGCGCGATGGACCAGGGTGAAATCGGCCAAATACAACTCGAACCTGCCCCAGCACGCACGCAGTTCACGGCTGAGTTCGGCATTGTTCGTGGCCGGCCAGCCGAGGGTCAAGGAGGGCCACCAATGCCAGATGTCGGAATCGTTGGAAGGGCTGGACATCACCGTCGTGATCTCGCTGTCGATTCGGCGTTGTTCGGCCATGGTGATACCGGCCCTCGCCATGCGTTTCGGCAGGACCGAGCTTGACACGGCGAAATACAGGACCTCGGGGAAGCTGCCGAGCATCAGGACGTTGTTGGCGAGGATTGTCATGGCGTCATCTGCTGATTTTCCGCCAGATAAGGCGGGGGCCGACCATCCTCGTCAAGACAATATCCCGCGATCCGCAGGCGTCGGAGGTTGCTGCTCAGGCGGGATGTTGGCGCAGCCGGCGGACGAAGCCGAGCCCGATCAGGGCCACACCGAGCACGCCGACCGGGGCGGGTTCGGGCAGGTTGAAGACCTCGGCCGCGCTGGTGGTCGAAACCACCGTGCCGACGTCGATGTTGTCCAGTTCATAGCCGTAGCCTGAAACCACGATCTGGTTGAACCGACCGGTCAGATCGGTGAAATTCACGAACGCAAATGGCTCACTGCGATCCTGATTGTGAAAGTTCGCGTTGGGATTGCCGTAATAAGCCGGGTTGTTGGCGACGAAGCTCAGCAACTGCGCCGGCGCGAAGGTATAAACCAGCGTGCCGTCGCTGTAGAATGCCAGGTTGTTCGTCGCGTTCAGCGCCGAAATCCACATTCCGACATAGGTTTGCGGTGTCGCGAAGGTCAGCGAGAAGCTGCCGGCGTAGTCGGAGGCGAAATTGCCGACGCCGTTGGCGCCGCCGTAGAGATTGGCGGCCTGCACATCGACATTGGCAAAGGTTCCGACGATCGTCCCGCCGGTGCCGAAATCAGTCGTGAAAGTCTGCGGACCGGTGGCCAGGGTGTCGAAGGTTGCCACGCCGACGTTCAGCAATGTCATGGTGGTGGATTGGACGCCGGGTTGCTCGACGGTGTCGAAGAATGTATCGGCCCAAGCGGTGGTGGAGATCGTCAGCAAGCTCGCGAACGCGAGACCCATCGAGAGAAGGCGCATTGTGGTTCCCCGCAAAGAAGTGGTTTGGGGATACGTGACGCAAAGCCTGTGCCCGGCGGATAAATGACACGTTATCAGCGTTTTAACGACGTCTCGGCCAGCGCGGCCCCAGCCGGATATGCAGTGTGCGACGGTTAGGCGTTGCATTTTGGGTGGGACGATTGCGGATTGCGAAATCTGGACAGACATCAGTTAACATAATATTCCTTCTGCGGTCTTTGGGCGCCTTGCGCCGGCGCACGCACCGCTCTATCGGCCAACCATGTCCGACACAGCCCCGACGGCCGAAGCCGAACTCCGCCGCTTGATCGATATCATGGCCGCCTTTCGCCGAAGCCACCATCCGGAAAGGCGAAATCGAATTCTCCAACGCCGAGCGCCTCGAACGCGGAGCCACCTGGACCTACGTAACCACCGACCAGCCT
>CAIRCM010000169.1 GCA_903877125.1 uncultured Acetobacteraceae bacterium | reverse complement strand
GTCCACGCCGTCGGGGCGGATCGGCCGCGTTCCGACGACTTTCAGGCTGGAATCGATGTAATTCATTAAGCAGCCTCCCCTCGCATGACGGCGGCGGCATCCATGACCGCGCGGATGACTTTGTCATACCCCGTGCAACGGCAGAGATTGCCGGCGAGCCAGTAGCGCGCCTCGGTCTCCGTCGGGTTGGGGTTTTCGTCGAGCAGCGCCTTGGTCGCGACGATCAGCCCCGGGGTGCAGAAGCCGCATTGCAGTGCCGCGTGTTCCAGGAATTTCTGCTGGATCGGGTGCAGATGGTCGCCTTCGGCGATGCCTTCGATCGTGGTGATCGACGTGCCCTCGGCTTCCACGCCCAACATCAGGCAGGAGCAGACCAGACGGCCGTCGACCAGGATCGAGCAGGCGCCGCAGTCGCCCGACGCGCAGCCTTCCTTGGCGCCGGTCAGACCGACGACATCGCGCAGGACGTCCAGCATGGTCTGCTGGGTCTCGCACAGGAATTCCGCGGCCTCGCCATTGATGGTGGCGGTGACGTGTTGTTTTGCCATGATCAGTGAGCCTTTCCTGCTGCCTTGCCCATCGCGCGGTCGAAGGCGATGGCGGCGACGCGGCGTGCGAGCACGCCAGAGATCTTCTTGCGATATTCGGCCGTGCCGCGCTTGTCGCTGATCGGCTTGGCCGCGGCCTGGGCGGCGGCGTCGAGCTTGGCCAGGGTGTCGGCGTCGAGCGTATGCCCAACCAGCACGTCAGCCATTTCCTTCACCAGCAGCACCGTCGGCGCGACCGCACCCAGGGAGCAGCGGGCGGCGGTGCAGACACCGCTGGCATCCAGCGTGACGCTGATGCCGCAGCCGACGACCGCGATGTCCATTTCCGTGCGCGGAATGAAGCGGAGGTAGGCGTCGGAAGAGTGCGCGGGGCGGGGCGGGAATTTGAATTCGAGGATGAATTCGTCCTTGGCGAGCGAGGTACGGCCCGGACCCGTGGGGATCTGTTCCACCGGCACTTCGCGCGTGCCGTTGCTGCCGACGACGACGGCGATGGCGCCGGCGGCATACATCGCGGGCACGCTATCGGCGGCCGGCGAGGCATTGCACAGGTTACCCGCGAGCGAGCACCGACCCTGCACCTGGGTCGACCCGATCAGGTCGAGGGCTTCAACCACGCCCGGCCAGGCCTTGGTCATGCCGGCATGGGCTTCGACCACCGCACCGGGGGTGCCGGCGCCAACGACGAAGCCGCCGTTTTCTTCGCGGATACCGATGATGCCCGGGATTTTCTTGGTGTCGACGATCAGTTCCGGCTTGTAGCGGCCAGCCCGCATCTGAATCAGAAGGTCAGTACCCCCCGACAGGACCTTGGCCAGGCCCGAAGCGCCCGCCAGAAGTTTTACCGCTGCGTCCACCGAAGTGGGTGCGGCATAGCTGAGACTTGTCATCATCGCTCCCGAGTTAGTTCATGCTCGCGCTTCCGGTCCCGGATCGCCCGGGCACGGCTAAGAAGAAGTTAGGGGATAAGCAGAGCGCGGTCGAGAGGGGGGGCACGCGTCGGCCTGGATACCTCCCCCTGGCCGCCGGCGGCGCTGGGCGATAGAACCGTCGCGTCCATTCTCAAAAGCCCGCAGGATCTCAGGAGTTTTCGTATGTTGGCCGGTGAAGCCGTGGTCGCGATCTGGAACGACATTCCCGCGGAAACCCGCGACCAGTTCTACGACTGGCACATCCATGAGCACATGCCCGAACGCGTCGGCATTCCCGGCTTCCGGCGGGGCCGGCGCTATATCGCGGTCGACGCCGGGACGCGGCCGGAATTCTTCACGCTCTACGAACTCGACACCATGCAGGTCGCCCAGGGCGTGGACTACGCCAATCGGCTGAACGCGCCGACTCCGGCGACCCGCCACGTCACATCCCGCTTTCAGAACACGTTCCGAGCGCTTTCGCGGGTTCTGGTGAGCCATGGGCCGGGCAGCGGCGGCGTCCTGCTGACGATCCGCTTCGGCTGCGACGACCGCCACATCCCTGGCGTCAACGCCCTCGTCCGCGCCGCCGGTGCGGCCGCTCGCGTCACCGGGGCGCATTTCTGCCAGGGGGATGCCGCGGCCTCGGCTGCTCGGACAGTCGAATATCAGGGGCGAACCGACGTTCAGCCACCGCCGGACTGCTTCATCATGGTCGAGGCCACGGATGCCGAGGCGTTGTCGCAGATCATGTTGGACCGCGCGCTCAGCGGCGCCGGTGCGACCGGGCCATATGAGCGTGGGGTTTATCGGCTGGAATATACGCGGACGAAGACTGGGTTTGCGTCTTAACCCCAGCGTCCCAGTTTCACCGCCCGTGCACGGCGCACCACGTAACGGACCCATACGAGCTGCGGCAGTAACGGCAGCAGCACGATAAATGGTTTCACCATCCGTGGTTCGGCGATGAACAGCAGGCAGCATATCCCGCCAAATATGGCGAATCCCCAGTGGATGAGCGTCACCGTCGTCGCGGACACGCCGGAACGGTGGGCCACCTGATACAGGTGGCCCCGGTGCGGCTTGGTGACGTTCTCACCGTCGCGCCAACGGCGGACCAAGGTGAACGCGACATCGAACAGGACGCCTGACAGCAGCAGCGGGACCAGCATGAACGACAGCGGCACGCCCTCGATCCGGCCGGCCACCACCGAGAGCACCGCCAGGATGAAGCCGCAGAACTGACTGCCGACATCGCCCATGAAAATGCGGGCCCGGGGGAAATTGAACGGCAGAAACCCGGCGATACCGGCCGCGAGCAGGCCACAGGCTGCGTAGACGAACCAGGCTTCGTGGGTCGCGGCGATCCAGGCCAGAAACAGGGCGGCGATGAGCGCGACGCCGCTGGCCAGACCGTTCAGTCCGTCGATGAAATTCATGGCGTTGGTGGTGAACAGCAGCCATAGCGCGGTCACCGGAATACCGAACCAGCCGATGGGAATCGCGCCGAAATAGGGCAGCCGGTAGTCCTGGATATAAAGGCCGGTACCAACCGCGACGGCCGCCGCGAGCACCTGCGCGCCCAGTTTGACGGTAAACGGCCAGTCGTAGATGTCGTCCAGGAACGCGACCGCCGCGATGGCGACGGAAGCCCCGATCACGCCGCGAAAATACGGATCGGCGAGGCGCGCGAATGCCCCGAAACGATACAGGATCGCGATGCCGATCAGGAATGTCAGCACGATGCCGACCCCGCCGCCTTTGGGCGTGGGGCGATCATGGGCTTTGCGGGCCTCGGGCGTGTCCATCACACGGACCGCGATCATGGCGCGCACGATCGCCGCCGAGCACAATGCAAGCAGAAGGGCGAAGGCGAGATGACGCAGGAGCGCCGCTGTGGTGATAAGGCTCACGCTGATGTGCCGCCGCCCAGCGCCTGAACGAAAGCGGACAGCCCGGTTATCCGTCCCGTCGCCAACCGCGCGGCGTGCAGCGCGGATCGGACCGCTTCGATCGCCGTCGGCAGATCGTCGTTGATGACGACATGATCGAATTCCCGCCAATGCGCGATCTCATCGAGGGCCAGGCGCATACGACGGGCGATTTCGGCGTCGCTGTCCCCTCCCCTGCCCTTCAGGCGCGATTCGAGGGTTGCCAGATCGGGCGGCAGGATGAACACGCCCAGCACGTCGCCGGGCAGCTTGGCGCGCAGATTGCGGTGGCCTTGCCAATCGATGTCGAAGATCAGGTCGTCGCCGGCGGCCAAGGCGTCCTCGACCGGCTTGCGGGGCGTGCCGTAGCAGTGGGTGCCTTGCAGCACCCTGGCCCATTCCAGCAGTTCGCCATTGCGTTCGGCCGTTTCGAAAGCGGCTGGGGTCATGAAATGGTAGGCGACACCGTCGATTTCGCCCGGACGCGGGGCACGCGTCGTCACACTGACGGAACGGCGCAGACGCGGTTCGGATGCCAGAAGGGCTTCGGATATCGCGGTCTTGCCGGCGCCAGAGGGGGCGGACAGCACGAGGCACAGGCCGCGGCGGGCGATCGCGGTCATTCGATGTTCTGCACCTGCTCGCGCAGCTGCTCGATCGTGGCCTTGATCTTCAGCCCGGTCGCGGTCAGGCCGACCGAGGCCGATTTGCTGCAGAGGGTGTTGGCCTCCCGATTGAACTCCTGCACCAGGAAGTCGAGGCGGCGGCCGATATTCGTGCCTTCGTCCAGCAAAGCGTGCGCTGCCGCGATATGGGCGGACAAGCGGTCCAGTTCTTCCCGGACGTCGGAGCGGGACGCGAGCAACGCGACCTCCTGCGCGATTCGTTCTTCGGGCAAGGACGGCGATTCGCGCAGGAGATTGGTCAGATTCTCCATCACGCGTGCCCGGTGCGCGGCCGGCTGGTCCGCAGCCTGCTCGGCGGCGAGGTCGCGCAGTGCGCTGATTTCAGCAAGCTGGCCGCGCAGGGTTTGGGCCAGCCGCGTGCCTTCGGCCTGGCGCGAGGCGAGGAGGTCGCCCAGTGCCTGGGCAAAGCCGGCCTGAACCGGCGCTGTCGCGGTGGTGCGCTCCTCGGCTGGATCGGCGACGGCCTGGCGCATGACGCCGGGCAGCGCCAGCAGCGCCTCGGGGCGAGGCGGCTGGGAGCCGGGGATGCGGGCGTGCAATTCCATCGCCAGCGCCAAAACCTGATCCAGAACCACCGGGTCGAGGGCCAGTTTCGTCTCGGCATCCCGCTTGATATTGAGGTTGGCGGTCACGTTGCCGCGCTTCAACACTTTGGCGGCGGCATCCTTGAAGGCCGGTTCCAGCGCTTCCCACCCATTGGGGAGGCGGAACCGCAGTTCGAGGCCACGGCCATTCACACTACGCAGTTCCCATACCCAGGCGAGGTTGCCGATCAGCCCTTCGGCGCGGGCGAAACCGGTCATCGAGGCAATGGCGGAGGCGGTTGGATTGATCATGCGGCGGGGTTTAGCAGGGCCGGATGGGGCTGCGAACCCTGCTTGGCAGGGCTCTATACCAAAGCGGTCGCGAGGTTGACCGTGCCATCGACCTTCCAATCGATCGGTTGGCGGGACAGGGCGGCGGCCGTCGCGCATTGCCGGTTGCACCAGTCGGCGAACCAGATGTAGTGCCGGGCCTGAACGGTGCTGCCGCGGTTCATGATGCTGACCAGATCGGTGGTCCAGGAAGCATTGTCCTCCGCCGCGCCTTTGGCGTTCAGATATTCGTCGCGGTACCCGATCATGTGGCCGAATTCATGCGCCGCGGGGTACTGCTTTTCCGACGCGCCCTTGTCGACCTGTTTCAGGTCGTTGCTGTCCAGCGCCACCCGCCCGTTCAGTATCCCGGCGAAATTTCCGTCATCGGTCGTGCTGGTCACGAAATCGTCAGGCGGTATCTTCGTAATATCGATGTTCCAATGTGAATGCGCCGTCTTGCCAAGCCCCTCGGTGAACTGGAAATCGAAAATCACCGAGATCGTCTTGTACACCAGGACCGTGGGGGTCATCGTTCGCAGTGTATGCTTCTCCTGCCAGACGTCCTTCAGCTTGGATATCAGGTCGGCAGTGAAATTCGTCTTCTCGACACCGGTCCAGGAGAGATTGTTGCCGTCCTTGTAGGTGAGATTCGCGATCATATTGACCACGAGGACAGCCCGGTCCGACACGCCCAGTTCGGCGTAAAGACCAAGGTCATACGTACTGCTCGGCCGGGTGATTCCGGGAGTATCGACGTTACGTTCGAAAAAATACATCTTTCCTTTGTCGGGAATGACGGTCATGGAGGGCACTCCGTGTCAGGGGCGGACGTTCTTTTCTGAGCCGCGACCATAGCCGATCCGCGCGACGACTGTCCGTGCATGGAACCACCAAGTCGAACACAATGACGTGACGCCCGATGACGGGCCGCTACCCCAGGAAATCCAGCAGCAGCTTATTGACCTGCGCCGGCTGTTCCTGCTGCACCCAATGGCCCGCACCTTCCAACAGATGTGCGCCCACCATGTTGGTGCAGGACCCGCCCTGCATATGCTCGAAGACGCCCGGTACCTGGTAGACGCCCCAATCGCTTTTCCCCGAGATGAACATCGACGGCACATCGATCGTGCGGCCGGCGAAAACCTGGAGTTCGGATGCCCCCACGCCGTCGATCCGGCAGCGGTACCATTGAAGGCCGCCCTGGAAGCCGTTGCGAGCGTATTCCTCGCTGTAGATGCGCAGTTCGGCATCGGTCAGCCACGCTGCCTCGCCTGTCGGCATTTCCTTGGCGACGGTCGCCGCCATGTCGTCATGCAGGTCCATGATGTAGTAGGTGGGCATTTTGGCCAGTTCCGTGGCGGTCCAGGACTCCAGCCGGTGCGGCTTGTTCGCGGTCCAGTCGGCGCTTTTGTGGTGGAAGTAGGCGCGCAGGAACGCGTGCACGCCTTGCTCGCAGTGCCACATGTCGTTGTTCGCGGGGCGGGTCGAGTAGTACCACTGGTAGTGCTTGCGTGGACGATCCAGTTTCGCCATCGCCACGTGGACGTCTTCGGCCGGTTTCCGCATTTCTCCAGCAAAAGGGATCGACGGCGGGCCGGCGAAAGGCGCGCTCATGAGCACCACCTTGCGGAATACGTCCGGGCGCACCAAACCGCACCAAGCCGCGCCCGAGGCGCCGAAATCGTGGCCCACGACCGCCGCCACGGAGCGGTAGCCCAGCGCATAGACCAAACCCAGGGTGTCGCGCACGAGATTGAGCAGATGGAACGGGCGCAGGTCGCCGTCGTAATCCGGGTTCCAACCGGTGGTGCGGCCGTAGCCGCGCTGGTCCGGCGCGACGACATGATAGCCCGCCGCGGCCAAAGCCGGCATGACCTTGCGCCAGGAGTAGGCGATCTCCGGGAAGCCGTGCAGCAGGAGCACGCAGGGGCGGTTCGGGGTTTCGAAGCCCGCCTCCAGGACATGCATCGTCAGGCCGTTGATGCCCTCGATGAAGCGGGCACGGATGCCGGGCGGAAGAATGGCGGCGTCGAGCGGGGTCATGTGGTCTCCTCCATGGGATTGGGAGTAGCCTGTCCGCATGGCTCAATACAAATCGGTGCTGATCACTGGGGCTTCCTCGGGCATTGGCGCGGCGCTGGCAACGACGCTGGCCGCGCCGGGCTGCGTGCTGCATCTGTCCGCCCGGGACGCGGGACGGCTGGAGGCGACGGCCGGTGCTTGTCGCGCCAAAGGTGCGACTGTTTGGCCGGTGGCAATGGATGTGCGCGATGCCCAGGCCATGGCGGCGTGGATCGGGGCGGCCGGCAGCCTCGACCTGGTCATCGCCAATGCGGGGATCGCGGCATCCGGCGATCCGAACGCGACGCGGGAGATTTTCGCGACCAACCTCGACGGCGCGTTGAACACCGTGCTGCCGGCGCTGACGGCGATGCGGGCGCAGCCGGTTGGCCCGGACGGGGTGCGCGGGCGGATCGCGGTGATCGCGTCGATCGCAGCCTTCGTCGCACTGCCGGAATCGCCGGCTTACAGCGCATCCAAGGCGGCGATCGATAACTGGACGGTGGGGAGCGCGCGCGGTGCGCGGCGGGATGGCATTCACCTCACCAGCGTCTGTCCGGGATTTATCCGCACCGCGATGACGGCCCGGAACGCGGCCCCGATGCCGGGATTGATGACGGCCGAGCGGGCGGCGGCAATCATATTGCAGGGGATCGCGGCGGGGCGGGTCCGACTGGCGTTTCCGTGGTGGATGGCGGCGACGACCCGAATCGTTGGCTTGCTGCCACCTCGGTTGCTGGGCAAATTGCTGCCCGAACACGATGGAGGACACCCATGACACAGACGCCACGGCCTTCGCATCAGGTGCCCGGCATCCACCACAAAAAGGTGGGCGACATGTTGGTTACCGCTCTGAACGACGGGATGTTCGAAGGGTCGTTCGCGATGCTCGAAGGCTTCGATACCGGTTCGGCCGAGGCTCTGCACCGCGAGCGGTTTCGGGCGGTTCCGCCGCGGCTGGCGGTGAACAGCTTTCTGATCCAGACCGACGACCGCACCATCCTGGTCGATTCAGGCTGCGGCGGGGTGTTCGGGCCAGACATGGGGAAACTGGCGGGCAATCTGGCCGCGCTGGGTATCAAGCCCGGCGATGTCGATACGATCCTGTGCACCCATCTGCATCCCGACCATATCGGGGGCATCGTGGATGGCGCCGGAAAAGCGGTTTTTCCGCATGCCGAGTTGGTGGTGCATGCCGACGATCACCGTTTCTGGGGCGATGACGCGACGCTGGCGGGTGCGACAACCGACGATATGAAGGGCTACGTGGCGCTGGCTCGCACCGCTATCGCGGCCTATGGCGACCGGACGAAGCTGCTGACGGCAGGGGACGCGCTGTCGGGCATTTCGATCGTGCCGGAGCCGGGACACACACCGGGGCACTCGGGCTGGCTGATCGCGTCGGGCGATGCGTCGCTGCTGATCTGGGGCGACATCGTGCACATGCCCGGGGTCCAGTTCGCCCACCCCGAGGCCGGCATGGGTTTCGACGTCGACGCAAACCTGGCGCGGTCGACGCGGCGACGGATCATGGACATGGCAGCCACCGACCGTGTGACGGTCGCCGGCATGCATCTGGATTTCCCCTGCTTTGGCCACGTTGCCAAGGCGTCCGAGGGTTACGCGTTCGTGGCGGACGTCTGGACGCCGACCATCTGACCCGGCAGCCTGTTATCCGATCGCGGCGAAGCATGACTGCTTCGCCGCATCGATAAGCTCCTATGGCACCAGTTGCACCGTCGGCGTGCTCGGAATGTCCTTCCCTGTCTTGTGCAGATTCAGGAGCAGCGAGAGCATCGAGAACGTTTCCAGCGTGTGATCGCAGTGCTCCCTTGGCCCCATGCATGGGCGCACGTCTGGCACGCCCCAGTATTCGCCATTGTACTGGACGCCGAAGCGGGCCTCAGCGGGATTGTGGGTCAAGTGAAACAGAACGTCGTCCGGTCCTTCGCACGGCCTGGTTGGATCTGTCGGCCGCCCCAAGGTGATACATTCATTGAAGCCATGCGGTTTGGGCGCTCGTTCCTCCAGAGCCAGAATCTGCCCCAGGAAGGTGAATATACCGAACGGCGACCGCATCGTGAAATCGGAGAACGGCTGACCGCTACCCAACTGCGCGACGGGACCGGCTTTCGTCGCGCCGGCGATATGGCACCCCGGCGCCGGCGAGCCGACGATGCCCTGGCGGCCAGTTTGTTCTTGACACAGGATGACCTTTTCCTCGGCCGACAGCAGACCGAACTGCAGCATCCCGTTCGGGAGAGTACGAACCGCCTGCTTGTTGGTATCGATCGTGGAGAGGTCGTGCAGCAGGCTGGACGCATTGGGATGGAACGGCCGGCCGACTGGCTCGAACGGGCGCTCGGTCGCCGCGTAGACCCGCGGCATGTTGTTCAAAATACGGAGAAACGCGAAAAACTCGGTGTCGTGTTTCTCGCAATTCGGAGGCGGTCCGCCAAGCCCGTACACCTTATACGGGATCGAAGTATCGCCGGGCCTGGGGAAGCCATTCGGAAAACAAACATGTCGTTCGGTACGCGGGAAATTGGCGATCATCTCCTGCCCGCCGGCCGGACGGGCGCCCGCCAGCAACAACAGCAGGACCAGTCGATGATCGATGCCTGAGTCGAGGAAGTATTTCAGCATCTTGGGCGAAACAGCCGCCGTCACACCCTGCGTGAATGCCTGCGTATCCAAGGTGCCCAGATCGAACGTCATCTGATCGCTCACCGAGAGGCCCGGTGTGATGCTCGCCCTTGGCAGACTGGAACTGTGGGGAATCTCGCCCGTCGGCAGCACGGCCGAGAGCGATCCGGCTTCGGAGACGGAGCCATGCACAAGCGATAATTCGCCGAAATGCAGCGGGGCACCATCCTTGGCCCGGAGAATATTGAGCAGGATAATCCGGTTGGCCGTTACGTCAGCCGCTTCGTGATATTTTATCGCGTCCGATTCCAGCACCGGCGCCAAGTAGCATCCGGACAATGCCAGAACCGACAATGCGATACAGCACCATCGCGCAACGCTCGCACTCCTTTGCATTTCAACAGCCTCCCAGAACCGTTTCATGATCATTCGCTCCGCTTTATCGCCATACCGGCCAGAGCCAGTATGTCCGGCATGTGACGAACCTGAGCCCGATCTTTTTCCCGGCCGTCTTCGGTGAGGTCTTCGTACGGAACCAAATCGGGATGCTTCCGCCGATCGTTATCGCGTTCGCCCAGCCGCCATCCGCGCAGCAGGCGCTCTGCCGACCAGCGCCGATGCTCGACCTCGGCCAGGGTTTCGATCTCGCTGTCGGTGAATGCGAAGGGCTCGGCGTTGCCGGGCACGATCGTGCATCCGATCGCCGCCAGCTTGACCGCCATATGGTCGGCCGCGGCGCGATTGGCGTGACGCAGGTTTTCGGGCAGGCGGTCCCAGGGCGTGGGTGTCCCGCCCGCATCCTTATTTTTCCGCAATGTTTCCAGATAATGCTCGTGAATTGCCCGAGCGAGTTTTTCGTCTGTCCCGGTTTGCAGGCGCCGCAGCGTTCCCGCGGGCAGGACGCCACCGAACGGACGCAAACGCGCGTGCCCCTTGATCGTATTTTCGCGCGCGAGCAGGCGCAGAAACCGGTCTTCCCGGCCTTGATGCACCGCGATCGGAAAATGCGGCCATCCGAGTATGGAGACCTGCCGGGCCAGCGCCATGCCGACAGTGGCGGCGGCTTCGTCGGTCAGGCAAACGCAAGCCAGGACAGGCATCGGCGCATCATCCAGAACCGACAACAGCGTCGCATCCGAAATGCCGCGTGCCACGTCGCAGGGGATTCCGCGCAATGTCGCGACATAGGCCGGGACCGCGTCCGGCCGTAGCAACGGTTCCGCCGCCAGGTCCTTGTCGCTGGCAAGAATGGTGATCCGGGGTCCGGAGGCGGCGCAGTCCTGACCGAGCATCAAGGCATGCGAGAGCACGGCACGTGCCCCGAATCCCAGTCCCACCACGACGATATGCGACAACTCCCGACGATCGGATTTCCCGACGGGAAGCGGTGGATCGAGAAAGACCGTCCGTGCGCCTTCATTCGACACCGACAGCCGCCGATACTGAATACCGGACTCATGCGCCGCGTGATCGAGCGCCACATCCACCTGCTCGGCGAAATTTTCGTTTTCCAGCGTGGCGACCAGCATTGGACCATTGGTCGTCCGGCGTTTCCCGAGCGCATCGGCGACGGTCACGAGAATGTTCAGATTTTCGCTGTCGCTGCCGTGGCTGACCACGATCAGGCCAGCGCGCTCGGCTCTGGCAAAGTGCCAGGTTTCCTCCCGGAACGGGTCAAGCCGCAGGACCGGCAGGTCATATTGTTCCATCTTGTCTTTCTCATGCGCGAGCAGGTCCGGCGCGATGGCGATGGCTCGCATGCCATGGTTCTGAACCTCCTGCAGCATGGCCGGCCCGACCCAGCCGCGGCCGGGCACCAAGATGGTGTGGCCGCGCCGCAATGCCAGCATCGCGAGCCGCGTCGGATTGCGGATCGCGATCATGACGAGGCGATAGGACTGCAAAAGCGCGAATGCCGGCACCAGAATCCGGGCGACGTTGACCTGCCAGTTGAGCTCGCCCTGGGTTGGATCAGGTCCTCGCGAGGCTTGCAGGGTAAGCAGTTGGAAGGTTCGGAACAGATTGTTCAGCAGATGATGCGGTTCGGGGAACAGCAGGCACCATCCCCAAAACCCGAGCAGCAGCGCGGCGATGAAGCAGGAAAGACGAACGAGATTGACCCAGCGATAAAAGAACACGCCAAGGCGATTCAGGAGCACTCTCATAGCGCGGCGATGTCAGCCGCGCGTACGTCGGAACCTCTCATGATCGATTCTTCGTTTCATTTCGCGTCGTGTGCGCGATTGTCGCGATTACGCAAAGCACGGTCAAGGCCCGATTCGCGGCATAGTGAGGCCGGTATCTGGACAGTCCGAAGCGGCGGACGGATTGTGCGTCGGCCGGATGCCCGGCCTTGCGGATGCCAGGAGGACCGAGATGAACATTGCGCCCACTACAGCCATGCGTGGCGTCTTTCCGGTCGTCCCGACGATTTTCCATGACGATGGCGGCCTGGACCTGGACGGGCAACGACGGGCGGCGGATTTCATGATCGATGCGGGGTCTGAGGGGTTGTGCATCCTCGCCAACTTTTCCGAACAATTCGTGCTGTCCGACGCCGAACGCGACGTGCTGATGGATGTCGTACTGCGCCATGTCGCGGGTCGGGTGCCGGTGATTGTCACGACCACGCATTTCAGCAGCCGGATCTGCGCCGAGCGGAGCAGGCGGGCGCAGGATGCGGGGGCGGCAATGGCGATGATTATGCCGCCCTACCACGGCGCCTCCATCCGGGTCGGGGAGGCCGGGATTTTCGATTTTTTCCGGATCGTCTCCGACGCGATCGACATTCCGATCATGATCCAGGATGCGCCCGTCGCCGGTACGCCGCTTCCGGCGCCGTTGCTCGCCCGGATGGCGCGGGAGATCGCGCAGGTCAGCTACTTCAAGATCGAAACGGCGCAGGCCGCGGCGAAATTGCGCGACCTGATCGCCCTCGGCGGCGACGCCGTCGTGGGCCCGTGGGACGGGGAGGAGGCGATCACCCTGCTTGCCGATCTCGAGGCCGGCGCAACGGGAGCGATGACCGGTGGCGGCTATCCGGACGGCATCCGGCAGATCACCGACGCGTGGTTCGCCGGCCGGCACGCGGAGGCGACGGCAGCGTATGAGCGGTGGCTGCCGCTGATCAATTACGAGAACCGGCAATGCGGGTTGGCGGCGGCGAAGGCGTTGATGAAGGAGGGCGGGGTGATCGCGTCGGACGCGGTGCGCCACCCGATCGCGCCGCTGCGACCCGAGGCACGGGCGGGGCTGATTTCGATTGCCCGGCGGCTGGACGCGGCGGTGCTGCGCTGGGGCCGGTAGGGCGGGACGCGCCGGGGTCAGTAGATCCCGCCGTTGCGGCGCAGCACCATTTCGGTGGCAATGCGCCATTCCATCCACATGATGAATCTGGTATGGTTAAGAGCGATCTTGAGGTCGTTGCCGCGATCGGTGGCAAATGTCGCGCCAACGAACAGTTTCGCCGACGGCTTCAGATCGTAGCCGTTGCCGTGCGGTTCGGGCACCAGATAACCGCTCTCGCATAATTTCTTGAAGCCCGCGACCTCTTTCAGGAGGTCGGCGAGTTCGGTGTTCAGATCGTTGGCCGCATCGAGATATCCGCCGGGCGCGGGGTATTTCTGAATGATCCAGGTGCGCACGCGGGTGCGCATCTTCTTCAGCAGTTGGGACCAGTTGAACACGATCGCATCGACATCGAAATCGTCCGGCACCACCAAGTTGTGCTTGGCACGCGACCCGGGCTTGACGACATGCAGGTTGGCGTTGGCGATATTGAGCTTGGCGCCCGTTTCCTCCCGCCACCAGGCGATGGCGCCGCCGCTCACGAGCCAGCGGAACAGCCACCGGCTTGCCGCCGTATCGACCGTGACGCCGGCGCGCAACGGCAAGGTGATATTCGCGCCACCGCCAACCGCCGGGTGCGCCCAGTTGGCCGGCAGCGTGTCGGCGAGCCATAGCGTCTTCGCCAGATGGGTAAAGAAGGATTCGGATCGGTCCCAATTGCGGTTTGCCCGTTCGCAAACGTCCGCATCGGTGGTCGCCACCGCGGCCTGGAGATCGCCTTTGGACGGATTGAGGCTTCCGCCATCGATATTTGTCCAATTGTCGAAGGTAAAGGACAACGCTTCGGGGAACTGGAACGCGATCGCCCCGTGTCCGATACGGGACCCGGCGGTTTTGCCGTCGCCGAGGTTGGCGAGAAGGGTCAGGTTTTGAATTGTGGGGTCCGGCATCCGCTCCTCCAAATCGACCGATCGGCCGGACACTAAGGCAACGTCCAAAATTAAACGAGTCGGCCGACCACTCCCAAATCGAT
>CAIRCM010000168.1 GCA_903877125.1 uncultured Acetobacteraceae bacterium | reverse complement strand
GCTTCCCCGCGCGCCCGAAACACGACATGCAGCCGCTTCGCCGGGTCATCCCGTTCGCTACAGCCCTTCTGACGCTGCCTGCCACCGCGATGGCGGCGGGCATGCCCCAGATGGACTTCAAGAACCCGCTGACCATCAGTCAGGTGGTGTGGGGTGCGATCATCTTCATCGTGCTCTACATCGTTGCCTCGCGCTTCGCTCTGCCGAAAGTCGGGGCGGTGCTGGAGGAACGCGCGGCACACATCGCCAACGACCTGGAAGCCGCACAGGTTTCCAAAGTCGCCGCCGATGCCGGCATGGCGGAAGCCAACGCCGCCATCGACAACGCACGCGCCGAGGCCCAGACGGCGATCAATGCTGCCCTGGATGCAGCCAAAGGCGCCGCGGCGGAACAAGCCGCGGCCCTGAACGCACGCCTGGAAAAGCAACTGAGCGAGGCGGAAACCCAAATCGCTCAGGCACGGTCCCAAGCCATGAGCGCGCTGCGCGAAGTGGCGACGGAAACCGCCGCGACCGTCGTGGCCCGCCTGACCGGGCAGACTCCCGATCCGCAGCGGCTGAGCGGCGCCATCGGTGCCGCCCTGACCGCCCGCGGCGTAAGCTGAACAGGGGGCTTGGTCTATGGAACACGAAAGCTTTTTCCACGAACCCCGTAACTGGGTGGTCATAGCCTTTGTCATCTTCTTCGTTCTGTTCGGGTCGAAGATCTGGGGCGCGCTCGCCAGCATGCTGGACGCGCGTGCCGCCAAAGTTCGCGCCGAACTCGACGAAGCTTCCCGCCTCCGCAAGGAAGCCGAAGATATGCTGAAAGCGGCCCAACAAAGCCGCGATCAGGCGTTGGAAGACGCCAAGCGGCTCATCGCCGGTGCCCAGGCCGAGGCCGCACGCCTCACCGCCGCGACCGCCGCCGAGGCTGAAGCATCCGCGAAACGGCGCGAGCAGATGGCGATCGATCGTATCGCGGCCGCCGAGAAAGCCGCCGTGGATGAGGTCCGCTATACCGCCGTGGACGTGGCAAGTATCGCGGCTCGGCAAGTCATCGCCGAAGGGCTGACACAGGACGCCAGCACCGCGCTGGTCGATCGGGCGATCGCGGAATTGCCGGCGGCGTTGGCGCGCCGCGCGGCCTGACCGTTCCCTCAAAGGATGATGAACAATGGCCGGTCCTCTCGGGGGCCGGCCTTTACATTATCTCCCGCCGGAGCTCGGCTCAGGTCGGAAACCCCCGATCTCTAGATCGGATCCTTGAATTCGAACTCAATGGAAAGGCTGGGTACCAATCCCACGTCGATCGTAAACCCTTTGATCGAAATATAGGGATTCTCGCGGTACTCGTCCCGCAGCGCGATCGCCCTGCGGAGCAGCGACGCCTTCAAGCTACCCCACATCTCCGACAATCCCGCCCCCTTGGTCGCCGGCGCCCGATCGTTATGATCGATCGTGACTTGCGGCCCAGGCCCGGTATTCGCGGCAATTTTGACATGCTCGCTCGACACCCAGTGAGCCTGGTTCTTATGCTCGATACCGACGAAAGGTCCGACCTGACCGATCAGTGGGAATTCGGTATCGATCTCCAAAGTGTCGAATTTCTTTTTCGATGCACGCGGCTTGGTAAACGCCTTGGCGTCGGTCGCAACGATCTTGACGGTTCGTCTCGACGGATGAACCTCTCGATGTGCCTCCTCGCTCAGCGCGGCGGAAAACGGCGCTAGATCCGCCAACAGCTTGTCGACGACTTCCGGGGGAATATCCTTCGTTCTTCTGGTTGCCATGGCTTACCTCCCCGATCCCATGGTGTCGCCTGGGATCGGCAGCTCGGCATCTAATTCCGCTCATGCGACGGAAGCAAGATCCTGGCAATTCTATCCGCCGGAGCCAGCAACTTTACCGGTCCGGCCGATGGCGTTCTACCGCGTCGGGCGCGGCGGACTTTGCGTATAATCGTAGAAGCCGCGACCTGATTTGCGGCCCAGCCAGCCGGCTTCGACGTATTTCACCAGGAGCGGGCAGGGGCGATACTTGCTGTCGGACAGGCCTTCATACAGCACCTGCATGATCGACAGGCAGGTGTCCAGACCGATGAAGTCGCCCAGCTCCAACGGCCCCATCGGGTGGTTGGCACCCAGCTTCATCGACGTGTCGATCGCCGAGACCGATCCCACGCCTTCGTACAGCGCGTAAACGGCCTCGTTGATCATCGGAACCAGGATGCGGTTCACGATGAAAGCAGGAAAATCCTCAGAAACCGCGGTGGTTTTGTTCAGCTTGCGGGCCAGCGCCTGGATGGATTGGAAGGTCGGTTCATCGGTGGCGATGCCTCGAATGACCTCGACCAGCTTCATGACCGGGACCGGGTTCATGAAGTGCATGCCGATGAATTTCTCCGGCCGGTCGGTCGAGGCGCCGAGCCGGGTGATCGAGATGGAGGACGTGTTGGACGCAAGCAGGCAGGCAGGCTTCAGGTGGGAGATCATCGTTTTGAAGATGGCCCGCTTGATGTCTTCCTTTTCGGTTGCGGCCTCGATCACCAGATCGGCGTTGCCGAAGGCGGCGTAGTCGGTGGAAGTCGCAATCCGCGTCAGCGCCGCGTCCCGGTCATCGGAGGAGATGACGGAACGGTTGACCTGACGACCCATGTTACGCTCGATGGTCGTCAGGCTTTTGCTCAGCGCTTCCTGTTTGACGTCCACCAGGGTGACGGGCAGTCCCGCGAGCGCGCAGACATGGGCGATACCGCTGCCCATCTGCCCCGCACCGACGATTCCGACATGTACGATGTCGGCCGGCAGCTCCGCCGAGGAAGCCGCACCGAAACCCCGATTGACGTCGTGACTCATTCAGGAACGCTCCAATTCCGCTGCCAGTTCAGGCAGCGCGGTGAACAGATCGGCCACGAGACCGTAGTCCGCGACCTGGAAGATTGGAGCCTCCTCGTCCTTGTTGATCGCCACGATGACCTTGCTGTCCTTCATGCCGGCGAGGTGCTGAATGGCACCGGAAATGCCGACGGCGATGTACAGTTCAGGTGCGACGATCTTGCCGGTTTGTCCGACCTGGAATTCGTTGGGCACGAAGCCGGCGTCGACGGCTGCGCGAGATGCGCCGACGGCAGCACCCAACTTATCGGCGATCGGGTCAAGAAGCGAGAAATTATCGCCGTTCTGCATGCCGCGGCCGCCGGAAATGACGATTCGCGCCGCGGTCAGTTCCGGTCGCTCGCTCTTGGACAGTTCGGCGGACACGAACTTGGAAATCGCGGGTAGATCGCCGGCAGCGATGCTTTCGATCGCGGCCGAACCGCCCTCGGCCGCGACCGGATCGAAGCTGGCGGCCCGGACGGTGATCACTTTCTTCGCGTCGGACGATTTCACCGTCGCCATGCCGTTGCCGGCGTAGATCGGGCGGACGAACGTATCGGCGTCGACCACGGCAGCGATGTCGGAAATCGGCTGAACGTCGAGCCGCGCGGCCGCGCGCGGCAGGACATTTTTGCCAACCGCGGTGGTCGCGGCCAGGATGTGGCTATAAGCCGGTGCGAGCCCGACCAGCAGCGCCGCCGTCTGCTCGGCCATCGCGTGATCGAGCGCGGCGGATTCCGCGACCAATACCTTGCTGACGCCTGGCAGCTTCGCCGCGGCGGCGGACGCGGCGGACAGATTCACCCCGGCGAGGAGGGCGTGGACATCGCCCAGGGCCACCGCCGCGGCAACGGCGCTGCGGGAGGGTTGCTTGATTCCGGAATCGTCGAATTCCAACAGGACAAGTGCGGTCATCGTCAGATCACCTTGGCTTCGGTCTTGAGTTTGCTCACGAGTTCGGCGACCGAACCCACTTTCACGCCGGCTTTCCGCTTCGGCGGCTCTTCCACCTTGATCGTGGTCAGGCGCGGGGCCGGATCGACGCCATAATCGGCGGGTTTCTTGTTGTCGATCGGCTTCTTGCGCGCCTTCATGATGTTCGGCAGCGAGGCGTAGCGCGGCTCGTTCAAACGCAGGTCGGTCGTGACGATCGACGGCAGCTTCAGTTCCACCGTTTCCAGGCCGCCATCGACTTCGCGGGTCACAATGAGGGTCTCCCCCTCAACCGCCAGTTTGCTGGCGAAGGTCCCCTGGGACCAGCCGAGCAGGGCGGCGAGCATCTGGCCAGTGGCGCTCATGTCATCGTCGATGGCCTGCTTGCCAAGGATGATCATGCCAGGCTGTTCGGCCTCGGCGATGGCTTTGAGCAGCTTGGCGACAGCCAAAGGCTGCAGCTCGACGTCGGTTTCGACAAGAATGCCGCGATCGGCGCCCATGGCCAGCGCGGTGCGGATCGTCTCCGCGCATTGCGCCACGCCCATCGAAATCGCGACGATCTCGGTCGCAACGCCCTTTTCCTTCAGGCGCACCGCTTCCTCGACCGCGATTTCATCGAACGGGTTCATGGACATTTTGACCCCGGCGGTTTCGATGCCGGAGCCATCGGTCTTCACGCGGACCTTGACGTTGTAGTCAACGACCCGCTTGACGGGGACGAGGATTTTCATGTGAATCCGAACCGTTTCCTGTGGGTGGAATTAGGACGTGGGCGTGCGCCTGGGTTGGCGCCTTCGCACCTGCAACAGAGCAGGGGGAGGGTATGCACAGCGGGCCGGTGCGTGTCAAACGGGTGAAACGGCTATCAGCCGCGCATTACGCTCATCGCCCACCCCAACCGGACCCTTCGGTTCGGTCAAGGCGGGCGAATTCCGGACGATGGTCAGCCGAAAGCAGTTGCCCGCGCTGCGGCCACCTGTTTCGCTCGGGCGAAATCGCCTTCCGGGTCGACGCTCAGCAACGTCGGCTGGTAGCGAATTTCCTCCACGTCCGTCACGCCAGCCTGGGCCAGCCAGTCCTTCATGCAGGTGGAATGGTGATCGACGCCGAACGCTGGGGCCGGCGCTTCGACCGAGAACGCGCCGGAGGTATACACCAAGGTCGCACGCTTGTTCTTCAGCAGCCCGAAATAGCCGGTTTGGGGGTCGAGGCCGAAGGTCAGGCCGGGCTGGTGGATGATGTCGATATACTGCTTCAACCGGTAGGGGATACCGCCATTCCACATCGGCACCGCGAACAGATACCGGTCGGCCGAGGTAAACCGCGCGGCTATCGCCACGATCTCATCCCACACGGTCTTTTGCGTGTCGCTGTGCGTCTGGCCGGTGATGATCGCCAGCTTCGCGTTGGCTCGGTTGCCGTCGAACTGCGGCAGGTTCTCTTCCCAAAGATCGATCGTATCGACCTCCAGCTCCGGTTGCGCGGCGCGCAGGGCGTCGAGGTAGCTTTGCGCGACCGCGACCGAACGGGACGCGGCGTCGCGCGGGGACGCTTTGACAAACAACAACCTGGTCATGGCCAGTTTCCTTTCGATCGACGGTTAGCGGGGGAGGCGGTCGGCGATTTTGCCGAGGCCGGCGGCGGCGCAGGCTTCATCCTTCTCGCCGCCGGGCGCGCCGCCGACGCCTATGGCTGCGACGATCTCGCCGTGGGCCCTCACCGCAACACCGCCGGCCAGCAGGATCACGTTGGGCAGCGACATGAACGCCGGCACCGCCGGATTGCCCTTCGTCCGCTCGACGAAAGCACTGAGCGTGTCGAAGCCGAAGATCGGGCCGAGCGTCACGACGGTGTAGGCCTTGCGGAAACTCGTATCCTTGGTATGGACGGTGCTGTGATCGCCCTTGATGGCGGCCTTGACCTCGCCCGAGGGATCGACAACCGCGACGGACACGCGGTAGCCGGCCGCTTCGCAACTGCGCAGCGCCTCGATCGCCGCTTCCACAGCGAGCGACGCAGGCAGGTCGTAGCCGCTGTTACGGACTTGCGCTGCGGCGCCTGTGGCACCAAGGCAGAGCGCGGCGAGGCCGGCCAGAAGTGTCTTGTGCACTATGATTCTCCTGTGTTCGGGGGTTAAAGGCGCGCCAGAAAATCCAGCGCGAGGGCGGCGATTTCGGGGGCGTGGGTTTCCAGGGCGAAGTGGCCGGCATCGAGGAAATGCAGCTCCGCCGATGGCACGAGGCTCTGGTAGAAACTGGCGCCGGCCCGCACGAAGAACGGATCGTTCTCCCCCCAGGCGACCAAAACCGGCGGCAAATAGGTGCGCAGGAAGTTCTGCCAAGCCGGGTATTGGGCGACGTTGTCCTGGTAGTCGAACAACAGATCGAGTTGGATCGCGTCGTTCCCCGGACGGTCGAGGCCGGCTTGGTCCATCGTCCAGGCATCGGGCGACAGGCGGTCCGTTCTGGTCGCGCCGTGCTGATACTGAAAGCGGGTGGTCTCCGGCCGCAGGAAGGCGCGCAACGGTTGCTCGGTTTCCGCCGACCGGTTTTGCCAGAACGGCACGAACTGGGCCACGATGTCGGGATTCCAGCCCTCGGCGTTCACCACCGCATTCTGGATGATGATGCCGCGCACGCGTTCCGGATGCGCCATCGCCAGGCGGAACCCGACCGGACCGCCATAGTCCTGGACGTAGAGGACATACCGATCCGCGCCCACCGCCGTTGCGAAGCGGTCGATCAGGCCGGCGATCGTGCCGAAGCGGTAGGCGAAGGTTTCGGCGGGCGGTTCGGCGCTGTGGCCGAAGCCAGGGTAGTCCGGCGCGATGACCCGGTACTGGGTCGCCAGCAGCGGCATCAGATCGCGAAACATGTGGGACGATGACGGGAAGCCGTGCAGCAGCAGCACGACAGGGGCACCGGCGGGGCCGGCTTCGCGGTAGAAAATATCGACCCCGTCCACTTGGACGGTTCGGTACGACACAGCCGTGTTGGGGCTGTCGGAGGTCACGAGCGACATGGAGGAAACTCCCGGTGGTTGACGACCGGGAGGGTCTGTCTAATCGGTATTTTCAACAATTATGATATATAGGAAAATTCTATTGCAAATTCCGCAATAGACTATCGGATCAAAACCGAACGAAATCCCAGTCCATTGTCGTGGCGGCGGTGTCGATCAGGCTGCGCACCTTCGCGGAAAGCAGGCGGGACGTCGGATAAACGAAATGGATCGGGTAGGCCGGAGGCTCGAAATCCGCCAGCACGACGGTCAGGTCGCCGGCCCGCACGTGCTCGATCACCTGGTAACTGAACACCTGCGTCAGCCCGCCGTTGCGCACCGCGTGCCAGATCGCTGCCTCGGCGCTGTTGGTGATATAGGAGGGTGCGATCTCCTGTTCGGTCGCGGTCCCATCCCGCTCGAACCGCCACCGCCCCGCCGAGGCCGATGCGGTACTGGCGATAATGCGGTGCCCCTCCAAATCGCGTGGCGTCGCGGGCGGCGGTCGGTCGCGGAGATACGCGGGCGAGCCGACCACAACCCGGCGGGTCGCGCCCATCCGCCGAGCGACGAGGCTGGAATCGGTGAGGTGCCCGATGCGCAAGGCGATATCGATGCCCTCCTCGATCAGGTTCACCATGCGGTCGACGAGTTGCAGCTCGACCGACACCGACGGGTAAACATTCATATAGCTGCAGACCAATGGCCCGATATGCAGCCGTCCGAACATCAAGGGCGCCGATACGGTCAGCCGGCCGGCGGGGGTGGCGCGTTCGCTTTCGGCGATTTGTTCGGCGTCATGCAAATCATCCATGATCCGCCTGGCGCGGGCCAGAAACCGTTCCCCGGAATCGGTCAGGCGGACGGACCTTGTCGTACGTTGCAGCAGCCGCACTCCGAGGTGATCCTCCAGCGCCGAAACCAGACGCGTGATGGCGGAAGGGGAGACTCCCAGCGCGCGGGCGGCGGGGGAGAAGCCGTTTTTGTCCGCCACGGCGACGAAGGCGGCGATGGAATCGAAGCGGTCCATGGGATTATTGCTCCATTCGCAATTAATCTGTTCCAAATGGCAGAATTATCGTTGTGAAAGGAAAAGTCCATAACGAGGTCACCGGACAACAACCCCCGGTATCAAGAGTTACCCCATGTCCCGCATCCCCACCCCCGCCACCATCGACGCCGCTCCGGCCGCCGCGCAAGCCTCACTGACCGCCGTCAAGGCCAAGATCGGCATCGTCCCCAACCTGCATCGCCTGATCGCCAACAGCCCTGCCGCGCTGCAAGCCTATCTCGGCTTCGGTGAACCGTTGAGCCATGGCGCGCTCGATGCTCGCACGCGGGAGCGGATTGCTCTGGCGGTCGCCGAAGCCAACGGTTGCGGCTACTGCCTCGCCGCGCACAGTTACATCGGAAAGAACATGGCGAAGCTGGACGAGGCCGAAATCGACGCCAACCGGCGCGGCCGCTCGACCGATGCCAAGGCCGACGCGGCCGTGCGGTTCGCGGCGCAGATCGTCGCGGCCCGCGGCCATGTCGCCGCGGCGGACCTGCAAGCGGTCAAGGACGCCGGCTACACTGACGCCCAGATCGTGGAGATCGTGACCCATGTCGCGCTCAACACGCTGACGAACTACGTCAATGAGGTCTTCCAGACCGAAATCGACTTCCCGCTCGCTGCCCCCTTGGCACACGCCGCCTAAACCGAAGAAGGACGCAACCGATGTCTCGCCCGCCGCTTCCCCCGTTCACGGCCGAAACCGCCGCCCAGAAAGCCCGCATGGCCGAAGACGCCTGGAACAGCCGCGACCCTGCTCGGGTTGCTCTGGCCTATACGCCCGACAGCCGCTGGCGTAACCGAGCGGAATTCGTGAACGGGCGGGCGGACATCGAGGCGTTTTTGACGCGCAAATGGGCGCGTGAACTGGACTACCGACTGATCAAGGAAGTCTGGGCATTTCACGCCGACCGCATCGCCGTGCGCTTCGCCTATGAATGGCGCGACGACAGCGGCCACTGGTTCCGAAGCTACGGCAACGAGAACTGGGCGTTCGACGCCGACGGCCTGATGAAGACCCGCTTCGCCAGCATCAACGACCTGCCGATCGCGGAAGTGGACCGGCTGTTTCGCTGGCCGCTCGGCCGGCGGCCCGATGATCATCCCGGACTTTCCGAGCTGGGGCTTTGAACCCTCGTTGGAGGACCCAACATGGACGCTGTTACGTCGTTTTCCAGCGACATCGGCTTCACCCCGACGGTGAAAGCCATCCAGTCGCGTAAAGGCTCCCGCGACGGTTACGCGCAAATGGAGGATCGCGGCGGCTGGCGGATCGCGATCACGCCCGATCTGGCGGGGTTTATCGGCGAGCAGATCAGCTTCTTCCTGGCGACCGCCAACGCCGAGGGCCAGCCTTATATCCAGCACCGCGGCGGGCCGGCCGGGTTTCTGCGGGTGCTCGACGATCGCACGCTCGCCTTCGCCGACTACAAGGGCAATCGCCAGTTCATCACGCAGGGCAATCTGCAGGATAACCCAAAAGCCTACATCTTCCTGATCGACTACGTGCACCAGCGCCGGGTGAAACTATGGGGCACCGCCCGGGTGATCGAAGACGACCCCGCATTGATCGCCAAACTGATGCCCGACGGCTACAAGGCTCGCCCGGAACAGGCCATCCTGTTCCATGTCGAAGCCTGGGATACGAACTGCCCGAAGCATATTCCGCTTCGGTTCGACGCGGAGGCGGTAGCCCAGGAACTGGCCAAGCGGGAATCCCGGATCGATGCGCTGGAAGCGGAGATCGGGCAGCTACGAGCGCAACTGGCGACGGTCAGCCGCGCAACAGGCTCATGAGCAGGACAACCAGCAGCAGCGCCAGACCCTGTAGCATCACCCGATATTGCATCAGCTTGTTGGACCGGCGTGCGTCGGTGCCACGGGCAAGACCGATCATGCCGGCGGCCATCACCCCCAGCACAGCGAGCAGGACGACACCCACGAGGATGTTCAGAAACATGTGCATGTTCCGACGATAGACGATATGCCGCCGCCGGGGCACCCTTTTCCTGGACCGACGCGATGATTCGTTTGCTTGCCGCCTGGTTTTTGGCTTTGTCGATCGCGCTGCCCGCGCATGCGGCGACCACGGTTCCCTCCGGACCTCCCCCCGGACCTCCCCCAGCGCCTCCCCCTGCGCCTACCCCAGCCATCACGGTCGACCAGGCCAAAGCGGCGCTTGATATGCTGAACGACCCGCAGAAGCGCGCCGCGTTTCAGGCGACGCTCGAGGCGATCGTTGCGGCCAAACCGGCCCCCGCCGCCCCCGCCGCGACGGCATCGGGGCTCGAGCCGGGCAGTTTTGGCGCGATCCTGCTGTACCGGACGAATACGGCGATGATCAACCTCCGGCACCGCATCGCCGAAGCGGCAACGCAGGTGCGGAGCGTGCCGCGACTGTGGGACTGGGTCGTGGTCATGGCGACCGACCCTGTCGGTCAGGAAATCCTGTGGAATGTCGGCTGGCGGCTCCTGGTGGCCATCGGGGCATCCGGCGGTGCTTGGTGGCTGACCCGGCACCTCCTGCGGCCGGCCGCGCGACGCCTCGACAAAGCGGCACGGGTCGAGGACGAAAATCCGGTCGATCGGGCGGAACTGGGCGACACCGAGGCGGTGGGGCAGCCTGGTAAGCCGCGCGCGCCGTTCGGCCGCCATCCCTGGATCGCGATTGCCCGGCTGTGTGTCAAACTGCTGCCGATCCTGGCCTTGGTGGCAGGTGGCCATCTCGCCGCACTGGCGGTCGATAGCAACAGCGCCGGTGGATTGGTGATCGAGGCAGTGCTGGAGGCCGCGGCCGCCACCATGCTGGCAACGGCGATTGCCGCTCTCGTGCTGTCCCCCCGCGATAAGCTGCTGCGCCCGATATCGATGGGCGATGCTGCCGCGAACTACCTGATGCGATGGATGCGCCGCCTGATGATCACCGCCTCGACAGGCTACGCGATCGCCGAGGCGAGTGTGCTGCTCGGCCTGTCGGATCAAGGCCACGATGCCATCCTGACCGCGACGAACCTGCTGCTCACCGCCGAACTCCTGGCGATGATCCTGAAACAGCGGCGGCGCGTTCGGCGCGTTCTGCGGCCAGCCGATTCCGCGATCGGCGTCATCGCCCGAATGCGGCTGGGGATCGCCGCGATCTGGCATTGGCTCGCTTTCGGCGGCCTGGGACTCCTCTGGTTGAGCTGGGCCGCCGATATCTCGGTGCTTGGCGAGGACGTCGTCACGACTCTGCTATCCATCCTGGCCGTCATCGTCGTCACGAAGATCGTCATCGCCGTGGCATTGTCGCTGGTCGGGCGGTTGCCGGCGATGGGACGGGGCGCCGATGCCCGTTACCCAGGTCTTCAGGAGCGGGTCGATTTCTACCATCCCGCGCTCATTGCCGGTGTGAGGGCTGTGATCTACCTGATGGCAGGGCTGGCGATCCTCCATATCCTTGGGTCCGGCTCATTGCGATGGCTTATCGGAACGCCAGGCGGGCAGCGGCTGATGTCGGGCATTCTGGCGCTGGCGGTCACGATTTTGACCGCGATCGTGATCTGGGAACTGGTCAACACCGCGATCGAGCGCCACCTGGTGCGCCTACAGCAGGATGCGCAGTTCGCCCGTTCAGTGCGGCTGCGCACCTTGCTCCCGGTGTTGCGAACCGCCTTGTTGATCGCCATCGGCATCGTGACGGTGCTGATGGTCTTGAGCCAGATTGGCGTGGATATCGCGCCTCTGCTGGCCGGTGCCGGGATCATGGGGGTGGCAATCGGCTTCGGGTCGCAGAAACTGGTCCAGGATCTGATTACCGGCATTTTCCTGCTGCTGGAAAATGCCCTCCAGGTCGGCGATCAGGTTCATCTCGCGGGCTTGGTCGGCAAGGTCGAGGGGCTGTCCATCCGCACCGTCCGTCTGCGCGCCGTCGACGGAGCCTTGCATATCGTGCCGTTCAGTGCCGTGACCGCCGTGACCAACAACAGCCGAGGGGTCGGCAACGCGGACGTCCGGGCGACCGTCGATTTCGCCACCGACACCGATAAGGTCGCCGCGATGATGGCGGCGATCGTGGCGGAAATGCGGACCGAACCTGCGTTCCAGGCCAAGATCGTGAAGGATTTTGCGCTCTGGGGCGTGGAGAAGATCGACTCGAACGGTGTGACAATCTCGGGACAAGTGGCCTGCACCGATTCCGGCCGTTGGTCCGTGCAATGGGAGATCAACCGGCGCATCAAGCAGCGGTTCGAAGCGGCGGGGATTCAGTTTTTCGCGCCTCCGCCACCGGTATCCGTCGTTATTCCCCATACTGGCTGATTGCATGCACGATTTGACCAAGACCATACGCGGTGAAGGCTTCGCCTTCGTTCATGCCGATGCCATGCGCACGATCCTGGAGGGGTACGGCCCGCTGACCGATTGGCAGTCGTTCGCGGCGAGTTGGGACGATCTCGGCCAGGATACCTACATGGCTGATGGGGGGCGTTACCGGAAACGGCGGCACGCGGCCTTCCGGGTCGGACCCGGCGGATGGGACCGGCTGCCGGCCCAACCGCACTACCAAAGCCGCGACTACAACGCACTGAATGGCGGGATAGCCCGCTGGTTCGAGCCGGTGCGGCCGGAAATCGCCGGCGGCCCCTCGATGACCGCGATCCTCCGCTGCTGTTCGGCCCTGTTCGGTGCGCTGATCCCAGCGCCGTCATGGTTCGTGGAAATGCACCAGTTCCGCATCGAAGCCCGGGTTAGAGAGGCAGGCCGACCTACGCCGGAGGGTACCCACCGGGATGGCGTCGATCACGTACTTGTGTTGCTGATTCAGCGGCACAACGTGCGCAGCGGCGTGACGTCGGTGCACGATCTCAGCGGGCGGACCCTGGGATCGTTCACGCTGACCGAACCGCTCGATGCCGCTTTGGTGGAGGATCGGCGCGTGATGCATGGCGTGACGCCGGTCGAGCCGGTGGATACCGCGCAACTGGGGTATCGCGACGTATTGGTCGTCACCTTCAAGGCGGAGTGACCCTGCCAGGCCCGCGCAGCGCTTTCAGCGCGCCGGACAGGCGGTTGCCGCGCAGAACAGCTTCGGTCGTGGCGGTGTTGCGGAGAAAATAGGTGTCCCACTGCCCGTCGCTGTGGGCGGTGTTGTCTTCCACGACGATCTCCGGGGTGGGATGGGTCACGCCCTCCGCGCCGATCGAGATCATCGCGCCATGGTTCTCGGATTTCGGACCTTTCCGCATCGTGTTTCCGCGGGCCAGGAGACTGCCGCCATTGGGGAGTTCGACCTCGAAGCTGGCGGTGCCATCGGGGCCGTCCTCGATGGTGCACCCCACGACCTCGGTGCGCCAGGCGCGGGATTTGATGTGGTGGCCTTCTCGCGTGCCGACGAACCGAGTGTTTTCGATGTGGAGAAGGTCGAGTTGACCGACATAGACGCCGTGGGCGCAGGCGTGCAGGCAGGTTCCGTTGCGGTCGAACAGGCTGTCGCGAATGACAATGGTGCCGCCGGCTGTGCCGGACAGCAGGCCGTTTTCGTTGTCGACGAAGCGCACGCGCTCGACAACGAGATCCCGCCCCTCGGCTCGGATGCCAGCGCCGTTGCCGTCAGGTACCCGAGCGCGCGTGAGCGTGAGGTTACGGATCGTGATTCCCTCACCCACGGTGATGAACAGTGCTTTGCCCTGGCAGGTCCTGTCGGCGATGACGACCTTGTCGGGGTCGCCTGTCCCCTCGATGGTCAGGCGGTTCGCGGTCCAGACCGCACAATCGAAATACGATCCGGGTTGGATTTCGATGCGGTCGCCGTCCCGTGCGACCGCGGCGGCGGCCGAAGGGGTTTTGAATGCCCGGTTTTCTCCCACCGTGAGCGTCCGAGCCTGGGAGCCGGCCGAGAGAAACAGCAGGCACAGCAAGATGCCGGCCCATGGTCGTCTGCTCATCTTCGGTTGCCATCCATCTGTTGCGGCCGTCGTCACACCTGCGTGAGTTCACGTCCAGATACCTTGCTGTAACCGACGCGTTACACGACGCTGCTATCAAAGTCCCGCGTTCACCAACAGGAGGTTGTCATGAAACGCCTCGCTTCAGTTGCTGTCATTCTTGGCCTTGCCACGGTTGGCGTGGCGGCCATGCCGCACCAAGCCAACGCCTGGTGGCGATATGGCTGGGGCGGCGTTCGGATCTGGGTACCACCCGTCATCGTCGCGCCGCCCGTGGTGGTCGCCCCCCCGGTCACCTACTATGGCCCCGGACCCTATTATGCGCCCGCGCCCTATGCCCGCCCTTACTGGGTGCCTGCGCATTGGTACCGTGGTTATTGGGTGCCCGGCGGCTGGCGCCGGTAACCGGCGCCGATCAGACACCACACCCAGAGGAACCCTCAACCCCATACGCCGCGATGCCGCCTGCAAGCGCCGCGCCGAAAGCCCACGTGCGGGCGCCGGCGCGTGGGCGAGGTGCCCGCGGCCGGTGAGGTGGTGCCGATGGGGGTGACGCCAAGCGGCGTCAACTGGGGACGATGGGGGGTGGGGGTTCGCCGAACCGGCAGCCGAGCGCGATGCGCACGGTGGATGGGCGGAGGTCCCGCCAGTCGATGTGCCAGGTGTCGGGGTGTCGGTCGCGTTCGCGCAGGAAGGATACCTCCCGCCGTTCGCG
>CAIRCM010000167.1 GCA_903877125.1 uncultured Acetobacteraceae bacterium | reverse complement strand
CTTTGCGCCTTTGAGCCTTTTATCTTCTTCGTGTTAAAATGGATGGTCGAACGGCACCGACCGCGCCATGCATGGGCTCCGAAATCTCCGAATCACCGGTTCCTGCAAGCTTGTGAAGTCGGATCAAGTCCGGCGATGCCGATAGGGGCGGGCCGCGCAGTCATATGCGAATGCCCTCAATGGTCCGGCCTTGCCGCGCCGCCGCCATTGGCTCATGCCCGGCCCAACGACGAAAGGAACCTCGACCCATGCCACCCACGGCGGCGATAATCGGGGCCGGACCCGCCGGCCTGATGGCCGCGGAAATCCTGGCCACCGCCGGCCTCGCGGTCACCGTCTACGACCGCATGCCCTCCGTCGCCCGCAAATTCCTCATGGCCGGCCGCGGCGGCCTGAACCTCACCCATTCCGAACCGCTGGAACGCTTTCTCCAGCGCTACGGCACCGCCCGCGCCTGGCTCGAACCCGCCATCCGCGCCTTCCCCCCGGACGCCCTCATCGCGTGGTCCGAGGCCCTCGGCCAACCGGTCTTCACCGGCAGCAGCGGCCGGATTTTCCCCCGCGCGATGAAGGCTTCGCCCTTGCTGCGCGCCTGGCTGTCGCGCCTGACGGCCCTGAACGTCACGTTCCGCCTGCGCCACACCTGGATCGGCTGGTCGCCGAACGGCGTCCCACGCTTCGATCCCGCCACCAAGGATAAACCGGACGTGACCATTCTGGCGTTGGGCGGCGCATCCTGGCCCCGCCTCGGTTCGGACGGCGCCTGGACCTCCCGGTTCCCCGGTGCGGTAACCCCCCTCCGCCCGTCCAACTGCGGCTTCACCGTCGCCTGGTCCGACCACTTCCGTACCCGTTTCGCCGGCCAACCCCTCAAACGCATCGCCCTCCGCCTCGGCGAGACCGCACGACGCGGGGAGGCCCTGGTCACCCAAACCGGTATCGAGGGCGGCGTCATCTACGCCCTCTCCTCGGAACTCCGAGACCGCATCGAAACCGCCGGCCCGGTAACGATCCACCTCGATCTCCGCCCCGACCTGCCCCCCGAACAACTGGCCCAACGCCTCGCCGCCCCCCGCCGGGCGCAGTCCCTCTCGGCGTTCCTGCGCAAACAGGCCGGCCTCCCCCCCGTTGCCATCGGCCTGGTCCAGGAAGCCCGCCACAACGACGCCGACGCCGACCTCGCCGCCCTGATCAAATCCCTCCCGCTCCGCCTGCTGGCACCAAGACCGATCGACCGAGCGATCTCCTCCGCCGGCGGCCTGCGCCAGGACGCGCTGGACGAAACTTTCATGCTCCGCGACCGCCCCGGCACCTTCGCCGCCGGCGAGATGCTGGATTGGGAAGCCCCAACCGGCGGCTACCTCCTGCAAGCCGATTTCGCCACCGCCGTCGCCGCCGCCCGCGGTGCCCTCGCATGGCTTGAGCATCCCGTCCCATCCGCCTACCGTCCCGGTCCAAAGGGAGAGGCCCCATGAAAATCACCAAAGTCGAGCCGCTGCTGCTGGATCGTTTCCTCTACGTCCGCGTCCATACCGATTCCGGCATCGTCGGCCTGGGCGAGTCCGGCACCTGGGGCCAACTCGAAGCCTCCGCCGCCGCGATCGCCAAATACGGCGAATATCTTGTCGGCCGCGATCCGTTCCCGATCGAGCATCATTGGAACGTCATGCTCCGCGCCAACCATTTCACCGGCGCCGCCATCACCGGCGCGGTCTCGGCCATCGACATCGCGCTGTGGGACATCAAAGGAAAGCATTTCGGCGTCCCCGTCCACGAACTCCTGGGCGGCAAAATGCGCCACAAGGCGAGGCTCTACGGCCACGTCAAAGGCCGCACCATCGAAACCCTCCTCGCCGAAGCCGTCCGACTCAAAAACGCCGGCTTCACCGCGCTCGGACACCTCAACCCCCTGCTCGATGAAAGCGTCGACGCGCCCTATTACAAATCCCACGCCGCCAAGATCGAGGAAGCCATCGACAACGTCCGCCGCCTGCGCGAAGCCGTCGGCCCCAGCGTCGATCTGTGTATCGAAATCCACCGCCGACTGACCCCGCCGGAAGCCATCGCGCTGGGCCGCGGCATCGAGAAATATACCCCGATGTTCTTCGAGGACCCGCTGCGCCCCAACAGTTTCGATGCCATGGCAACGGTTGCGGAACATATAAATATCCCCATCGCCACCGGCGAACGTTTCACCAGCCTGTATCAATTCCAGACATTGCTGACCCGCAACGCAGTCCAATACCTCCGCCCCGACGTCTGCCTGTGCGGCGGGATCACCGGCGCGAAAAAAATCGCCGCCTTGGCCGAGGCGCACGACGCCTGGGTCGTCCCGCACAATCCGCTATCCCCCGTCAGCACCGCCGCCTGCCTGCAAATCGCCGCCTGCATCCCGAACTTCGCGATCCAGGAATACCCCTCCCGTACCCCCGAACTGGACGGCGGGGAGGCGCTCCTCGGAAACGATCTGGCAACCGGTCTGTCGGAACAGGTGAACGGCTTCATCGCCATCCCCGGCGGGCCCGGCATCGGCGTCGAACTGGTGGACGATGTCGAAAGGAAATTCCCCTACAACCCCCGACCGATCAAAATGCGCCCGCACGTCGATGGATCGGTCGTGGATCAGTAAACGAATGCACCGGATTCGTTACACCTGCAAGGAGCCCCGAATCTCCGCCAACCCCCGCAGTGCCGTCCCATCCGTCCCGAAATTCCCCGAATCCAGCCACCCCAGCAGCGCATCCCGCCGCAACGGCCACTCGTCCCCGACAATACTGAACCAGGCGGTGTCCCGCAGATGCGCCTTCACGACCATATGCGCCCGCAACGTCCCCTCATACGTGAAGCCCAACCGTTCCGCCGCCCGCCGCGACGGCGCGTTCAGCGCGTTGCACTTCCATACCAGACGCCGATACCCCAGATCGTCCGCCGCGTACCGCAGCAGCAGAAACATCGCCTCCGTCGCCGCCCGGGTCCGTTGCATCGCGGGTCCGAACCAGATGTTGCCCAGCTCGATCGAGGAATGTTTCGGCTGAATATCCAGAAGCGCCAGCCACCCCGACACTTCCCCGGTCGCCACCGGCCGCACCGCCCATGGCATGTACTCGCCCGCCGACGCGAAATCGCCAATATGCCGCGTCAGCGCCTCCCGCGACGCGAACGGTCCTTGCCCCAGATACGCCCAGCTTTCATCCGCCCCTTGCGCCGCCCGCCACAGCTCCGCCGCGTGCCGCACATGCAGCGGCTCCAGCACCGCGTACTGCCCGCGAATGGGCACCCGAGCGGGCAGGGGCCGCGGTGTCGTGTCCACGAGGGGGCCAAGCGGTGGCGGCATTTTTGTCTCTCCTATTTCGCTGGCGGCGTAACGCACGCCGTGCTTAAGCTTTCCCAGCCGAACCGTGGAATGTCCAATCGCCTGACGCAGGGGCAGTCCGCCGTCGGCCCAACTGACCGGGAGAATTCCATGTTCCGCCGCGCGCTCATTGCCTCTGCTCTCACGATCGGCCTGATCGGCTCAGCCTCCGCCGCCACGCTGCACTATCAGGCGGCGCTCGATGGCAAGTCCGAGGTTCCGGCCACCACGTCGCCCGCCACCGGCGACCTGCTCGCCACGCTCGATACCGCAACCAAGACCCTGTCTTATACGCTGACGTTCCAGGGGCTGACCGGCCCGGCCACCGCCGCGCATTTCCATGGCCCGGCCGCCGCCGGTGCCGCCGCTGGCGTCGCCGTCGGGATCGGCAAGGATGTCGCCAGCCCGACAAGCGGCAAGGTCACCCTGACCGATGCGCAGATGAAGGACCTCATGGCCGGCAAGTGGTACGTGAACATTCACACGGACACCAACAAGGGCGGCGAAATTCGCGGTCAGGTCGTCAAGGCGGCCGAAGTCGTGGCGCCGAAACCCGCGCCCGCCAAGCCGGCACCGGCCGCACCGGCCGCGCCCGCCGCGCCAATGAAGCACTAAACTGCCCTATCCCCGCTCCCCGGCAACGGGGGGCGGGTTACGCCGCCGAACGCAACCCCAACTGCCGAAGCGAACGGTCGATCCACTGCGCCGTCAGCTTTTCCTGCGTGCCGTTCTGCCGCAGCCGCTCGTTCAGCGCCCCAAAATCCACCCAGTCCAGCCGCTGATCCTGATTGAAGCAGGAGAACACAACCGTCCGCTCCCCCGTCACCGGGTCGGTATGCGGTTGCAGACACTGCGCGCAGACCTCTTTCATCATGCACTGCATCGGCGAGTTGATCGATCCGATCGCCGTATGGCCCGCCTTGAGATACGGCGCCAGCACGCCATGCCTCGCCTGCCCCACCGCGTTCATCATCCGATCCGAACCAATCACGATCACATGCTCGGCATCCGCCAGCGGCACGTCCTGATCGCCCAGCGCGCCAGACCCGTACGCCACCATCGCCTGCACGATATTGCCCACGAACGTCCGGTCCTGCCCGCGCGCCGGATTGGGCGCGAACCCCGGCGCCTCATCGCAGCACCACACGATCGTATCCGCCGCCGCCTCGATCTCCTCGACCTTGTAGCGATCGCGGAGCGCCTTGTACCCGGCGAAATAGATCACCCTCGATCCCGCAGCCCGCATCGCCGCGCCGATCGAGAACAGCACCGCGTTGCCCAACCCACCGCCGACCAGCGCCACCGTGGTACCCGAGGGGATATGCGTCGCCGTCCCCGTCGGACCCATCAGCACCACCTTCTCCCCCGGCTTCAGCATCGCGCAGAGGTCGGAAGATCCGCCCATCTCCAGCGCGATCACGCTCACCAGCCCCTTGTCCGGATCGGTCCAGGCGCCGGTCATCGCCAGCCCTTCCATGCCCAGCACGGTATCGTCCGTCCGTGGCGCCAGAACCTCGTGATTCTGCAACCGATAGAACTGCCCCGGCTTGAACGCCCGCGCGGCGGCCGGCGCGCGCACCACCACCTCGACAATGGTCGGCGTCAACCGATTCACCGCATGCACCGTGGCGTTCAACGAATCCCGGCACCGCGCGATCAGCGCCGCCCCGGAAACCGAGGTCGGCGCCACCGCCGCCAAAGCACGAGACACCACCGGGTACCCCCGCTTCGCCCCGCCCATCGCCTTCACCACATTCCCAAAGAAGCTGGGATGCAGATCGCCAAAGAAGCTCAGGAACCGTCCGTTCTCCGCCCGATGCATCAGCACCTGCGCCAGTTCCGGCTTCGCCATCGCCCGCTCCGGGCTGACCTTGGCGCCGGTCTCGTCCACCGCCTGGAAATAGCGGCCATCCAGCTGAATCCGCCCATCCTCCCGAGCAAACACCGTGTTCGGCTGCGTGCCCGCCGCCACCAGGATGGCCTTCGCCGGCAGCACCGCCTCCGTCCCATCGCCACGCTTCACCCGCAAAGCCGCCGCGTGTCCGAACCGGTCGGTATCGACCCCGGTCGGCGTCAGCCCTTCGGCGAACCGCACCGCCTCTTCCATCGCCTTCGCCACTTCCTCGTGGTTGAGCGTATATGACGGGCTGTCCGTCAGCTTGCGGCGATAGGCGATCGTCGCCCCACCCCACCCATCCAGCAGCCGAGCGATCCGTGGCGCCCGCCTTTCGTCCCGGGCCGCCATGCGCTCGTCGGCAATCGCGGCGGCATGCGCCAGAAACTCGTCGGCCGTCGCCGCTTCCTCCGCCGACCAGGCCCCGCGCACCCGGGCCTCGCCCCGCTCAGCGACCAGCAACCGATAACGTTCGGCGAACTTCTCCACCTGGCGCACGTAGTAGGCGAGGCTCTCGGTCGCCGTATCGATCGCCGTCAGACCGCCGCCAATCACCACGACCGGCAGCCGGATCTGCAGATTGGCAATGGACGAAACCTTCGCCGCCCCGGTCAGTTGCAGCGCCATCAGGAAGTCCGAGGCCTGCCGCACCCCGCGCGCCAGCCCGTTCGGAATATCCAAAACCGTTGGCTTGCCCGCCCCCATGCACAGCGCGATGTGGTCGAACCCCATCGCCCAGGCATCGTCCATCGTCACCGTCGCACCGCCGCCGAACCGCACCCCGCCGAAATGCGCGAACGCCGCACGCCGCTCCAGCAGCAGCCGCACGAGCTTCAGGTAGTTCTTGTTCCAGCGCACGGTAATGCCGTACTCCGCGACCCCACCGAACCCGGCCAGCACCCGGTCGTCGAGGTTTTCGAACAGCGCCTGCGTATCGCGAATGGGCGCCCGGGGATCGAAATCCAGCGGCTCGATCTTCAACCCGTCGATGGCGACGACGGTGTGCCCGTCATTCATCAGGTGATGCGCCAGCGTGAACCCCGCCGGCCCCAGCCCCACGATCAGCACTTTCCGCCCGGAGTCAGGGCGGGGCAGGGGGCGCCGAATATCCAGCGGGTTCCATCGCGTCAGCAGCGCGTAGATCTCGAACCCCCAGGGCAGAGCCAGAACATCCCGGAGAATATGCGTCTCGGCCTGCGGGATATCGACGGGTTCCTGCTTCTGGTAAATGCAGGCCTTCATGCAGTCGTTGCAGATGCGGTGACCCGTCGCCGCCATCATCGGATTGTCGATGGTGATCGTGGCGAAGGCGCCCAGCACGTTGCCCTGCGCCCGCAACGTGTGCATTTCCGAGATTTTCTCGTCCAGCGGGCAGCCCGCCAGAGTCACCCCGAATGGCGATTTCTGATACGCGCCGGTCTTGCGGTCCTTCAGCCCCTTGCTGCACGAATCCTTGCCCTGCGTGTGACACCAGATGCAGTAGTTGATCTGATCCAGCGCCTGCTGGGTATCCATCCCGGTGTCGGTCAGCGCGAACCCTTCGCGATGCCGCCAGGCCGCCTCCGGCAGCCGCAGCATGGTAACCCCATCGCGCTCGATCGTTTCCACCGGCACCAGGTGCTGCGGATCCACCCGGTGCGGCGTCCGGAACAATGTGCCGCCCCGGTGCTCGGCCTTCCCCACCGCCGTCAGCGTCGCCCAGGCCGCATAGCGCAGAGCCGCGTCGAGCCCGTCCGCATCCCCGGCCGCTTCCCAGGCGGTCACGTGCCGCGCAAAGGCTTCCTCCGTCAGCGTCTCGCCAAATCGGGCCTCCAGCGCCGCCCGCAGCGCCGTCCCGTCGAACCCGCTGGGGTCGGCGTATTTCCGCACCGCCTGCCGCTGCACGAACAGCCGCTTGCAGGCATGGATCGGATCGAGCCGCACGGTCTCGTCCGCCAGCGCCTGCGCCTGCGCCGCGATCCCAAAGAGATCGGCGACGAAGCCGTCCAGAACCGGACCAAGTGCGACGATCAGGTCGCTTTCATCCCGGTCGCTCAGTGCATCCGGCGCGGCCCGCGCGGTCAGCAGACGCGTATGCAGGGCGGCATCGCCGGCCGCCAACTGGTCCAGAAACACCTTATCGAGACGGATCAAGCCCTCCCGCTCCGCCAGATCGGCGAAGGTCAGCCCAAATCCCAGTGCGGTATCGGTCACGGCATCAACCCATTTTGCGAAGGAGCCCCAGAAACACCACCTGCTCCTCCGCGGACAAGGGCGAAAGCGCGGTGTCATGGGCGCGCTGGGCACATGACACGGCAGCGCCGATCAGGTCCAGCGCCTCCTGCGTCGGGGCCAGCACCGCGGTCCGCCGGTCCATCGGATCGTGCGTCCGCTCGATCAGGCCGCGCATCGTCAGCCGCTTGATCACGCCCTGGATCGTGGCCGGGTCCATCGCGACCTGCCGGCCCAGATGGTTCTGCGTCACCCGCCCCAGCTCCACGACCTTCACCAACGCGGCGAACTGCGTCGGCGTCAGCCCGTGTTCGTACAACGCGTCCAGGAACAGCGCGGCATGACGCTGGTACGCCTTGCGAAGCAAAAAACCGACATGGTCTTCAAGCGCGAAATTGTCTGCCAATCCGGGTCTCCAGAGTGCGCAATCATGCGTATGCGAATGACCTGCCAGACTTGCCGGCGGAACTCAAGTGGGCGACTGCTTGACGGACCGGGACCATATTGCTATCAAGAAACATAATAATCGAACACGCCATGCAGAAACGGAACATGTGATGACGCAGGACAACCCGCCGAATATACTGTTGATCACATGCGACCAATACCGCTACCCCCGATTTTCCTACGGGCCGGATGCCGGCTTGAACGAAGATCTCAAACGTATCCTCGGCTTTCACGACAATGTCGACAACGCCAACGCCTTCGCGAAATTCTTCCCCGGACTGATGCGGCTGCGCCCGAACAGCGTCGTGTTGCGCAATCACACCATCGCCGCCAGCGCCTGTACCCCCAGCCGAGCAACGATCTATACCGGTCAATACGGCACCCGCACGGGGGTGACCCAAACCGATGGACTCTTCAAGAACGGCGATACCCCGAACTATCCCTGGCTCGCCGAAGGCGGCATCCCGACCCTCGGCACCTGGATGCGCGAAGCCGGCTACAGCACCCATTATTTCGGCAAATGGCACGTCAGCGATCCACCCGGCCACTCCCTCGACCGCTTCGGCTTCGACAATTGGGAGGAGTCCTGGCCCGAACCGCACGGCTCCCAGATCAACAACCTCGGGTTGTTCCGTGACGTCGGCTTCTCCGACGCTGTCTGCACATTCCTCCGCCGCCAAGGCCTCGCCTTGAACTACAACCGCGCGGTCGCGACCGCCAGCGCCAACGATCCAGCCGCCCCGCCGCCCGATGCGAATGCCGCCCGTCCATGGTTCGCCGTAGCCTCTTTTGTAAATCCCCACGACATCGCCACTTATCCCGGGGTCCTCGGGCAGGCGCTCCCAGCCGAACATGCCGCGCTCGTCGCCGTTGCGGACGATGGCAAGTTCACCCCCAGGAGTCAGGGCCCCTTGGGTCCGTTGCAGGTGCCGGCCGCGCACACGAAATCGAATGCCCCGACAGCCGGCACGATGCAGTTGCCGCTCAACCCCATGGGATTCCCGCAGGACTGTGCCGCGCTGCCGCCAACAGCGCACGAAAAGCTGAACACCAAACCATCATGCCAACTCGATTACGCCTACAAAATGGGGCTGGCGCTGGCATCCAAGGTCGGGTTCAACGCCATCCAAAAGGGGCAAAGCAAGGAAACCGGGCTGAAACTCGCGACGGACGGCACGATTCCGTTCGCCTATGCGTTCGATCCGGATCGCGCGAGCCTCGATTTCATCCAGCTCTACGGCTATCTCCACGCGGTGGTCGATACCCATATCGACCGGGTGTTGCAAACGCTGGAAGACACCGGTCAGGCAAATAACACAATCGTCATTTTCCTGACCGATCACGGCGAATACGCCGCCGCCCACGGCATGATGATGGAGAAATGGCACACCGCCTATCAGGAAATCCTGCATGTCCCGGTCGTGGTGAAATTTCCCCCCAACAACGACGAAGTCGCCATGAAGCGGTCCGTCGACGCGCTCACCAGCCATATCGACATCCTGCCGACCATCCTCGGCCTCGCCGGGGTGCACGCCGACGCCCGCGAGACGATCGCCGCGAAACTCCGCAACACCAGGCCGGTGCCACCGCTGCCCGGCTCGGATCTGTCCGACTTGTTGGCGGGGACCACCGATCAGGTCCTCGGACCGGACAACAAACCCCGCCAGGGCGTGCTGTTCATCACCGACGATGAAATTACCGCCCCACTGCCGCCGGTCGCCAATACACATTCGCAAATCTCAATGCGGGAGTTTGCTTTCTTCAACCAGGTCGTCGACGCCGTGCGCGAAGGCTCCGGCGGCAAACCCGCCGTGCCCGCCCTCACCCCCGGCGCGGTGTGCCAACCCAACCACATCCGCTGCGTCCGAACCCCGAACTACAAACTGGCCCGCTATTTCGACCCCTCGGGCAAGGCAGCGCAGGAGTGGGAGATGTACGATCTGGCGCGCGACCCAAACGAGGTCCACAACCTCGTCCAGGTCGCCGTCACCCCGCCCGTGCCGGCGACCATCCTGCCGTCCTGGACGGACACCGGCACCGTGCAAACCGCGGTGACCGATCTGACGAAACTGCTGGCGGAACTGGAAGCCCGCGATCTTTAACAACTTGCCCCGTTCCGGGCACGGTCCAAAAGCTGCTATACGCTTCCGTCGTGTGCCGAATCCCCGGCCCACGACGGAAGGGTGACCATCATGAGCTCGTCGACCAACCTGCGGGACCATTTCCGGTTCCACCGACCCCACGCACACACCGCCGCGACCTTCGGCAACGACTGGTTCGCCCTCAAAGCCGAGGCATTCGCTCGGTTCTTCGGAACGCCGTTGTTCCTGGGTGCGCAAACCCTCATCGTTGCCATCTGGATCGCGGTCAATATGGTCGGACTGACCAGCTTCGACGTCTACCCGTTCATTCTGCTGAACCTCGCCTTCAGTCTTCAGGCCGCCTATGCCGCGCCCCTTATTCTTCTCGCCCAGACACGCCAGGCCCAGCGCGACGCCGTACATGCCGAAGCCGACGCGAAACACCGCGAAGCCCTGGCCGAAACCGCCGCGCAACGACAGGAAGACGCGGCCCGCTGCGCCAACCAACTGCTGGAACTGTTGCAGCAGAACACCCAGTTGACCGAACTGACCAAGCAACTGACCGAACGGGTGGAGACGCTGACCCGCGAAATGCACGAACGGTTCCTGCGGGAGACCGATCGGCCCTGAACGCGACGCTGCCATCCTGACAACCGCTGCGAAATCTGCTTTGCTGCAAGGCATGACCAAGCTCGCCCAACGCTTGCTCGTTCTTCTCGTGCTGTGCTCCGCCCATGCCTGGGCCGCACCCACCGACGAAACCGTCTGGATCCCCTACATCGACCCCAACGGCACCACCTATCAGTTGTTCGCACAAGTATGCCGCCCGCCAGGGCAAGCCAATGCCCGGGTCGTGGTCATCAATCACGGCTCGCCGGCAAACCCCAGCGAGCGCCCAACGATGAAGCCCATGTCCTGCGACAGCGAAACCGTCGGTTGGTTCCTGCAACGCGGATACACGGTCGTGTCCCCGATGCGCACCGGCTACGGCCGCACCGGCGGACCGTTCTCCGAAGGCATCGGATACTGCGGCGCGGCGGAATTCGTCGCCGCCGGCCGCGACACCGCGCGCCAGATCGCCGCCGTCGTCGATTTCGCCACCGCCCTGCCGGGCGCCCGACCGAACGGCGCCATCGTGATCGGCCATTCCGCCGGCGGCTGGGGCGCCGTGGCATTCGACACGATGCCTCACCCCAAGGTCTCAGCCATCGTCAGCATGGCCGGCGGCCGAGGCGGACATGCCCACAACACCCCGAACGCCAATTGCCGCCCCGATCAACTCGCCGTCGCCGCCGGGATGCTGGCCAGCGGCGCAACGACGCCGATGTTCTGGCTGTATGCCGAGAACGACACCTTCTTCGATCCCACCATCGCATCGTCGCTCTATGCCGCCTATGCGCGTGCCGGCGGACAGGCGCAATTCCTCCAGATCGGCCCGTTCGGCACCGACGGTCACCAGCTCTTCGTCAGGCGCGGCGGCTCCACCGTCTGGGGACCGCTGCTGGAACGCTATCTCGCCGGCCGCTGAAAATCGAAAATACAAAACGGCTGTCGCGTCAGGGTCTTGGTTGCCCGCGCCACCCAAACCAACCGCTGGCCTTCGCCACGCGGCCGAGGCAATATCGCACGTCCGAATCAAAGCAGCAGGCCCCAATATGACCGTCGACCCAAAAATCGCCGCCGCCCTCAAGGGTGTTTCAACCGGCACCATCACCACCGTGCTGCTCAAAAAGGGCCTTCGCAACGTCTGGATGCGCGGCACCCGCCCGATCCGCGCCGGCCAGCCCCGCCTCCTCGGCCACGCCTTCACCCTGCGCTTCGTCCCCGCCCGCGAAGACCTCGCCACCCCCGCCTCCTGGTCCTCCCCGATCTCCACCCGTTCGGCGATCGAGGCGATGCCGGAAGGCTGCATCGCCGTCGCCGACGCGATGGGCGTCACCGATGCGGGCATCTTCGGTGACATCCTCTGCGCCCGCATGGCCAAACGGAACGTTGCCGGTCTCGTCACCGACGGCGTGATGCGCGACATGCACGGCGTCCTCGGCACCGGCCTCCCGGTCTGGTGCCAGGGTACCGCCGCCCCGGCCTCCGTCGCCGCCCTCACATTCATCAACTGGCAGGAACCGATCGGCTGCGGCGGCGTCGCCGTGTTCCCCGACGATCTCATCATGGTCGACGACGACGGTGCCGTGGTCATTCCCAAAGCCATGATCGAGGAAGTCGCCGCCGTCGCCGCCGAACAGGAAGCCCTGGAGGAATGGATCATGGGCGAAGTGAACGCCGGCGCCTCCTTGCCCGGCCTCTATCCGCCAAACGCCGAAAACAAAGCCCGTTACGACGCCTGGAAAACCGGCCAGAAATAGGAGCAATCGCATGGAATCCCTGATCTCCGGCAGTGTGCTGCCGGTTCTCGAAATCGGTCTGCAACCCGGGGAAATGGTGATCTCGCCACCCGGCGAAATGGCCTGGATGACGCCCAATATCCAGATGAACACCTCGATGGCGACCGCCGGCTCCTCCGGCCTGTGGGGCGCGATTACCCGAGCGGTGGCCGGCGGCGGACTGTTCATGACCGAGTTTACCTGCACCGGCGGCCCGGGCGGCGTTGCCTTCACGCCCAAGGTCCCCGGCCAGATCCTGCCGGTCGAGGTCCGTGATGGCCAGGGCTTCATGGTCCATCGCCACGGATTTCTCGCCGGCACCCAGGGCGTGGTGCTGCAAATGGGAATCCAGCGCAACCTCGGCGCCGGCATCTTCGGCGGCGACGGTTTCGTGATGCAGCACGTCACCGGCAACTGCCAGGCCTGGGTCGCGCTGGGCGGCGAAGTCGTCAATCCCACACTGCAAGCGGGTGAGACGCTGCTCGTCCACCCCGGCCATGTCGGCATGTACGAGGACAGCGTGTCCTTCGACATCACCACGATCTCCGGCATCAAGAATGCCCTGTTCGGCGGCGACGGCATCTTCCTCGCCCGCCTTACCGGACCAGGCAAAGTCTGGCTGCAAACCATGACCGTGCCGACACTCGCCCACGCCCTCGCCCCCTTCATGGGCCGCGGCGAGACCTCCACCTCCTCGAACATCGAATCCGGAATCGCCGGCGGCGTGGCCGGTTCCGTCATGCGCGGCATTTTCGGCGGCGGCAGCCGGTAGCCATTTCCCGCGCGTTGTAGCATCCTCCCGCCAAGCCCCCGAAACAATGGGCGGCGGGAGGAATACATGCTCGGCCACATCGCACCTTCGTGCAGCGCATGAAGGTCTTCGTCTTCGATCTGCTGGCCTATGGCGAGCAACTCGACCACATCAAGGTCGGCGGCGAACTGCCGTACCCCTTGTCCGCCCGGCACTTCAAACCCGAGGTCGCGGTCCGAACCTACGCCGAACACCTCGATGCCTGGGAACTGATCGACCGCCTCGGCTATGACGGCCTGGGGTTCAACGAACATCATTGTTCCCCCTACGGCCTGATGAATTCGCCGAACCTGATGGCGGCCTCGGCCGCCCAGCGCACCAGCAAATGCAAGTTGCTCATCTACGGCAATCTGCTCCCGCTGCACGAACCCCTGCGACTGGCCGAGGAACTGGCCATGCTCGACTGCCTGTCCAACGGCAGGCTGATCTCCGGCTTCGCCCGCGGTATTCCCCGCGAATACCAGGTCCACAACGTTCCATTGTCCGACTCGCGCGCCCGGTTCGAGGAAGCCTTCGACATCGTGACCCGCGCCTGGACCGAGGACGTGTTTTCCTACCAGGGAAAATTCTGGTCGTACAAGGATGTCGCGCTGTGGCCCCGCCCGCTCCAGCGCCCGCGCCCGGAAATCTGGACGCCCGTCGTCAGCAGCAAGGAATCGATCGAGTTCGCCGCCCGCAACGACATCCGCATCACCCCCGGCCTCGCGCCCGGCGGATTGCAGGACGACATCATCGCCTATTACGCCAAATGCCTCGCCGCCAACGGCGTGCGCATCACACCCGACCATCTGTCGGTCGGTGTTTCAGCCTATGTCGCCGACAGCAAGGAAGCCGCGATCCGCGAATGCGGGCCATACCTGCTGTACTTCAACCGTACCTTGTTCAGCCACGGTAACTTCACCGAAACCGCGATGCAGCGCGAAACCGGCTACAGCAGCGCCCAATCCACCGACTACGTCCGAACCGAGAACCTGCGCGCCGCCGAATTCAACCGCGGCGATTTCCGCAACATGACCATGGCCGACATGGAACGCATGGCCGACCGACTCCCCTGGGGCACACCCGGGGAGGTCGCCACCAAAATCATCCGCCTGGCCGAACACACCGGCGCCGGTACGGTGCAGGTGAATTTCAATCGCGGCGCGATGCCGCAGGAAATGTTCGTCGAACAGATCCGCCGCTTCGCCCGCGACGTGCTGCCAATCCTGCAAGCCCACCAAATTACCCATGTTCCCGGAGGCTGCGATGTCCCACACTGAATCCCGGCTGGAAAACCAGTCCATTGGCTCGCTGCAAATACGCGTCATCCTGTTGTGCACCTTGGCGCAGTTGTTCGACGGCTTCGATATCACCTCGATCTCCATGGCCGTGCCCGCGCTCATCCGCGTCTGGCAGCAACCGGGAGCGGCCTTCGCCAACACCTTCGTGATGTCTTCCGTCGGCATAATGATCGGCGCCTTGGCCTCCGGCCCCGTCGGGGACCGCGTCGGACGCAAGCCGGTGATGATCGGTGCGTTGCTGATCCTGGGCATCACGTCGCTGGCCTCCACCCAGGCCCATTCGATCTCCGAACTGGTCATCTACCGCCTGTTCACCGGGATCGGCATCGGCGCCGTCATGCCCGTGACCGTCGCGCTGAGCGGCGATTACCTGCCCAACAGAATTCGGGCGGTAACGATCATGATCGTCTTCACCGGCTCCCCGCTGGGGGGCTTTCTCGGCAAACAACTCGTCGCGCAACTGCTGCCGATCTACGGCTGGACATCGATCTTCTGGATCGGCGGCCTCGCCCCGCTCGCCTTGATCCCGGTGATGCTGCTGTGCCTGCCGGAATCCCCCAGATTCCTGCTCGCGAAAGGCCGCCTCACCGACAGAACCCGCCGTCTGCTGGATCGCCTGGGTATCGACCCGACAGCGCCGTCCCACCCCGTCGATGTCGCCCAAGGCAACCCCATCGCCGGCCTGTTCCGCGACGGCCTGGGACCCACCACGATCCTGATCTGGCTGCTCTATTTCGCCAATCTCATGAGCCTCTACCTCGTGAGTTACTGGATGCCCACCGTCCTGTCCCTGTCCGGCCTGACCCCGCCCGAGGCCGTCGCGGCCTCATCCTTCGCCGATGCGGGCCCGCTTATCAGCATCTTCCTCGTCGTTCCCCTGTCCGCCCGGTTCGGCCCGCCCAACGTGCTGACGGTCATGCTGTTCACCGGTATCCTGAGCATCGGCGCGATCGGCCTGATCAACCTGCCCTATACCGTGTTGCTGGTCGTTCTTTTCCTGATCGGCGCCTGCACCGTCGGTGCCATGACCGGCATCAACGGTTTCACCGGCGCATTGTACCCGGCGCGGGTCCGCAACACCGGCATGGGTTGGGCGCTCGGCGTCGGTCGCCTCGGCGGCATCGCCGGCCCCTGGCTCGGCGGCTACCTGCTGTCCCAAGGCTGGCCGCCCCGCCAGATTTTCCTCGCAACCTGCCTCACCGCCGGTATGGCGACCGTCACGATGATCGTTCTGGGTATGCGCGGCCGCCGCCACGTCGCCAACCTGCTGCGGGAGGCCTGAACCAGCGTCCAGGCACGGCGGATGGTCCGTTCGCCACGATCTCGCCCCGCTGCTGCTGCACCGTAATCCCTTCACGACGCAGACCGGGTGGCATCCCCTCCCGGTCTGTGCAAGTCTCCCCGCCCAGGAGGAGACCGTCATGAAAACGATAACGATTGGCCGCCGAGCAATGGTCGGCGCCGCGCTTGCGACACCGTTCCTGGGGCGGGGCACCAAAGCCGCCGAAACCGCGTCCCTGATCAGCCACCGCTATCCGGCCCTCGAATATTATGCCGATAAGCTGAAGACCGCCGTCCCCGACCTGCCCGTCGAAGGCCGCCTCATGCAGGCGACCGAGGCCATTCAGCTCCAGCGCCTCGCGCTCTCCTCCTCGTCCTCGCAGGTCGATATCTGCTGGGCCAACAGCCTGTCGATGTCGTCCTTCGCCAAAAGCGGCTGGTTGGAGCCGTTGGATGATCTCTTTGCCAAGCACAAGGACGAGTTCAAACTCGGCGACATCAACCCCGGATCGATCGCCGGCTGTTCCTTCGGCGGCCACATCTACGGCATGCCGATCACCACCAACACGACGCTGCAAGCGTACCGGACCGACCTGTTCGACGACAAGAAGCTCAAACCCGCAACCACGTGGGAGGGCTATATCGAAAACGCCAAGGCCCTCAGCCAGCCCCCGCGCCGTTACGGCGTCACGTTGGCGCTCAAAGGCGAAATGATCCCGAACGAACTGCACGCCGTGCTCAACACCGTCGGCGACGGCTGGTTCGACAAGGACTGGCGCCCCACCTTCAACAGCCCGCGCGGTATCGAGGCGATCGAGACCTACAGGAAACTGGCAGCCTATTGCGTGCCCGGCTTCACCGCCGTCCATAACGATGAGCATACCGTGAACATGGGCCAGGATTTCGCCGCGCAGGGCCAGCAATGGGCGACGCGATGCGCCAGCATGGACAACCCCGACAAGTCCCATGTCGTCGGCAAGATCGCCTGGACCGTGATGCCCGCCGGCGGCAAGCAGGTCATGATCAGCGACATGTACACGATTTCCCGTTTCAGCGCGAAGAACAAGGAAAAGCTGTTCATCGCCATGGCTACCGCCTTGAACGATGCCAACCAGCGTGGCGCCGCGGCCCTCGCGACCCCGCCCCGCAACGCGGTGTTGAACGATCCGGAACTGGTGAAAAAATACCGCTGGTACCCCGCCGTCGCGCAATGTCTCGCCGCCGGTGTGCCGATGCCGCAACTGCCTGAATTCAGTGAGGTGTCGGAATTGATCGGCAAACGCATGGTGCAGGCCATTGTCGGCCAGATGCCAACCAAGGAAGCGCTCGATACCGCCGCCACCGAAGCGGTCGCGATGCTCACTCAACGGGGATATTACAAATAAACCCATGTGGAAATTCATGATTCCAAGCCTGATCGTCATGACCGTGGTGCTGCTGTACCCACTGGGCTCGGCGATCTATTTTAGTTTCCTCCATTATTACTTGGGGGGCGGGCCGACGGTTTTCGTCGGCCTGCAGAATTATACCGAGTTGCTGGTCGATGCCCGCTTCTGGGGCGACCTCCTGAACACCGTCATCATCGTCGGGTGCAGCGTGGCACTGCAACTCTTTATCGGCCTCGGCCTTGCCCTGGCACTCTACGCGCTGCATCGCGGCGTCCGGTTGATTTCGCTGCTGAATTTCCTCCCCAACGTCGTCACACCCGTCGTCGGCGCCATTTTCCTCAAATGGCTCTTCATCGGCCGTTTCGGCCTGTTGGATGCCACCCTGATCTCGCTCGATGTCTTTCCGCCGGATTGGCTGGGCGATCCCTTCTGGGCGAAATTCACCCTCATCATGGCCGACACCTGGAAATTCATGCCGTTCCTGATGCTGGTGCTCTACGCCGGTCTGCAATCCTTCGACGTCCAACTGCTCGAAGCCGCCCAGATCGACGGCGCCAACGCCTGGCAGCGCCTCCGCTTCGTCATCCTGCCAATGATGAAACCCCTGATCCTGTTCGTCGTCGCCATCCGCGCCATGGACGCCTTCCGGTTCTTCGACCTCGTCTACGTCCTCACCAACGGCGGCCCCGGCACCGCGACCGAAACCGTCACCCTCTACACCTACGAACTCGGCTTCCATCAGTTGGAGGTCGGCAAGGCCTCCGCCCTCGGCGTCATCACCCTCCTGATCGTCGCCGCCATCGTCGGCGCGCTGATCTGGTCCATGTCCCGGCGCGGGCGGGAGGCGTTCTGAGTGTCCCGCACCCTGCGCCTGCAAATCCCGCTCCTGATCGGGTTGATCCTCTTCACGATCGTCAATCTGATCCCCATCATCTGGGGCTTCATGATCTCGATCCGCCAGCCCGGCGACGCCTTCTCCATCCCGCCCAAGCTGATCTTCGACCCCACCCTGATCTTCCACTACCAGGTCTGGTTCGAACGCGGCTTCCTCGCCTTCCTTTGGAACAGTCTGATCATCGCCGCCGGCACGATCTGCCTGTCGGTACCGATCGGCACCATGGCTGCCTACGGCCTCGCCCGCATGAAGTCGAAACATTCCGGCAAGCTGCTCTTCGGCCTGCTCGCCGTGCGCATGTTCCCCCAGATCCTCCTGGCGATCCCCTTCTTCGTCATGGCGAGGGGCCTCGGCCTGGCCGATTCCTACGGCATGATGATTCTTTCGATGGTCGCGATCAACCAGCCCTTCACCATCTGGCTGATGCGCAGCTTCTTCCTCGACGTACCCATCGAGCTCGACGAAGCCGCGATGATCGACGGCTGCAATCGCTGGCAGGCATTCTGGATGATCGTTCTGCCCGCCGTGCGACCCGGCCTCGCGGTCACATCGTTGTTCTCTGCCCTGCTGGCCTATAACGAGTTCCTGTTCGCCCTGATCCTGACCGGCAGCCGTACCAAAACCCTGCCCGTCGCCATCGCCGAATACGGCGGTGAGGACATCTCCTATTGGTCCCTGTCCGCCGCCGGCGCGATCGGGATCATGCTGCCGGTCGTCATCTTCACCATCGCCGTCCAACGCCACCTGATCCGCGGTCTGACCTTCGGTGCGGTGAAGGGGTAACCCCTATTTCGGGCGGACCCCCACGAATACGGGGTGTGCCAGATCCCCGCCCTCAAACATGCACCAGGCTTCATCGCCGATCTTCACGCCATCGATCCCGCCGCCCCCCGGCACGCAGGAATCAGCCCATCCGGACATCGGATGGTCCGCGCTGGGCACCATGAGCTGTATCCGCCCCAGCCGCATCGGATCGTTGGTGTTCAGAACGGTCGCCGCATAGATACCGAAATGGTCCTTCGCCATGTGTGCCTCCTTGTTTCGTCGGCAACCATACGCCCTCGGACCAACCCGTCGGGTAACAAACCCGTGTTTGCCCACGCTGCCCGCCGGGCGTAGGATCGGCGGGAAATCCCCGTTCGGAACCGCACAGCATGAACGTCCAGGTCCGCGATCTCCCGCAAGCCAACGCCCAATCGCGCCTCGCGATCGCCGACTGCGACCTGCACCTCGGCCCGCGCGCCACCAGCGACCTCTATCCGTATCTGACCCAACGCTGGATCGACTATATCGAGACGTACGGCACCTCGCACCGCATCGGCTATCAGGACGGCAACGCCGCCTACCCGAAATCCGCCCCCTTCGCCGCCCGCCGCGATGCCTTCCCGCCCGATGGCAGCCCGCCCGGCACCAACCTCGACTTCACCCGCACCCAGCACCTCGACCGCTACAACATCCAGCTCGGCCTCATAAATCCGCCACTGCCGAGCCAGAGTTTCATGAATCCCGATCTCGGCAACGCGATGTGCCAGGCGCTGAACCAATGGCAGATCGATACCCATGTGCGCCCCGAACCCCGCCTGCGCGCGTCCATCGTCATCAACTACGAAGACCCCGCCGCCGCGGTCAAAGAGATTGAGCGCTGCGCCACCATCCCCGGCTACGGCCATGTCATGTTCATGTCGCGGATCTGCGCGCCCCTCGGCCAGCGCCAATACCGCCCCATCCTGCAAGCCGCGACCGAGGCCGGATTCCCCGTCGCCATGCACGCCTTCGGCTTCGCCGGCCACAAGCCCACCGCCGCCGGCTGGCCGTCCTTCTACCTCGAAGACATGGTCGCCCACGCCAACGCCTTCCAGGCCCACCTCGCCAGCCTGGTGGTCGAGGGCGCCTTCGAAGCACTCCCGAACCTCCGCTTCCTGATGATCGAGGGCGGCTTCGGCTGGCTCCCCTCCTTCTGCTGGCGCCTGGACAAACTCGTCCGCCGCCTGACCAACGACGGCCCAAAACTGTCCCGCCGGCCGTCGGACTACATCCGCTCCCAGGTCTGGGCCACGACCCAGCCGATGGAGGAACCGCCGCACAAGCCGCACGCCCTCGACCTCATCGATTGGATCGGCTGGGACCGCTTGTTGTTCGCCTCCGACTACCCACATTGGGACTTCGACGACCCTGATTCGGTGCTGCCTTTCCCCGTCACCGAAACCCAGCGCCGAGGCTTCTATTACGACAACGCGCGGGCACTCTACGGCCCCTGACGGTCGGAGATTTCCCCATGTTGCCCAGCCTGTTCATCAGCCACGGCTCGCCGATGATGCCGTTGACCGATCAGCCCGCCCGCGACTTCCTGCGCGGCCTCGCGACACAGTTCGATCGTCCCCGCGCGATCGTCATCGCATCCGCGCACTGGGATACCGAGCGACCGGCGGTCAACGCGGTCAAGGTCAACGAGACCATCCATGATTTTTACGGTTTCCCGCCGGCGCTCTACGCCCTGCGCTACCCCGCGCCCGGCGATGCCGCCCTCGCCACCGAAATCGCCCAGAGCCTCGGCGGCGACGTCGACCATGAACGCGGCCTCGATCACGGTGCCTGGGTGCCGCTTCTGCTGATGTATCCCGAACACGCCATCCCCGTGCTGCAAGTGTCGATCCAGTCCTACCTCGGCACCGAACACCATCTCCTGCTCGGCAAAGCCCTCGCACCGCTGCGGGAGCAGGGGATTCTCGTCATCGGCTCCGGCGGCCTGACGCATAACCTGCGCCGGGCGCGCGCCCCCGATGCCAACAGCCCCGCCGCCCCCGATGTCGACGCCTTCGCCGATTGGATGCACACAGCCCTGACCGAGGGCCGCACCGACGACCTTCTCGACTACCGCCGTCGCGCGCCCCACGCCGCGATGCAACACCCAACCGATGAGCACCTGCTGCCGCTCTATGTCGCAATGGGCGCCGGCGGCCCAACCGCGACCCGCCTGCACGCCAGCACGTCCTACGGCATTCTGCGCATGGACACTTACGCGTTCGGGTGATGCGCGGCCGCGCCCGGATATGGCTCTATCCTCTCGCTGTGCCTTGCGGTTCCCTCGGGCTTCGGTCAGGATAATCGCCTGTCGAGAAAAAGGGGGCAGTCCATGCGCATCCTTGTCCTGCTGGCCATGGCGATCGTCCTGTCCACCCGGAGCGCGGCTGCTGAGTGGGTTAAGACCGGCTCCTCGGACATTTCGACGTACTATATCGACTACGGTACTATTGTCCGGAACGGCGGCCATGTTTGGATGACGAACCTGACCGACTATCCCCAACCACAGGCTTGGCAGGGGCACGCATTTCTGTCCTCAACAGGGAAGGCCGAATATGACTGCACGGGGGCCAGATATCGGATAATCCAGGAATACGGATATTCCGGGCATATGGGACTGGGGAAAGGACCTACTTGGTTCAAGGTCCGAGACCATGGCAGCCCTCCATTCCGGGCACCCGTGGTGAAGAGAAGTTGCGCATCGCCTGCGGCCGATAGGCAAAACGAAGCGCTTCGCATTGGTCGCCCAGCCCCGCCACGGTGGCGGCGTGAATCACGCGACAGATGACGCGAACCCCAACCCGCGCATAACGGCATCAGAGCCCGCAACGTCCCCGTCGCATCAATCCGGTCCGAACGGACCCAACCCTACTCCGCCGCCATGATCCCCTGCCGATACGTCGAAGGCACCCCCTCGAACTTCGACTTCGCCCGCTTCCCAAGCCAGTACCGGTAAGCCGGCGGCACGGACTCAAAATCCGGATCCGCCCCCAGCTTCTGCGCCACATCCATCGCCCAGTTCGGGTTGTAAAGCAGTTCCCGAGCAATCGCGATCAGATCGGCCTTACCCTCCTGAAGGATCGCCTCCGCCTGATCCGCATGCACGATGTGCCCCACCGCCATCGTCATCATCTCCGCCTCGTCCCGGATCTTCGATGCATAAGGCACCTGAGACCCGTATTTCTGCGACCGCACGCTGTCCATCGGCGACCGCTCCAGCACCCCGCCCGAGGAGCAGTCGATCACATCGATCCCCCGCAGCTTCAGCTCCTTCGACAAAGCAACGCTCTGCTCCGGCCCCCAGCCCGCGTCATCCTCGCAGGAAAGCCGCATGAACAGCGGCTTTTCCGCCGGCCAATTGGCCCGCACGCATTCCGCCACTTCCAACGCGAACCGCATCCGGTTGACGTCCGATCCGCCATACTCGTCATTCCGCCGGTTCGCGACCGGAGACAGGAACTGGTGGATCAAATACCCATGCGCGCCATGGATTTCCAAAATCTGGAACCCCGCCGCATGCGCCCGAGCCGCCGCCTGCCCCCAATGGGTAACGACCTCCGGGATCTCGTCGCGGCTAAACGCCCGCGGCGTCGGCATCCGATCGCTATGCGCCACCGCGCTCGGCGCCACCAATTCCCACCCTTCCCAGTCGAACATCTCCGGATGATCCGGCGTCTGCGGCTGCTGCCCTTCCCACGGACGCGTCAGCCGAGCCTTGCGGCCGGAATGCCCAATCTGAATCGCCGAAACCGCACCCTGTGCCTGGATGAAATCCGACACCCGCTTCAACCCCGGCACGAACTTGTCGTCCCACAGACCCAGATCGCCCACGGTGCCGCAGCCCCGCCGCTCGACCTTCGTCGATTCCACCATCACCAGCCCGCACCCGCCCGCGGCGAATTTGCCCGCGTTCATCAGATGCCAGTCCGTCGCGAACCCCTGGTTCGACGCGTATTGATGCATCGGCGCCAGCACGACGCGGTTCTTCAGGGTGACGCCGCGGATGGTCAGCGGCTGAAACAGCTTGGGTTGGGACACGGGACGCTCCGTCGAATTGTTTGCCCGATCCCTACCCCACCTCGTCGTGTTGGGCTACTGGGACGCAATACGATCCGGAGGAATCCCATGCTGCAATCGCCCCCCGCCCAGCCCGGTATGCGTGAGGACGAGATCGACACCCCGGCGCTGGTGATCGACCTCGACGCCTTCGAATACAACCTCGACCACATGGCCTCGCTGCTGGCACCCACCGGCGTCAAACTGCGCGCCCACGCCAAGACCCACAAATCCCCGGTGATCGCCAAGTTGCAGATGGCGCGCGGCGCCGTCGGCCAATGCGTGCAGAAGGTGGCCGAGGCCGAAATCCTCGCCTGGGGGGGCATTCCCGACATCCTCGTGTCCAACGAGGTCGTCGGGACCCCCAAACTTGCCCGGCTTTGCGCCCTGTCGCGCATCGCCAAGGTCGCGCTGTGCGTCGATGACGCCGCCCAGATCGAGGCCATCGAATCCGCCGCCGCCGCCGCCGCCATCCGCATGACCGTCCTGGTCGAAATCGACGTCGGCGCGGGCAGGGCAGGGATCGCCGCTGGACCCGACGCCGTCGCGCTGGCCAAACGCATCGCTGCCTCGAAGCACCTGATCTTCGGCGGCCTTCAGGCCTACCAAGGCAGCGCCCAGCACAAGCGCACCATCGCCGAACGCCGCACCCTCATCGGCGCCGCGATCGACGCATCCCGCCGCACCGTGGAACAATTGAAACAGCAGGGCCTGGACTGCCCGATCGTCGGCGGCGCCGGCACCGGATCCTTTCAGATCGAGGCAGCGTCGGGCGTCTATACCGAAATGCAGGCCGGCAGCTACGTCTTCATGGACGCCGACTACGCCCGCAACCTCGATGAATCCGGCGCCCCGGTCAGCACCTTCCGCCATTCCTTGTTCGTCCTCGGCACCGTCATGAGCCAGTCCCGCCCCGGCGTCGCCGTCCTCGACGTCGGCCACAAGGCCGTATCCATCGACTCCGGCATGCCGACCGTCTGGCAGCGCCCCGATCTTCGCTACGTCAGCGCGTCCGATGAGCACGGCAAGCTCGACGTCGGATCCGAAACCGCCGCCCCCAAGCTCGGCGAAAAGCTCCGTCTGGTCCCAGGCCACTGCGACCCCACCGTGGATCGCTTCGACTGGTACGTCGGGGTCCGCAACGGCCGGGTGGAATGCCTGTGGCCGGTCGCGGCGCGGGGGGGCTTCAGCTAAGGCTCGATCGGCCCCCCTCAATCGTCATCCCGGCGAATGCCGGGACCCACGCCCTCACGCCGGCAGGCAAGTCGTGGATACCGGCCTTCGAAGGCATGACATGAGGGCGGCCTACGCCGCCACCTTCGCTGAAGCTACCCCATACACCCCCCGCTCCCCGGGCAACGGCGCGAACCGGCCGGTGATCCCCAACACCGTCTCCGCGCCTCCCAGATACAACGCGCCGTCCGCGGGCATCTGCCCGGCAATCGCCTCCAGAACGCGCGCTTTGGTCGGCTGATCGAAATATATCAGAACATTGCGACAAAATACGATGTCGAACCGGCCAAGCGCACGCAGATCGCCCAGCAAATTCCATTCCCGGAATTTGACCATCGACCGGATCGCGTCCGAAATCCGCCAGTTCCCATCGTCCTTCTTGAAATAGCGCATCAGCATCTGCACCGGCAGCCCGCGCTGCACCTCGAACTGAGTGTACACACCCTGCTCGGCGCGGCTCAGTTGGTCCCGAGCGATATCGGTCCCCAGAATTTCGACCGCCCGCCCGCCCAACGCCGCCTTGCTCTCGGCCAGGATCATCGCCAGCGAATAAGCCTCCTGCCCGGACGAGGAAGCGGCCGACCAGATCCGCAACGTCGCGTTCTGCGGACGCGCCGCCAGCAGCCGGGGCAGGGCCTGGGTCCGAAAATGCTGAAACGGCTTGTCGTCCCTGAAAAAGAAACTCTCATTGGTGGTCATCGCCTCCACCACATCGCGCGCAAGCGGGTCCAACGGCGCCCGTTTCACCCGATCGGCCAGCGCATTCAGATCGGGCAGCCCCGTCCGTTTCAGGATCGGCGCCAACCGCGTCTCCAGCAGATACGTCTTGTCCAGCCCGATCACGAGCCCGGATTTCGTCTTCAGCAGATCGGCCAAAGCGGCGAACGCCGCCGGGTGAATCGAGGCGGTCATGCGCGGGGTGCCTTCAATATCTCGCGGAGCTTGCCTGCCATCGCGGGCAGCGGCAGCACGGCATGGCAGAGACCGGCCCGAGCGATGGCGCCCGGCATGCCCCAGACAACGCTGGTCGCCTCGTCCTGCGCGATCGCGCAGCCCCCGGCCTCCACCACCATGCGCGTGCCCGCCAATCCGTCCTGACCCATGCCCGTCAACATGGCGACCAGGACCCGACCCTCGCAGACCGACGACGCGCTGCGCAACATCGGATCGACCGACGGACGGCAGAAATTCTCCGGCGGATCGGTCGTCAAACGGGCCCGAAAGCTGCCGGCTCGGCCCTCGACGATCAGATGCTTATCCCCAGGTGCCAGATAGATGCGGCCATTGACCAGCACTTCCCCATCCCTGGCCTCCGCGCACGGCATGCCCCCCAGGCGCCCGATATGCTCAGCCAGAATCGGCGTGAACGTCGCCGGCATATGCTGCGTGAGCACGACCGGCACCGCGATCTGCCGCCCCAGCCCCTGCACCAGCGTGAAAAGCGCCTGCGGCCCGCCGGTCGAACTCCCGATCGCCAGCATCCGCGGCGCCTGCACCGGGGCCGGCCGTGTCGAGGCCACGCTCCCCGTCCGCGCCGGCCGCTGCCCGAACCGGGCGAGGCCCTTCACCTTCTCAAGCAGTTCAAGTTGAAACCGGCTGTCCCCCACGCTCCCGATCGACGACGGCTTCGGCACGTAATCCGCGGCGCCCAGCCGCATCGCCCGCATCGCGATATCCGCACCGCGCGTGGTCAGGGTGGACGCCATGATGACCCGCACCTTCGGATCGGCGCGCAGCAGCAACGGCAACGCGGTCATGCCGTCCATCACCGGCATCTCGATATCCAGCACGATCACATCGGCCTTGGTGCGTTTCAGCTCCTCGACCGCGAGTTGCCCGTTCGCCACCTTCGCGACCACATGCACATCCGGATCGCTTTCCAGCATCCGCCCGATGGCGCCCCGTATCGCTACCGAATCATCGCAGATCATGACCCGGGCAGCGGTCACAACCCCACCTGCGTCAACTTCCCGACCAGAATTTCGTCGTCGAACGGCTTCATGATGTATTCCTGCGCGCCCGCCTCGATTGCCATTTCGATGTGCGACATGTCGTTCTCGGTGGTGCAGAACACCACCGGCGGGTTTTCCGGACCGAATTCCAGCCGGAGCTCCCGCAGGAACGTGATCCCGTCCATCACCGGCATGTTCCAATCCAGCAGCACGCAATCCGGCATCTCGGCGCGGCAGGCGTCCAGCGCCTGCTGCCCGTCCGCGGCTTCAGACACCCCATAGCCATGGGCTTCGAGGATGCGGCGCGCGACCTTGCGCACCACGCGGCTGTCATCGACGACAAGGCACATCCGGGTCATCTTCGCTCACCCCTCACCCGACAGATCCAGCACCTTGCTGACGTCAAGGACCACCAGCAGCCGGTCCTCCAGCCGGTAGATGCCGGTGCTGTAGATGGCCCAGACCGGATCGAGCGTCGGTGGATTGGGCTCGAAATCCTCCGCCTTCAGGCTCATCACCTCGGAAACCTGATCCACCAGCAGCGCGTACAGCTCCCCCCCGTGCTCCGCGACAACCGACATCGGCTTGTGGCCATCCGGCGATGGCGCCAGATTCAGCCGCCGTCGCAGATCCACCGCGGTGACGATGCGCCCCCGCAGATTGAGGCTGCCCGCAATCTCCGGCGGCGCCAGAGGAATACGGGTAATCGCCTGCTCCCCCAGAATATCCCGCACAGTCGCCACGGGAACGCCGCAGGCCTGCCCGGCGACGGTCAGCATGACGAACACACGCTCGTCCTCGGTCACCGTATCCGGCCGTTCCAGCACATCGACGGACATGGAAGTTCCTCCTTAAACAAGCGCGGGTTCCGCGAGGCACGAACGCAGTGCCTCCGTCAGGTCTTCCCGGCGCGACTTGGTGACGTAGTCGGTGAACCCGGCCTCCCGGCCTACGTCGATGTCTCGGGGCTCCGCCCGTGCCGTCAGCGCGATCAACGGCAACGCCGACCAGGGACCGTCGGCGCGAATGGTGCGGGCAAGCGTCAGACCGTCCATCTCCGGCATATCGATGTCGGAGATGATCGCGTCGAACATCCGCCCGGCATCCCGCAGCGCCAGCGCCTCCGCCCCGCTCCCCACCGACGTGACCTGGTAACCCGCCGCCCCCAGCATCGGCCCCAGCAACTGGCGGAAGTACGCATTGTCGTCGACCGCCAGCAGGTGCCGCTCCCGCACCGCCTCACCGGCCGGCACCGCACCGTCGAACCAGTCGTGCGCCGCCTGCGTCAGCCAGTAGCCGGTGTCGATGATGTCCATCGCCTCCCCACGGATCACCGCTGTGCCCAGCATGCCCGGGCGTGCAACGCCCAACTCGATCGAGAGCCGGTCGTCCACCACATCGATGATCTTGTCGACCATCAGGCCCATTGCCCGATCGCGGTCGGCGAATACCAGCACCGGCTGGCTCTCCCGATCCGGATCGTGCATCCCCGATATCGGTACCAGCGGCATCAGCTTCCCACGATATTGGGTCACCGGCTGGCCGCACGACAGCTCGATCCGTTCCCGCGGAATGTCCTCCAGACGGGCCACGAGACCCAGCGGCACCGCCATCTTCTGCTCGCCATTCGCTCGGAACAGCAGCATCGTCGTCTTGTCCTCCGAATGCGTCGCCTCGGCGGCGGCTGGTGCCGCCAGCTTCCCATCCCCCCCAGCGCCGATCCCCGTCGCCCGAGCAATGCCGTTGGGATCGAGGATCATGATCACCGAACCATCGCCCAGAATGGTGTTGCCGCTGAACATCGTCACGTGCCGCAGGATCGCGGTCACCGGCTTGACCACGATTTCCTCGGTATCGAAAACCCGGTCCACGATGATGCCCAGCATGTTGGTCCCAACCTGGGCAACCACGATGTACGCGCCATCGTCCTCCGCCAGCGGCACCCCGAGTTGCAGCAGGCCCGATAGACTGACCAGCGGCAGCAGCCGGCTGCGCAGACGCAGCACCGGTGTGCCGTTGATGCGCTCGATCGCGCTTTCCGACGTGCCATCGGCTTCCCGCCGCGCCCGCACCAGCTCCACGACGCTGATCTGCGGGATCGCGAACCGTTCCTTCCCCGCCTCCACGATCAGCGCCGACACGATGGCCAGGGTCAGCGGAATCTTGATGATGAACGTGGTGCCCTGACCCGGATTGTTCTTCAGATCGACGGTGCCGCCGATCCGCTCGATGTTGGTCTTGACCACATCCATCCCGACCCCGCGCCCGGAAACCGCCGTCAGCTTCGCCGCCGTCGACAGACCCGCCCGGAAAATGAACCGCGCGATCTGATCGTCCGACATCGCCGCCACTTCGGCCTCGGTCGCCAGACCGTTGGCGATCGCCTTGGCCTTGATCCGCTCGATCGCCAGCCCCCGCCCGTCATCGGCGATTTCGATGATGATGTGCCCACCCTCATGAAACGCGTTCAGGCTGATGGTCCCGTGTTCGGGCTTGCCCGCCGCCCGCCGCCCGACGCTCTTCCGGGGTCTCCAGCCCATGGTCGCCGCTGTTGCGCACCATATGGGTCAGCGGATCCTTGATGAACTCCAGCACCTGCCGGTCCAGCTCGGTGTCCGCCCCCAGCATGGTCAGCTCGATCTTCTTGTTCATCTCCCGCGAAAGGTCGCGAACCAGGCGCGGCAGCTTGTTCCAGGCGTTGCCGATCGGCTGCATGCGAGTCTTCATCACCCCTTCCTGCAAGTCGGATGTGATGTGCGACAGCCGCTGCAATGGCACCGAAAACGCCGCGTTTTCCTGCGTCCGTGCGAGTTGCAGCAGCTGATTCCGCGTCAGCACCAGTTCGCTGACCAGGGTCATCAGATCCTCCAGCACATCGACCGTGACCCGGATCGTCTGCGCCGCCGCGGTGGGCGTCGGCACCGCGACCGCCGCCTGAACCTCCGGCTCCGCCTTCGTCTCCGGCTCCGGCACGGCGGAAGCCTCCCCGGAAGCAGTGGCATTCAACGTGGCGATCAGCGCCGAATCGTCGCCCGCCGGTTCGGACCCAGTGGCGCCGAGATGCGCGACGATCGACTTGATGCAATCCAGAGCAGCAAGAATCTGGCTCACGATATCCGGCGTGACCGTCAGCGCCTTGTCGCGGATCTTGCCCAGCACGTTTTCCCCGGCATGGGCCACTCGCTCCAACCGAGGCAACCCCAGGAAACCGCAGGTGCCCTTGATCGTGTGCACCAGCCGAAAAATGAACGAAAGCGTCGCCTCATCGTTCGGCGTGCGCTCCAACGTCACAAGCGCGACGTCGAGTTCCGCGAGGCTCTCGTTGGTTTCGGTCAGAAAGTCGGCGAGCAGGTCGTCCATGGGGGCCCTCGGTCAGGTTCCGCGGAGCAGCGGTTCCCGATGATGCCCAGAAAATGATTAACGAAAGGTAAACGTCGGCGCGTACAAATGTATTTTTCTGCTGGCGCCAAACCCACCCATGCGCCTGGGTCCCCTTGAACCCGACGCGGGATAGCGCAATTGATGGGGATCAGGAGTATGACTTCACGATGATCGATCCGTTTGGCCGAGCGATAACGTATCTGCGAGTGTCGGTGACAGACCGCTGCGACCTCCGCTGCGTCTACTGCATGGCGGAGGATATGAACTTCCTGCCCAAGCGCGACCTGCTCACGCTGGAGGAACTCGATCGCCTCTGCGCCGCGTTCATCCGCCTGGGCACCACCAAAATCCGCATCACCGGTGGAGAACCCCTGGTCCGCCGAGACATCATGCGCCTCTTCGGCAAGCTCGGCGACCGTATCGGGCACGGCCTGAACGAACTCACCGTGACGACCAACGGCACCCAACTGTCCAAGCACGCCGCCACACTCTACGCAGCCGGGGTGCGGCGGGTGAACGTCTCCCTCGACACGCTCGATCCCGTCAAATTCACCCAGCTCACCCGCTGGGGCAAGATCGAGCCCACGCTCGACGGCATCTTCGCCGCCAAAGCCGCCGGCCTGGCCGTGAAAATCAACGCCGTCGCCATGAAAGGCGTCAACGAGGACGATTTCGACGGTATGCTCGCCTGGTGCGGCGAACACGGCTTCGACCTCTGCCTCATCGAAACCATGCCGATGGGCGATATCTCGGGCGATCGGACCGACCAGTACCTGCCCCTCTCGATCGTCCGCGGCCGCTTGCGCAAGAACTGGACCCTCGACGACACCGATTATCGCACCGGTGGACCCGCCCGCTATTTCAACGTGAAGGAAACCGGCCGCCGCGTCGGCTTCATCACGCCAATGACCCACAACTTCTGCGAGAGCTGCAATCGTGTGCGACTGACATGCACGGGTACACTCTATATGTGCCTCGGACAGGACGATGCCGCCGATTTTCGCGGACTGTTACGCGCTGGAATCAGCGACGACGGCCTCGACGATGCGATTCGGGAGGCGATCTCCCGCAAACCCAAAGGCCACGACTTCATCATCGACCGCCGCCAGGACCGGCCCGCTGTCGCTCGGCATATGAGTGTGACCGGCGGCTAAGCCAGTGTCGGCAAAGGTGGAACCACACGGCGGCGTGAATCACGCGATCAAACAAAGATATATAGAGCACGATAGGGTCAACTTGACCCTAGCGTGCTAAACCCTGGCGGACGTGCCATGCGGTTCGGAGTCGAACCGCCGCTAAGGGTTGCCTATGCCTCCGGACACAATGACGATCTCCGCCGTAATCCCCCTCTACAATGGCGCGCCATACATCGCGGAGAGCTTGAACAGCGTCTTCAGCCAGACACTGCAACCCGATGAGGTGATCGTCGTCGACGACGGCTCCACCGACGACGGCCCGGCCATCGTCGCCCGTATGGCCGAAACCCACCCCATTACACTGCTGCGCAAGCCAAACGGTGGGCAATCGTCCGCCCGTAACTTCGGAATCGCACATTCGAAGGGGCGGTTGATTGCCCTGCTGGATCAAGACGACGCCTGGTATCCCAATCACCTCGCCGAACTGACCAGGGCCTTTCGCCGGCCGCGCTACCCCGAGTTGGGATGGGTGTACAGCAATCTCGATGAGGTTGATGAGTCAGGCCGCATGGTCACCCGCCAAGCTTTGCATCGGGCGAGCCATGTCGTGCACCCCAAACGCGACCTGACGCAGTGTTTGAAGGCAGATATGTTCATTCTGCCGTCCGCCACGGTCATGTCCCGCGCCGCCTTCGACGCGGTCGGCGGCTTCGACGAACGCCTCGTCGGGTTCGAGGATGACGACCTCTTCATGCGCATGTTCCGGGCCGGTTATGACAATATTTACTTGGACAAAGCCCCCACCAAATGGCGCATTTTCGGCGGAAGCTCGTCCTTTTCCAAGCGTATGGCGGTCAGCCGCATGGTCTACGTGCGAAAATTACTGGCCGAATTCCCCAATGACATGCATCGCGGCAACAATTATACGCAGGACCTGATTGTGCCGCGCTTTTTCCCGTGGTTGGTGCGGGAATACAATATGGCACTGCGATCCGGCGACCCGGAAGCAATCCGCGCCGCCCTGGCCGACATGCGCTTCCTCATGCCGTTGCACCGCCCGCGTATCCGGATGGTGCTGCGCCTGTTGATGCCTGTGCTTGAAATGCCGGGGCTGGCTCGGGTTTTGTCGCCGATGGTCAGCATGGCCCGCCCGGCCTTGCGCCGGTTGCTGCGGTAACGGACAAGAAAAAACCCGCGACGCCGAAGCATCGCGGGCTGTTCCGTTTGGCCTAAGGCCTGACGTTAGGTGACCTTGGAGAAATACCCAATGTGGCCCACCAGCGGAGTCTCCGACGTCAGGTTCGAGAACGTGATCGTCGTATGGTCCGACAAGGTCAGCGTCACACCGGCGCCACTTCCCGTGGTGCCCGGGCCCGTCGCGTTGGCCAGCAAGGACAAAGCCGACTGCGTGCTGCTGTAACCCGAGATCAGCACAATGTCGTGGTTCTGATCGAAGTCGGTGATGGTGACATGGGCACCACCCTGCAGCGACGTCGCACCGGCCAGGAAGCCAAAAATATCGGATTGCCCGCCACCGGTCATCGTCTGGTTCGTCGCGCCGGAGAAGAACGTGTTTTTTCCCGTCCCGCCCAGCAACTGCGTCGTGGAACCCGCGACCGAGGAGCCATAGAGGAGCTCTTCAGCCGACGATCCCGACCCGTTCAACGTCTCGTTGCCCGCGTAGGCATGGAACTGCGCGCCACCGGACGCTGTGCCGGTGAAAAACACGTTGCCACCCGCCTGGCCGAAAATCGTCGCCTGCCCAATGCCGGATGTGATCGTCGCGTTGTCGCCTCGGCCCGAGGAGAAGTCGATCCCGGAGCCACCAACCGTGACGTATTCGATGCCGCCGTTGTCGCCACCGATGACCGTCGGGACACCGCCCGAACCGCCGACAAACCGCAGCACGCCGTTGCCATCCGGCGCATAAACGATCGGATTGCTGGTCGTGCTGATGGTTTCCGATCCCGCACCGGCGTAAACCGTGTCGTTCGACCCGGTGATCGACATGTTCAATGTCGCGGACACGTTCGTGCCGCCATCCACCACGGAGCCGGACCCGCTCAGCGTGATTGTGGACGTTGCCTGATTCCGCAGTTCGATCGTGCTCAGATTGCTCTGATCCAGGGCAACCAGCGTGCCGCCTGCCGTCGCGTCGCCGAACAGGAAGGCCGCGCTGCCGCTCAGCGTGACATTCGATAGGGCGCTACCGGCCAGGACGCTGTCGTTGCTGCCAGACGCCGACACGTTCAACGTGCCCGAGCCGCCGAAAACGTTCGTGCTGTTGCCGGACACGGTCACGTTGACGAGGCCGTCGGCATTGCCGGAAATAAGCGCATTGTTCGAAATATCGAGGACCGACAACGTGCCGATCGCCGAATTGCCGCCCTCGACCGTGTTGTTGCTGCCGGTCGTGGTCGGATAAAGATTGCCGAACTGGCTGTCGTTGAACCCCCTGATCGTAACCGAAGCCTGCGATTGGTTGGTATAAACCGTGTTGCCCGAACCGCCCAGGCTCACCGTCAGCGCGGACACGTTGGTGCCGCCCGAAATCTGTGCGCCCGTGCCAACAGCCAATACCGATGTGGGACCAAAACCCTGCCGGATCGTGTCGCCAACGCCGGCGGAAATAACGACATTGCTGCCGCCGCCAACGGATACGAAGTTCCCACCAGCGCCCGCGGCCACCGTGCCGCTGCCGCTCGCCAAAATCGTGTCGTTGCCGCCGTTCAGCCCGGTCGAAATCAGGTAGTTGCCGGTGTCAAACACAACGTTGTTGCCACCGGTCGCGACAACCGTGTTCGTGCCGTTCTCAATGATCGTCCCACCCACGTCGCTGCTCAAAACCTGATTGTTCGACGACACGATCGTGTCCGGCGACGAGGTCAGGTTGATGACCTAGTTCCAGGTGTTCCCCGACACCGTGGTCGACACACCGCCCGCGCCGGTCACAGCCAGCTCGGTCGTCCCAACGAAAATCGAAGACGGCGCGGCCGAACCCGCCGTCATACCAGCAACACTCAGCGTCGAACCAATACTCGAGTTCGCCAGCGCCTGCGCCATCTGCTGGGCCAAGGCCAAGTAGTCACCTTTGCCCGGGGTAACGGTGAGAATACTGCCAGCCGAGGTACCCGGCACTGTAATCCCAGATGACGATGGTGGCATTGCCTACTCCGACTTGGCGAACGAATTGCCGCCGAATTATGGACTGTTCTCAGGTCTTTGCAAACGCTTTCTTTCTGACACACACCCGCGTGCCGGCGCGTCGTCGAAATCGTTGGAATCGCCTATCAATCGGTCCCGTTATACCTGCGAAGCTTCAAACCATTTCGGGACGGGGCTGTCAATCGATCCTTGCTCCATAGGCCCATGACAATTGGTGAATTCCGCCAGCCAGGCGATGTTTATCAAAGGGAAATCAACCACCGGTAGTAACGTTGTGGCCGCGCCGACCGCCCCCGCCGCGACAAACCAACCCAAGGCCCCGCCACCCGCGGCATCCCCCACGGCCGCCGAAAGCCATGCTGTCCAACCAATCAAGACAGCATCTGCGCTATCTCATTTTTGAATGCGACGTCGCGAAATCGGCACCCGCCCGCCCAAACCCAAACGGGGCCGAACGACTCCTCACAAACAGTTGACCGCGCCAATCCGTCCGATGAACCGAGACTTCGGTCAAAAATGATACCAAACAGCGCCCCGGCATATTTTTCCCAACTCCAAGCGAGCCGCCGGACTCAGACTACGATGGCACGCCCTCCGCGCTCGGCGCCGGAACCCGAGCCGCCCGCCCCGGGTCGATCCGAAGCCAAACCGCCTCATCCGTCCCATGCACCGTCGTCGGCGGAGTCGTAACCCTGATCTTCAGCGCACTGCCCACCGGCCGCACCACATATTCCCAATATTCCCCAAGATACGCCCGCTCGGCGATCCGCCCCTCCACCCACCAGCCCGCATCGTCCGTACGCTGCATGGCCATGTCGATCATCTGCGGTCGGACGGAAAAACTGACCTCCCCCACCAGCTCGGAAGACCCGGGCAATGAAGCGAGCGGCACCGTGAAACCAGGAAACACAATCTGGTTGCCGTCGACCCGGCCGTCCAAAAAATTGGTGCGACCAATGAATCCCGCGACAAATCGCGTCCGCGGACGATTATAGAGCGACACCGGGTCGTCCACCTGATCGATGCGGCCATGATTCATCACAACGATTCGGTCCGACGTCACCATCGCCTCCGACTGGTCATGCGTGACATACACCGTCGTGATGCGAAACGCGTCGTGCAGCCGCCGAATTTCGCTGCGCATCTCCTCCCGCAGATTCGCATCGAGGTTGGAAAGCGGCTCATCCAACAGCAACACTTCAGGCTCGATCACGATCGCCCGAGCCAGCGCCACCCGCTGTTGCTGACCGCCCGACAGCTCCGCCGGATACCGATCCTTCAAATGCCGCAATTGCACCGTGTCCAATATCCGATTGACCCGCTCGGTAATCTCCGCCCGGCCCAGCTTTCGTAATTTCAGCCCGAACGCGACATTCTCCCCCACCGTCATGTTCGGCCAGATCGCATAGCTCTGGAAAATCATCGACATCGAACGCTTTTCCGGCGGCACAACGTTGGACGGATCGGAAATCGTATTCCCGTTCACCGCGATGCTGCCCGCCGTCGGTTTCATGAAACCCGCGATCATCCGCAACGTCGTCGTCTTGCCGCAGCCCGAAGGGCCCAACAGCGACACGAATTCGCCCTGCCGCAGCGCGAGGTCGACCTCGACAACCGCCGGGACCGGACCAAAACTCTTGCTCAAACCCATCAAAGACAGTTTGGCGTTGTGCGAGTGGCTCATTGACGCTCCCGGCGCAGCATGAAATCACGCCCCAGCAGGGCAGAGGCGAGGCCGACGATCACCAGTGTCGCGGCCAGCAAAAGAAAACCGAGGGCAGCGAGATTCTCGAAATTGCCCTCCTCGCTCATGTCCATCAGCATCACCGACATCGTCCGGGTCTTCGGCCCATACAGAAACAAGGCGCTCGACAGCTCCCGCGTCGCCGGGATGAACACCAGCAGCCACGCGCCAATGAGGCTGCGCTTCATCAGCGGTGCCATGACCTTGCGAATCGCCAACATCCGTCCACCGCCCAGAATGCGCACCGCTTCCTCCATCTCCGGATTGATGGATCGGATGGCAGCGTCGGCATTGGCATAACCGATAGGCAAAAACCGCGTCGCGAACGCCAGAATCAAAATCGTCGCGGTGCCATAAAGGGTGAACGGCGGCGGTGCGTAAGCAGCATAGAATGCGATCGCAAGCACGATCCCCGGCACCACAAACGGCGCCATCGCAAGAAACGACAGAATCCCCGCGTACGGCAGCAGACGACGGCTGACGATATAGGCGATCGAAAGCCCCAGCACGATCGCGATGCACGCCGCCGCCCCGGCATAAGTGAAACTGTTGATAACCGACTGCCCCGCCGTTTCGTGCTGGAACAGGAGATAACGGAAATTGTGCAACGTGACGTTGTCCCAGGCGAACCCTCTACCCCACGCCTTCGCCAAAGCAGCCTGCCCCAGAACAATATAAGGCAGAACAACAGACAACGAGAGGACAAACAATGAATACGCCAGCATGACATAGCGCCACGGGCCGATCTCCATGATCCGCCGCTCCCCGCCCTTGCCGGTCAACGCCACAAACCCGCGCCGGCGCACCAGCCAGCGCTGCAGCCCAAACAGCACCACCGTGATCAACAGCAGCGGAACCGCATACGCCGCAGCGACCTCCACCTGGATCGGCTGGCTGAAAAATTGCAACAATTGCGTGGTAACCACATTGAAACGCGCGGGAATCGCGATCAACGCCGGGGAGCCGAACAGCGCGATCGCCTCCAGGAATGTAATGATCGCCCCGCCCAGAATCGCCGGCAGCACCATCGGCAGCGTCACCCGCAACGTCGTGCGAATCACCCCCGCGCCAAGGATGTTCGCCGCGTCCTCCATCTCCGACGACACAAGCTCCAGCGCCGTCGACGTGAAGATGAAGATATACGGAAATGAATACACCGCGATGTTAAACGCCAGCCCGTTGAAGGTGTAGATGTCGAACAACCCCTCCGACGCCCCCGTCAGCCCCACCCAGATCCGGTTGAGCCAGCCCGAGTTCGGCCCCGCCAAAAGAATCCAGCCGATCGCACCAAGATAGGGCGGCGTGATGAACGCGCCCAGCACCAGCATCCGCACCAGACCCTTGCACGGCATGTTCGTGCGCGACACCGCCCAGGCCATCGGCACGGCGAACGCCAGACACAGCGCCGTCACCGTGAAACCCAAACGGATCGAGTTCCACATCGCCACCAGATACCGCGGCTTGGAATAGGCCCTGACGTAGTTCATCAGCGTGAACGCGCCGGTATCCACTTCCTGCAGGCTGGTGTGCACCAGTTGGAACAACGGGTTCACCACCAGGAACACCAGCGCCGCCGCCAGCACGATCCACAGGAAGATCAGCGGGTCGAACGACCGCGTCCGCAGGCTTTTCGTTGTCGTGCTCATGCCGTGGCGCACCCTATATGAATGTATCGCGCCACTGCTCGATCACCTCCGGCACCTCTTTCATCAGCTCCGCCGTGCTGACCTTCAGCAGCTTGAGCTCCGAAAGAGGCTTCGCCCCCGTCTTCGGCGGCACCTCGGCCCGCACCGAATCGATGCGCGCCTCGGCGCAGATCTTGGCGAAATCGATGCTCATCAGCCAATTCGCGAACAGCCGCGCGGCATTCGGATGCGGCGCATTGGCCAGCACCGCCGACGGACCGATGCACAACACCGAACCATCCGCCGGATACACGATCCCGATCGGGTTGCCCTTGTCCTGCGTCTGCAGCGAAGTCCCCAGCGGCCCGAGACCCACCACGCATTCCCCCGCGTTGATCAGCGTGATCGGATCGTTGCCCGAACGCCCGATCCGCGGATTGTTCTTCGCCAGCTTCTCGAAAAACGCCCACCCGTACAGCCGCCGCATCGCCACTGTCCAAACCCCGACATACCCGCTGAACGCCGGATGCCCGAACGCGCAACGCCCCTTCCACTTCGGATCGAGCAGATCCGTCCAGGTCTTCGGCGCTTCCTCCGGCTTCACCCGCTGGCTGTTGTAGATCATCAGCATCAGGGTGGAGGTGCTGGGATAGTCGTACCCCGGATCGCCCAAACCCTGAAAAGCCGGCGCCATGAACGCCGCGTTCTCCGGCACGTAATGCGCCAGTGCGTTGCGCTTTATCAACGCCGGCATATGCGCCATGTCGGTCGTGCTGAACACGTCGCATTGCGGCGCGTTGTTCTTCAAATCCTGCGACAGACGCTCGTATGCCACCTGGCCCGTCGTCCGGATCACCGAAACCTTGATCCCCGGAAACTGCGCCGTAAACGCCCGCCCCATCTGCTCGGCTGTCTCCGAGTCGACCTGCGCGATATACCAGGTCAGCGAGCCTTCCTTCCGAGCCTCGGCTTCCAGCGCCGCGGTATCGGCCAAAGCGGGGAACGCCGTGCTCGCGGCAACAGCGGTCGTGAACGCGCGGCGGGTGATCGAAATCGTCATGGTTCCTCCCTGGGCCCGGGAGGTTAGGCGGGGGCGGCAGCCTTGACCAGAGGCACAGCCCGAATGCTCACCATTGCACGCCGGACGTCAGAATGTGGTGCGGCGGGAAATTCTGCACCTCGGCCCAGTCGTTGTGCACATTGGCCCCGCCCGCGGCTGTGGATTCGGCCAGGATGTGGCACAAATTATCGTTCGTTCCGTCGAAGGCGGGCAGGATACCGGCATGGCCAATTTCCACCGCGCTCGCGTTCAGGTCGCCCGATAGCACGATCGCGCCGCCGCCGGCGATCCATGCTGTCGCGTTCGCGTACCAAGTGCTGCTTTGAAACATGATACCGATACATTCCTTGAGGCCTTGCCTCCAGGGGTTGTGCAACACAGCCGCACCCTGCCAGTTGGCCCGCAGATCGAGATGCACGGTCACGAACACAACGTTGACGCCACCCACGGTGAAGCAGGTGAATACCGGCCAGCGCGTATTCCGCAGCGCACTGGTGAGCGCGGCGCGCGCCGGCGTTCCATAGGCGCTGTTCGCGATGACCGCGGCGTTCGCACCAGGATCGTTACCAAGGTCGATTCTGTAGAGCGGGCCGGCTCCTGAATAGCCACCGATCATGTTCGCCGCCGGCGCGACCGGCACAACTGGGGATGCGCCGCCGGTCCGAAGTGCAACGATATAGCCCTTCGACCGGCCAACCCTTCCGGCCTGGGCCACATGGTGTTCTGAAATATGATAACGGGTGAAATGCTCGAACGTCGTCCCCGCCACGCCAGCCTGGGCGGCTAACATCGTGAAGATGTCGCCATTTGTCCCCTGGTTCGCCTCCTGAATCGCGATCGCCTGCACAGCAACGTTTTGCGGGGCGGCGAGCATCGCCGTGGCGGCGTTGATCTGTCCGACCGTCTGGTCGAGTGCCGCGTCCCGCCCACCGCCTTCCGCGCCCGGGTTCCAGTTCACGACGCGCAAATAAGGCACGGCAGGCTCCTATCGTTTGTTCCCACGATCATATCGCCACCCTCCCGATCGGCAAGGCGCCGACGCGCGGAACCCAACCGATTACCGCAGCGCCTCGATCAACACACCCACATTCGGCAGCGACTCCAGACCCAGCACCAGCTCCACCAGCCGGTCCACCCGCTTCGCATCGAACCGATGACCCGCGAGATTGCGGAACTTGTTCACGATGTCGTTGTCCGACGCGAAGGCCCGCGGCGCGTCCCGCTGCTCGTCCAGCCGCGTGCCATCCTTCAAATGGACCTCCACCCGAACAGCGTGCCGGAACCGCGAACCCCGAGCGGTGATCGCGGGGTCATGCAAAACCTCCACCTTCTCCGCCAACGCGATCCGTCGCGGATCGTCCAGCACCGCATCGGCGAACTGATCGACGAACACCTCGTTTTCCAGCAGCAGCGTCGCCACGCAGTAACGCAGATTCAACTGCGCCGACGTCACGCCGTTCGGAATATATTTCCAGCCGCAATGATCCACCGTCACCTGCGACCCATACACCACGATATGATCGATATCGTCCGCCCCGAACGGTCGGCGCGCCTGCATCTCCCGGATCGAATCCAACGTGGTATGATTCGACCCCACGCAGGAATACATCTTCAGCGATATCCGCAACGTCTCGAACCGCTCCCCAAGCTCGCTCGTCAGCTCCGCCAGATTGAAACGATCCTCGGACCGCGAAAACGTCGAACAGAACCCGCCATAGGGACTCTCGAACACGTCCTCGATGCCGGTGAACCCCTTCGACGCAAGCAGCGCCCCATAAAGCCCGCTTTGCGACGAACGCCCCGCATGCATCCGTTTCACCATCGCCCCATACTGCGCCGCCATCAGCCCCGCCGACTGCGTGCCGGCGATCCCCAGCGCATGCACCGTCCGTTCGGCATCCAGCCCCAAACCCCGCGCCGCCCCCGCGCCCGCCGAAAACACCCCCAACGTCGCGCCGGAATGCCAGCCCTGCCCGATATGCTCCTGCCCCATGCAAATGCCCACGCGCGGCCCGATCTCATACCCCGCAACCGCCGCCGTCAAAAAATCCCGCCCCGACATGCCGGGGTTCAGCTCCGCCACCGCGCACAGCGCCGGCAGCACCACCGCGCCCACATGCAGCACCCCCTGGCGATGCACGTCGTCGAGTTCGAAACTTTGCACCAGCGTCCCGTTCACCAGCGCCGCATGCGGTGCCGACAGCTTCCGCCCGGTCCCCCACAGACCCACCGCCGCCGTGCTGTCCAACCCCGAAAGCGTATCGATTAGAATCTTGCTCCACGGCAGATCGGCGCCATACAGCGCACATCCGAACGAATCCAGGATCAGCAGCTTGATCCGGTCCCGCACCGCCCCTGGAATCGCTTCATACCGCAGACCCGAAACAAATTCCGCGACGCCGCGCGTATGGGGATTGGCTCCAGTATGTTCCACGGCCTTGTCCTTCAGGCATATGCCGGCTCGGAGTCTCCGGCCGGCGGGTCATCGTCAGTGTCCAACGATGTAGCCCGTCGCCATCCCAACCGCCAACCCAAGGGATTGTCACCTCATACCAACCGGAGGTTGAAAAATTATCTTGACAACACGGGTCCGATAGTTCATGTTTTGTTCATGACCGACGCGCCCACCAATCCGGCCGAACACGCCGCACCGCCAGGGGAAACACCCCACACGGCGGTGGCCGGGAAGCCGTCGTTCGCCAACAGGCTGCTCACCGTCATCCGCATCCTCATCGACTTCGGCCAAAAGCGCCTCGCTGCCATCCAGGCGCAGGAACTCACCGTCGGCGAAGTCCAGGACACCGGTCACGCCTTCGGCACCTTCAACCTCTCCGTCATTCTCGCCCGCCTGATGCGCGGCCTGCGTTTGGCCGATGCGCTCGAACGTCGGGTGATCGCCGCTGCCTCCAGGATCGACGGTCCCAAACCGCCGCCCCGGCCCCGCGCCGCCCGCCCTTCGCGTCCCCCGCCCAAGCCCAAACTGACGGAAGCCGAGGACAATGCCGCGCTCCTCGCCCGCATGCCGACCGACCGGGAAATCGCCGCGATGGTTCGCCACCGTCCGGTCCGCCTGATCCTCGCCGATATCTGCGCCGACCTCGGCATCGGCCCAGGTCAGCCCCAGTGGCAACAACTGTGGCGGGAACTGACCGTGGCCCTCGCCGGACAGAAGGGGCCGGTAATAGTCCACTTCAATCGCGCCTACCAACGCGCCGCCGCCGCGTACAACGAAGTGGTCGCGGGCCTCGCGCCGAACTGGACATTTTATGCCATTCCAGAACGAATGCCCCACACCGGCCCGCCGCCAACCCCAGCGGCTACCTGAGCCGACCTCAACGGGGCCGCACCGCGGCGGCCCCGCCATCCGCCGTGGCCGATGCGCTGCTCTGCCAGGTGCCCCTCGCCGTTAATGCCCCTCGGCAGCCGCCCCGCGATCCCCATACTTCGACTCAAGCTGCGCTTTCGTCAGAAACTTCTGTTCCAGTTCCCGGATCGTCCCCAATCCCATCAGATCGTTAATCTCCTGGAAGGACACCGCGAGCTCCGGCCGCTCGATCACCCGCCCTTCCTCCACCGACTGCTTCAGCACACCCAGCGCGTTGCGCATGCCCATGATCGCGGCACTGGTCATCAGCCGCGGATAGGACGCAACCGCGACTCCCAAATCCTGTAATTCCCGCGCACAGATCAGCGGCGTGGTCGGCCGCGCCCGTATCCCGAACCCCATATTCACCGACAACGGCTTGCTGACCTCTTTCGCAACCAATGCGATATCTTCCCGCGTCAGAATCGCGTCCGCGAACAGCAGATCCGCTCCCGCTTCGGCATAAAGATTCAGTCGCCGGATGGCCTCCTTGACCCCATGGGTCGCAGTCGCATCGGTACGCGCCTTGATAATGAAATCGGGATCAAACCGAGCCTCGACGGCCGCGCGAATTTTTTCGACGCCCTCTTCGGCGGAAATGACTTCCTTCCCGTCCATGTGACCGCACCGCTTGGGGGACACCTGGTCCTCCAGCATGATCCCGTCCACCCCAGCCGCCTCGAACCCGCGCACGGTGAAGAACACGTTGACCGCGTTGCCGTAGCCGGTGTCGGCATCCGCGCTGAGCGGGATATCCACGCACGCCGCGATCGCGCGCGACCGCGACACGTTCGCCTCGTAGCTCAATATCCCGACATCGGCCCATCCCAGCGTCGTCTCCGACAGCCCCGCGCCGGAAATGCTGCCCGATTTGAAACCCATCTGCTGCAACAGCCGAGCACTGAACCCGTCATAGACGCCGGGTTGGACGAGGATTTCCTCGGCATCGATCAATTGCCGATACAGTGTCGTCTTGCGCATGGCCGCTGTTCCCCTCGCTTTCCCAGCCGCGATGGTAGGGCTAACCTCTCCCGTGGGTCCAGATGCGGGAGAACACCATGGCCGGCAAGACGATCGCCGAGAAGATATTGTCCGCCAAAAGCGGCCAGGATGCCCGCGCCGGCGACATCGTCGTCGCGTCGCTGGACCTCACCTACTCCCACGACGGCAACCGTCCCCTCGCCATGGAGTTGCTGGAGTCCATGGGCACCGCCAAGGTCTGGGATCCCGCGAAATACATCCTGTTCCTCGATCACCACCCCAGCCCCAACGCGGTCTCCGCTGCCGCGCATACCAAGCTCCGAGCCTTCGCTCGGGCGCAGGGCGTGCAACTCTATGAAATGGGCGACGGCATCAGCCATGTCGTCCTGCCCGAACGCGGCCACATTGCCCCCGGCGATCTGGCGATCGGATCCGATTCGCACAGTTGCACCGGCGGTGCGCTGGCCGCCTTCACCACCGGCGTCGGCTCGACCGACATGGCCGCGGCGATGGCCACCGGCCAGCTTTGGATGCGGGTGCCCGAGACGATCCTCGTCCGTTGCACCGGTATCCTCCCGCGTGGCGTCGGCGCCAAGGACCTCGCATTGGCCATCGCCGGACACATCGGCGCCGACGGTGCCAACTATGCCGCGATCGAGTTCGCCGGCCCAACGATCGACGCGCTTTCGATGGACGGCCGCTTCACCCTCACCAATCTCGCCATCGAAATGGGTGCCAAGGCCGGACTGATCGGCACCGACGCCGTAACCGAAGCCTGGCTCGATGGCCGCCTGAAACGCCCCTGGTCCCACCTGAACGCCGACCCCGATGCCGTCTATGCCCAAATCGTGGACATCGATGCCGCCACCCTCACCCCCCGCATCGCCCTGCCGCACAACGTCGACAAGGTCGTCGCGATCGAGGACCTCGTCCGCACCAAAGTCCATCAGGTCGTCATCGGCACCTGCAACGCCGCCCGCTCCTCCGACCTGGCCGAGGCCGCCCGCATCCTCGAAGGCAAGCACATCGCCCCCGGCGTGCGGCTGATCGTAACGCCGTCGTCGCGCGACACGATGGTGGCCTCGATGCAGTCGGGCGTGCTCGCGACTTTGGTTCAGGCCGGCGCGGTGATTGCCACGCCGGGATGTTCCGGTTGCGCAGGCGGGTGCCATTTCGCCGTGCCCGACGTGGGTGAGAACATCGTCTCCACCGCCAACCGCAACTTCAAGGGCCGGCTGGGCAATGCCGAGAGCTTCATCTACCTCGCATCCCCCGCCACCGCGGCGGCATCGGCTTTGACCGGATGGATTACCGACCCCAGGGAGTACGCGGCATGAACATCGCGGGACGCGCCCACTGCTTCGGCGACGATATCAACACCGACTATATCATCGCTTCCAAATACAAAACCGCATCGCTCGACCCGCGCGATCTGACCCGCCATCTGATGGAGGACATCGATCCCGGCTTCGGCCAGCGCGTCCGCCCCGGCGACATCCTCGTCGCGGGCAAGAATTTCGGCTGCGGCTCCTCCCGCGAAGGCGCACCGCTCGTCATCAAGGCCGCCGGCATCGGTGTCGTCGTCGCACCGTCCTTCGCTCGGATATTCTTCCGAAACGCCATCAACATCGGGCTGCCGGTGTTCATCTGCGATACCGCCGGCATTTCCACTGGCGACGACCTGGCGTTCGATCTTGAAGCCGGGACAGGCCGCAATCTCGCAACCGGCGCCACGATCCAGGCCGCACCGCTGCCAAAGGTCATGATCAACATCGTCCGCGATGGCGGCCTCGCCGCCCATATCCGAAAACATAAGACATTTCAGCTGGCGTAGGCTGGGGGGCGGCGCGGCGAAGAATTTTTGACATTCGGCCGCTTTTTGGCCGCGTTCCGCTGGACGGCCATTGGCGCGATGGGTAACAGACGCGCTGGATACGCCTGGGTATCTGCTCTTCAAAAATGGGATCGCATCATGGTGGTTCGTAAGTTGTTACTCGCGACGGTTGTGTCGACCGCCGCTGTTCTCGCTTCGGCATCCGCATTCGCGGCCGATGCGCCTGCTGCTCCCGCCCCAGCGGCACCGGCTGCTCCGGCTCCGGCCCCAGCGCCGGCCGCGGCCGCCCCGGCTGCTCCCGCAGCGCCCGCCGCCCCCGCCAAGCTGACTGGCCTCGCGGCCTGGACGGCAGTGGTCGGAAACACCGTCCAAGGGAAGGTCAACGGCAAGGACTATTTCGAATTCTACGAGCAGGACGGCAAGGTCAAGGCTCTGACCGGCAGCACCGATCTTGAAACCGGTAAATGGGCCCTCGAAGGCACCAAAGTCTGCGTCATATTCCCCGGCGAAGACAAGGAATGCTACGTGATCGAGGTGATCGGCGACATCGTCAACTTCACCGACGATCACGGCAAGGGCGTGCGTTGGACGCTGCTGAAGGGCAACCCCAAGTCGCTCTAAAAGCGGAACGGCACGCCGGCCGTTCAATCCTTCCGCTTACGGCAGATGCATGCCGATATAGGGCGGAAGGTTGAACGCGCCGGCGTGGATTTCCGGCGTCCAATACCGCGTCGTCCCCAGAACACCCGCGGCCGCCGCCCGAGCACGAATGTCGGCCACCGGCACGGTCGTCAGATCGGCATTTTTCGCCGCCCAGCCCAAGGTCATGAACCCGCCGACATAGGTTGGCACCGCCGCGACATAAGCCGTCACGTGCGGGAAAAACTGTTTGCGCCGGGCGCTGGTCTCGCGCAGCTCGTCCGCCTGCATGAACGGCACGCCGCACTGGTTCACGATCAAACCGTTCGCGGTCAGGATGCGGGCGCAGTTGCTGTAGAATTCGTCGGTGAACAGAACCTCGCCGACCCCGATCGGGTCGGTGGAATCCACCACGATCGCATCGAACGACGCATCCGCCGCGCGCTTCACATAGTCAATCCCGTCGCCGACGATCACGTCCGCGCGCGGATCGTTCCACGCATCGCCAGCGATGCCCGGCAGGAACTCCTTGCAGAGGCGAATCACCTCCCCATCGATCTCGACCATCACCGCCCGCTTGACGTTCCTGTGCTGCAACACCCGCCGCAGCACCCCGCCATCCCCCGCGCCGATGATCAGCACGTTCTCCGCCGATCCATGCGCCAGCAATGGCACATGCGTCAGCATCTCCTGATAGACGAACTCATCGCGTTCGGTGATCTGGATCACGCCATCCAGCACCATCACGCGCCCATGCGAGGAGCTCTCGAAAATCACGATGTCCTGGAAGTCGCTCTTCACCCGCGCCAGCTCCCGCGTAACGAGGAAGCGCTGGCCCCAGTCGGGATAGAGGGATTCGTTGATCCAGCTATCGGTTGTCATGGCGAGTCTCCGAACTTTGCCGTCATGGCCGGGCTTGTCCCGGCCAACGATCGCGGCACAGTGCTGGAAAAGGTGGCCGGGGCAGGCCCGGCCATGACGAGAGGAGAATTAAACGATCAGACCGCGGCGCTGTTCGCCAAGGTTGATCGACGACGGCTTGAAGGCTTCCTTCAGCGCCGGGATACCCTTGTACGGGTTGCACTCGCCGCACATGAACACGTCGATCGCGGCGAAGTCGCGTTCCGGCCACGTGTGGATCGAGATGTGGCTTTCCGCCAGCACCAGCACACCGCTCACCCCGCCATTGGGCGAGAAATGGTGGAAATGCCCGTGCAGGATCGTCGCCCCGGCCGCTTCCGCCGCCTCGCGCAGCGCGCGGTCGATATGCGCGGGATCGCCCAGATTGCTGGCGCCCCACAGGTCGATCAGCAGATGCGTCCCGGCGAATTTCACGCCGTCCTTTTCGACGAAATAATCCTTCTGTTCGTCGAAGTGTTCCTCAACATGTGCCCGAGCAAGATCGGACGAAGACTGGTTGCTGCTCGGGAGTTCCGAGACCATCCCCAGTGGGCTGAGTGCGTTCATTCCGTACCCCTTCCTACCAGTAGACAGCCTGTTGGGTGGCGCGGACAGATCCGAACCACCCCCTTGGGCCAAGGCGGCGGAAAATGGTGAAAAGGGGGGGGCAACGCAAGTGATATTTTGCCCATATCCTCAAAAACTTCGCTACGGCGCCCGCACCGCCGCCATCGCGGCCGGCACAGCCTTCGCCAGACCCATTTCCCGTTCCGAACGCGGAAGGTCCACGGTGCCCTGAACAGGGTCCGCCGTCAGCAGCCGGATCGTATCCGCCACCGGTCCCGAACCGAGTCGGGCATCCAGCGTCGCCCGCAGCGCCGCCAGCCCGTTGCGGTCGCCCGACCGTTGTTCCGCCGTCGCAAGCCGCAGCACCAGCTGCCGCTGCTCATCGTTCAGTTCCCCGGCCGGAGGAATCGCGGATCCGGCCATCTGCATCAAAATCTCCACCGCCGCCGGCCAGTTGCCCGCACGCTCGTTCACCGACGCCCGAGTGTTGTCGACCGCCGGCCCCATCAGCCCGGCCAACGCCTCGATCGCCCCCGCCGCATCGCCCAGACGAGACTTCGCGTTGGCCGCGATGATCCCCCGCTGCTCGGCGAGCTTCGGTTCCAGATCGGGCGCCGCCGTGCCGCTCAGCGCCGCCACCGCCCCCGCCGCGTCGCCCTCGTTCAGGCGAAGCGTCGCGAGCCGAGCCCCGAAATTGGCCCGCGCCCCAGCGGTCGTCGCCGCGTCGATCAGCTTTTCCAACAGCGGCGAGGCGCGGGATGGCAGGTCCAACGCCATCAACCGGTCGGCCAGCCGGGTCTGCAGGTCCTCGTTCGCCGGCATGGATTTGAACAGATCGGCGTTCTCGTCGACCAGCGCCACGAGGTCGAGCGGCGACAACGCATCCGTGGCCTGACTGTAGAGCAGCGTGATGAACATCCCCATCAGATGAGTCCGGATCGCCGGCGCCTGATCGGGAAAATCGGCCGCCGCCGAACGCAGGTCGGAAAGCGCGACACGCCAAACCCCGGCCCTCTGGTGCAGATCCGCGATCCGCTCCCGCAGCACCAACTCGCGTCGGTCGCCGCGCCAAGCGTAACGCAGCTTGTCCAACGCATCGGCAGCCTTCGCCGCGTCCAACTGCCCCCCGGCCAGTCGCAACTCCACCGCTCGGCTTGCCGCACGCGCCCGGTCCCGCTGATCGTGCCCCTCCGCCAGCGCGTCCAACGCCGCCAGCGCGCCGGGGGCATCGCCATCCGCCTGACGCAGCAGTGCGCGGGCATAACCAAGGCCCGGTGCCTCGCCGGCAAGCGCGAGCAACCGCTTCCCCGCCGCCGCTTCCCCGCCAAGAATCAATGTTTCCGCGATCTTCGGAAGTATCCGGTCCCGAATGCCCGGCGGATAAAGCAGTGCCAGCGGCGCGGTGGTGGCAAACGTGGCCGCGGCGGTTCGGGATTGCTCGTCGGCCGAGGCCTGTCGGATCGCGCGCCAAAGTGCGATCTCATCCGTGCCGGACAGCCGGGGATCGTCGATCCCGGCTGCGTCGGCGGGTCGATCGGCCAGCAACGCCGCAATCGCGGTCAGCCCCGCCGTATCGGCCGATGCCGCCTCTTTCGGGTCCTGTTCGGCGGCGGCACGCAACTGGGCCTCGGCCTCCGCGCCCATGCCCAAGGACAGCATCGCGCTGGCGACCGCGCGGCGTTGCGGGCCGCGGGCCTGCGCCGGGGTCGCGGCCGTGGCGGAGATCCCAGTTGCGAGTCCCTGCTTCAGCGCCTCGGCCGACTGCGCCGGTAGCTGGAACCGGCGGGTCAGATGGGCCGCCGCGGCACCTGCCTCCGTCGTCGGACCAGGCGCGGTCAACGCCAGGCCGCCCGGCCCGCCGGTGATCTGAAAACCGGCCGGAACGGTGCGTAGCGCGACATTGTCCGCGAGCGGCTCGACAACCACCCCCAACGAGGCCGGTATCATCGTGAACTCCGGCGCGCGGCGCATGGTTGGGAACGCCTGACCCGGCCGGTGCAGCGTGCCGACCAGCAAGGTCGCCCCGGTGTCCGGATCGGCCATGCTGATGACCTGACCGGGCGCTTCGGCCGGCAGGTCCAGATGATCGTCCTTCGGCGTGAACGGAATGGCACGCGGCGGCGTGACCGATGGCCTGACCGAAACCCGCCAGCCCTGCGGTGTCCGTGTCAGCGCCACGCCGCTGTTCGCCGGCGGATGCAGCACGATCAAAGTACCGGAAGGCAATTCCCGCACGACGGCGGACCCGAAGACCGGATTGCCTCGCAGCGAGGTGAAATCGATCGGGCGCCGCTCGTCGAACACCAGATATTCGTTCGACCCACGACGAAACTGCGCCGCGCCGGTTTGTGCCGCGAAGGGCACGGTGATCGCGATCCCCTCGGGTGGCAGCGCGGGCGCGGCCAGCAGTGCGACCGGGCCCCGGTCTTGGGTGGGGGACGATAACGCTGGCGGCGGGGGCGGTGGTTGTTCCGCCACCGGCTTGGGGGGCGGCGGTGGTTCGGGCGCCTTGGCCGGTGCGGCTTCGACCGGCGGCTTGGGCGGGGCGGGCGGTGGCTTCGCGGCCTCGGGCGCGGGCTTGGGTGGCGTGGGCGGAGTCCGCGCATCGAGGACGTCGATCACGACATGCCCGTCGATCCGCGTCTCCCGCAGCGTGGCGCCAGCGGTGACGGTGAATTGCGCCTGACCGCCGGAAGACTTGAGCGCGCGCACGTTGCGCGGCGAGGCCGGAGGCGCCTGTAGTGTGGTGCCGTCCCCGAAATCGACCGTTACACTGTCGCCGGCGCGCGTCAGCTTATAGTGCGTGCCGCCGGGAACGTCGAAAACGATCCGCCCAAATCCGCCGTGACTGCCGGCGCGCACCGCCGCCGGAGCCGGCGGATCGGCGTGGAGCGCCCCTGGAAACAGCAAACACAGAACCAGGACCAGCCGCCCCGGCCTCATGTCAATCGAAGCTCGACATCAGCTTGTCGATGTCGGTTTGATCCATTGCTTGACGCGGCAGTTGCGGACCGTTAAGTAGTTCTTCCTCAGGTGTCAGTACCACCGCGGGCAACGAAGGAAGCGCGGCCGTCTTGTGGCCGAATGTTGCTATGTTGCGGGCCACCTTCTCCTCGATTGTCTTCAGTGTCGTGACAACCTTGGTGATTCGTTGCCCGGTGATGTCCTGGAAACTGCACGCCTCGTAAATCCGTGTGGTCGCGTCCTGCAACTTGTCGGCCGTCTCGCCCGAAACGGTGCCGGCGACCGCGTCCAGGGTCTCGCAACTTTCCAAAATCGCGTCGGTGGCGGTCGCCGTGTGCGCCACGATCGCGTCCAACTCGTCCGTGGCGAAAGGAATATGACTGCCGGTGATGTCGTCCACCTTCAACGCCGCGATTTCGAGCTTGGCATTGGCGATCGTGCGCCCGAGTTCCTCCACCTCCAGCAGCAAGGCCGTGTCGTGGACTGTTAAATCGCCGCTCATTGTCGTCAGCACGGCACGTACTACCTCCGCTACCAGTTCAGTGTCTGTCTCCGGCCGGTTGGCCCTGATTTCCGCGAGCCGTTCGGCCAAAAGGACGTCGCGGCGGGCGTGCTGATCAGGCATGCCCCAGCACCTTTTCGATCTTGTCCTTCAGCGTTTCCGCGTTGAACGGTTTGACGATGTAGTTCGATACGCCTGCCGCCTTCGCCGCGACGACGTTCTCGGTCTTGCTTTCCGCCGTGATCATGATGAACGGCGTCTGTTTCAGACGTCCGTCGGCCCGAACCTCCTGCAACAACTGTAGACCCGTCATCGGCGCCATGTTCCAGTCGCTGATGACCAGGCCATAGTTGCCGCTGCGCAATTTCGACAGTGCTTCGGCGCCGTCCGACGCTTCCTCGACATTGTTGAATTCGATCTGCTTCAGCAGGTTGCGGATGATCCGCAACATTGTCTTGTAGTCGTCCACGATGAGCACATTCATCGATTTATCGATCGGCATGGGTCAGGGTTCCTTTCAGCTTTTCGGAGGTGGTGTGTCGAGGCGGCCTTTGGCTTTCGCCAATTGCGCCGTTACGTCGCGGGCCTTGTCCGGCGCCATCGCCGCCAGGATCGCCGCGGCTTTGGCTTCCTTCATGTGTCCGATCAGCGGCAGCAGTACCGGCATCTGAAGGTCGTTGAAGATCGCCGCCGCTTCCCGCGGCTTCATCGTTTCGTAGACCTTCACGAGGCTTTGCCAGTTCGCCTCTTCCCGCTGCTGGCGTTGCGCATCGAGACCGGCGAGCTGGCCCTGCAGATCCCGCAACTCCTTCAGTCGGGCATCGATCTTCTGTTCGGTCGCGATCAGCACCGATTCGCGGGCGCCGATGGTGGCGTCGCGGCGTTCGAGTTCCTCGCGCCGCTGACGCAGCTCAAGCAGCACCGTCCGCTCGCTGTCGCTGACTGGTGCGGGTGCCGGAGGTTGTGCCTCCGCCGGGGGGGGCGCCGAGGGGGGGGGCGGTGGCGGCTTCGGTGGGTCCGCCGGCCTTTGTTCGTGTCCCGCCGCGCGCGCCGCGCCAACCATGGCCGGTTTCCACGCGTCGAACAGCCAAAGCGCCTTCAAACCCAGTACCCCGACCAACGCCAGGATGGTCAGCGGCAGCAGGCGGGGAGTGGGTACCTCCAGCCTCATCGTGCCATCCTAAGCGCCTGCAACAAGTCGCGTTCGGCCTGGCTGCGCAGCCGGGCTTCGGGTTCGGCGATTTCCGCCAAAGCGGGCACCGGGGCGGCCAGCGGCCGACCCTGGCGCACCAGATGCTCCATCCGGTCGGCGAGGCGGTCGCCCCGTTCGATCAGAAAGGCCAGATCGTCCTTCAGCGTCGTCGCCGTATCGATCCGCTGGGCGATATCCCGTCCGGCCCCGTCCGCCGCCTGCCGCAGCCGCCCGATGCTGGTTTCGGCCTGCGAGGTGCTCGCATTGAACCCGGCGACAAGGGCTTCCAGCGCCGTCCGGTCGCGCTTCAGCACACCCAACGCGCGTTCCAGCCGCAGCGCGTGGAACAACGTGGCAAGCAGCAGGCCGCTCAGGGCAAGTTCGAGGATCCATTCCATACCGGGCATTCTGGGCACGCCTTGGTTAAGAAAAGGTTAACGGAATCAATTTCTTTCATTTTGTTGGGGGCGTGGGATTTCACGCTCGATCCGCACCGCGATGTGGTTCTTGCGGCGGCCAACCCGCCCCTCGAACAGGCGGACCGACCCGCAGCTGATCTGTACGGTTGCGCCGGGCACCGTGTTCAGGACGATGTGCGAACCGGGCACGAGATTGACCACGTCGGACAGCCGCACGGTCTGTTCGTCGAGCACGACCTCCAACTCGACATCGGTCGCCCAAAGTTCTTCGGCCAGATGGGTTTCCCAGATCGAATCCCGGCCGAACTTCTCGCCCATGAACTGCTGCAACAACAGTTCGCGCACCGGTTCCAGCGTCGCGTACGGCAGCAGCAGCGCCATGCTGCCGCCCCGATCCTCCATATCGATGCGCAGACGGGCGAGAATGGCGGCATTCGACAGGCGGCTGATCGTGGCGAACCGGGGGTTCACCTCCAGCCGCTCGAACCGGAACGTGACCGGGCAGATCGGGTCGAAACTCGCCGAAAGATCGGCCAACACGACCGTGATCAGACGCTCGACCAACGTGCGTTCGATGGTGGTGTACGGCCGGCCTTCGATCCGCATCGCCGCGGTGCCCCGCCGCCCGCCCAGAAGCACGTCGACGATGGAGTAGATCAGCGCGGAATCGACCACCATCAGACCGTAATTGTCCCACTCCTCGGCTTTGAAGACCGCCAGCATCGCCGGCAACGGGATCGAATTCAGGTAGTCGCCGAACCGGAGAGAAAGAATGTTGTCGATTCCGACTTCAACGTTGTCGCTGGTAAAATTACGCAACGATGTCGACATGATGCGTACCAGGCGATCGTACACGATCTCGAGCATCGGCAGCCGTTCGTACGACACCAACCCCGAACTGATGATCCGTTGCATACCCGTGCGTGCGTCGCCGCCCGAAGGTTCATCGTCGAACCCCAACAGGCTGTCGATTTCCGCCTGGTTCAATACCCGAGCGGGCTGCGCCGGCTCGCCGGTCGCCGCCGCTTCCGTCTCGGCACCCCAGGCGGCGGCGAGGTCTTCTTCCGACTCGCTCATTGGATCAGCATCTGGGTGAACAGCACATCGTTCACCTTTGCCGGAGCGACGGCCACATTTGCCCGCGCGATCAATTCCTCCCGCAGGCGATACGTGCCGGCGGAGCCGCGCAACTCGTCCGGCCGCATCTCCCGCAGGTAGGTCTGGAACAGATCGAGCAGGCGGGGCATCGACTGTTTGACCTTCTCGACATCTTCCTGCTTCGACACTTCCAGGCGGGATTGCAACTTCAGATAGCTGGGATGACGCGGGTCGCCGTTCAGATTGGCCACCATGTCGGGCATATCGACATAGATGGGCACGGCGGGCTTGGCGGCCTCCTCCTTCTTCGGTTCCTCCTTCTGCATCCCAAGCATCTTGGGCAGAATGCCGGTGAACCACAGACCCGCCCCGGCCAGCACCAGTATCAAGGGCACGGCGAGCATGATCAGCTTCTTCCGCTTGCCGGATTTGGCGGGCGGCGGGTCGCCCTCGGCGGGTTTGGGGTCGGGCTTGGCGCTCATGTCGCGAAGCCTGACAGTGAAGGGTTAATAAAACGTTAAGGAAACCCAGCCGGGCGGCATTTTTTGCCGGCGGGGGCGTTTTTGTCCGCCGCCGCGGGTTCCCCGTGCCGGGCCGCGATCGGCGATAGAGGCAATCGTCGTGTCAAATCATAGGCTTGGCACTGGCCAGCCCGGTGGCATACCGCTTGCTCCGAGGCGGGCAACCAGCTTCCGGATGCCGCAGCCATGGACTTGAACAGCGCGATCGCAGCCTCCCGTCTTATCGCCCAACAGCATGCGATGGACGTCACCGCCAACAACCTCGCCAACGCCAACACGCCTGGATTCAAACGCGAACAGATGCAGTTCGGCGATTGGCTCAGTAAGCAAACCGGGACCGACGTGCCACGCGGTGGGCGGGTGCTGGCCTATACGCAGGATCTTTCGACCTGGCGGGACCTGCAACAGGGCGCGCTGTCGCATACCGGCAATACCTACGATCTCGCGCTGACCGGCGACGGCTACTTTACCGTCAACACGCCCCGCGGTGTGCGCCTGACTCGCGACGGACGGTTCGGCGCCACCCCGGACGGCACGTTGGCCGACAGCAACGGCAATGCGGTGCTGGACAGCAACGGCCAGCCGATCCGCATTCCGCCCAGCACGACGCATCTGGCCATCGCGGGGGACGGTACTCTCTCCGGCGACACCGGTCCCCTGGGAAAGATCGGTGTCGTGAAGCCCAACGACCCCGCGAAACTCCAGACCGAGGGCGCGACCCTGCTGAATGCCCCGACCGGCACCGCGCCGGTGACCGCGCCGGGCATCGTGCAAGGCGCGCTGGAGGAATCCAACGTCCAACCCGTCATGGAACTGACCCGCATGATGAACGATTCAAAGGAATTTCAGTTTGTCAGCCAATACGTGCAGGCCGAATCCGATCGCCAGCAAAACGCGATCGACAAGCTGCTCCCCGCCAACGGTTGATCGGAGGCCCTGACGATGCGTTCCCTCGATATCGCCGGCACCGGAATGCAGGCGCAGCAGACCAATGTCGAAGTCATTTCCAACAACATCGCCAACATGACCACGACCGGTTTCAAACGCCGCCGCGCCGAGTTCCAGGATTTGATGTACCAGAACCTGCGACGTGTGGGTTCCTCCAGTTCGGAATCCGGAAGCGTGCTGCCCGCGGGCGCGCAGGTCGGGCTGGGGGTGAAGACCGCTGCGATCTATCGCATCAACGAGCAGGGAAACCTGCAGCAGACCTCGAATTCCCTCGATATGGCGGTGCAGGGCAACGGGTATTTTCAGGTAACGATGCCCAGCGGCGAAACCGCTTATACGCGGGACGGAACGTTCGGCCTGGCGCCGGACGGCACGATCGTCACCGCCGACGGCTACCCGGTGCAGCCGGGGCTGCAGATCCCCGCCGCCGCGACCAGCGTGACGGTGAATACCGCGGGACAGGTGCAGGTGACGATCGCCGGGCAGACCGCGCCGCAGACCATCGGACAACTGCAACTGGCGGTGTTTCCCAACGAGGTCGGGCTGGATGCCCAGGGCGACAACCTGTTCCTCCAGACCGCGGCATCCGGCGCGCCGGTCACCGGTAATCCCGGGGCGGCCGGGTTCGGATCGGTCATGCAGGGATTTATCGAAACCTCCAACGTCAACGTCGTGACCGAAATCACCAACCTGATCACCGCACAACGCGCTTACGAAATGAACAGCCGGGTGATCACGACCTCCAACGACATGCTCTCCACTCTGACCAACCTGCGGTGACATCATGCGCAAGCTTCCCGCCATTCTGATACTGTGCAGCACGATCCCGGCGGCCGCCGCCACGCTGCGCCCATCCACCACGCTGCACACCCCAACCGTGCAACTGCGCGATCTCTTCGACGATCCCGGCGAGCAGGGAGACCGCGTTCTTGGCCCCGGCCCAGCCCCTGGCGGGCGGATCGTCGTGGAGGCAGCGCAGTTGCGCGCCATCGCTCGCCAGTTCGACGTCGATTGGACCCCCGCGTCGTCAGCGGACCGGGCCGTGCTCGAACGGCCGGGTTTCCCAATGAACCGGGACACTGCCCTGGCGGCGGTGCGGTCCGCCCTTGTCACGGCTGGCGCATCGCCGGACTGCGTGATCGAGCTTACCGGGTTCACCGCGCCGCTGATTCCGCTCGGCGGTGTCCCTCATCCGCTCGTGTCCCAGTTGGAATACGACAGCCGGCTCGGCCGTTTCTCGGCGCTGCTTTCGGTGTCCGGGGAAGGGATGGAGCCAATCAACCTGCCCATCGCGGGGCAGGTGCAGGCGATGCTGGATCTGCCGGTCGCTACAGCCACACTGACCGCCGGCAGCGTTGTCGGCCCCGACGATGTCCACATGGCCCGTGTCAGCGCCCGAACCCTGCACGGCGACGCGGTCCGTTCCATGGACCAGGTAACGGGCATGCAACTGACGCACACCATTCAGGCCGGCCAACCGGTCTATCCCGCCGATCTGACGCGCCCACTGATCGTCCGTCGCGGCTCACTGGTGCGGTTGCGCCTGGAAAGTGGCGGCTTATCGGTCACCGGCCAGGGTGTCGCGCTGGAATCCGGCGCGAATGGGGAACGGATCAAGGTCCAGAACCCTGGCTCCCGCACCGTTCTCGCCGGGATCGTCATCGGCCCCGGGCTGGTCCGTATCTCCCCCGGCCTTAATCCCGAGGCGACCTCCGCGCTGGGCGATGGGGTGTACCGCCCATGAAGCCGCATATCCTGCTCGTGGCGGTGGTCCTGTCGGGTTGCGGCGCACTGACGCGCCTGTCCGAGGTCGGGCGGCCCCCCACCATGACCCCCTTATCCGATCCCACGCGGGAACCGAATTACCGCCCGATCACCATGCCCATGCCAAGGCCGGAAACCACCCCGAATGAGGCAAATGCCCTATGGCGCCCCGGCTCGCGCGCCTTTTTCAAGGACCAGCGGGCGGCACAGGTCGGCGATATCGTCACGGTGCTGGTGACGATGAACGACTCCGCCAATTTGAGCAACGCGACCGCGGCGACCCGCAGCGGAACGGAATCGGCCGGCGCGCCAAACTTGTCCGGTCTCGAAACGTTGCTGCCGAAGACCATCGTCGACCCGTCCAAACTGTTCTCCTCCAGTTCGGCGAACAGCAATACCGGCACCGGCCAGATCAAACGATCCGAGGCGGTGACCCTCCGCCTCGCCGGTGTCGTGACCCAAGTGCTGCCCAACGGCAATCTGGTCATCGCCGCTCGGCAGGAGTTCCGCGTGAACGCCGAACTGCGGGAGTTGCAGGTGACCGGTGTGATCCGGCCGCAGGACATCGCGTCAGACAACACGGTGCTGCACGACCGCATGGCTGAAGCACGCATTTCCTATGGCGGACGCGGACAGGTCACCGACGTGCAAAGCCCGCGCTGGGGTCAGCAACTGATGGATATCGTGCTGCCGTTCTAAGCAGCCTTGGTCACCGCCGAATCATCCTCGATCGGCAATGGATACCAGTTGCGCGACACGACCCAGTCCGGACGGGGATTTTCGCCGAGGATAGGTTTGTTCGCCACGGCATTGCAGGACACGTAGATGTGCCACCGGTCCTCGGCCGACAGATTGTGACCCGAGGCATGCAGCACGTTGCAGTGGAACAGCACGCCCGTCCCGGCGCGGCCGACGATTGGCACCGGGGCAGGGGAGGTGCGCAGCACGTCGATCATCTTCTGTTTCGGAATCGCCCAAAGCCTGACCGACGAACCGGCGTACAGCTCCGATTCCAGCAGGCCCAGTTTATGGCTGCCGGGAATGATATAGAGGGCGCCGCTAAGTTCGGACGTATCGTTCAGCATCACGTTGAACGTTGCCATGTTCGGCGTCGGACATCCGTCCTTGCTCCAGGAGTTGTAGTCCTGATGCCACATCCAATGTGTGCCCTCGATCGCCGGTTTGGCGTTGATCTTGGTGTGGTAGACATAGACGTCCCCGCCCAACACCTGCTGGACCGGGCGCAACACGCGCGGGGTGCGGACCATCGCGCGAAACGGGGCGGATGCTGTTGCCCCATCGGTCTCGTGCACCCGGAACAGGCTTTTGATCCCGCCGGTGGGCTCGCGGTGGACTTCTTCGGAGTGGACCTCCGACAGTCGCGCGACCTCCTGGCGCAACACCGCGACTTCGGGCTGGGAGAAAAGGTTCGGGAAGATCAGAAAGCCATCGCGCTCGAACTGGGCGCGTTGCGCGGCGGTCAATTCCATGGGGCGTCTCCTGCCGTTATTGCCGGGACTTTGGCGCCCATGACGGTGGGATGGCAAGGGAATGCCACAGGTAGCGCCCGGTTTCACGGGCACGAATGCGACGTCCATCCGGCCTGACTGCGCTTCAAGGGCTGTCAGTTGCCTACCCCGCATGCCGCCACGTAAGAACCAGGAATGTCATCTCCCGCCGGATTCCTGCGCCTGACCTTTCCGCTGGCAAGTATCAACGTCCTTAATCAGGCGTCCCGGACGCTGCTGGCGACCATCGGTCCGGCACTATCGCTGGAGTTCGGATTGTCCGCCGCCGAACTGGGGATGCTGGCGGCGACGTTTTTCGCTTCATACGCGCTCGCGCAACTGCCGGCTGGGTTGGCGATGGACCTTTACGGCGTCCGCCGCGTGCAGGTCCTGTTGGCATTGGTGGCCGGGATCGGTTTCCTGCTCTGCGCCGTATCGACCGGGATCGCGGTGTTGGCGGTGGGACGGCTGGTTGCCGGGCTGGGCCTGAGCGTTGGGATGATCGCGATGCTCACCGCCCACACCCAGTGGCTTCCCCGCACGCACGTGGCCGGCATGACTGGACTTGGCGTGTTCGTGGCGTCTTTCGGTGGCATGGCCGCGACCTTGCCGGCGCAGCAGCTTTTGCCGTTCACCGGCTGGCGAGGGTTGTTCTGGATCATGGCCGGTATGGCGGTCGTCGCATCCGTTTGGATCGCGATCAGCGTGCCGGAGCGCCCGGCACGGACAGGCCCCCGCCCGCGGTTGTGGGAGGAAATCGCCGCTTATCGGCACGTCGCTCGGCATCCAGCATATCGGCGTCTGGCCCCGGCGATCGCGCTGCTGTCTGGCCTGAATTTCACCTACGGTGCGTTGTGGGCCGGGCCCTGGCTGCGCGATGTCGGGGGATATGAAGGTACAGCCCGAGCCGCGATGCTCATGTTTTTCGCGGCCGGTATGATGGTTGGGAGTCTGCTGACCGCCCAGGCCGCATCCTGGTTCAACCGGCGCGGACGCGATCCAATGTTGGTGCCTGGAATCGCGATCGCAGGGCTTTGGCTAACGCAATGCCTGTTGATCGCTCACCCCTGGTCGAATGCCGGGGCGATCGGGGCGATCTGGTTCCTCTTCGCCTTTCTCAGCGCCGCGGGGCCTTCCGCATATGCCGCGCTCGGGCAGCGGTTCCCGACCGAGTTGGCCGGAAGGGTTGGCACGCTGATCAACTTCACCATGCTGGTCACGGTGTTCGTGCTACAGAACGCGATCGGCTGGATTCTGGACTTATGGCCCCGAACCGATACAGGCGGGTGGAGCACCGCCGGTTATGGCTGGGCGCTGGGTATGACGGTCGCGGCGCAGGCGGCGACGATTATCTGGGCGCTGAATTACAAGCGGGACCAGCCGGCAGGGTAGAGCGTGATCGCCAGACGTGGAATCACACGGCTGCGTGAATCAGGCGATCAAACAAAAGCTTCTAAAGTGTGATAGGGTCAATTTGACCCGATCGTGCTCTAGTCGTCGCGGTGGACGCGTTCCTTGCGTTCATGGCGTTCCTGCGCCTCGATCGACAGGGTGGCGATCGGCCGGGCCTCCAGGCGGCGCAGGCCGATGGGTTCGCCGGTTTCCTCGCAATAGCCGTAGGATCCGTCCTCGATGCGGTGCAGCGCCTGATCGATCTTGGAAATCAGCTTGCGTGCCCGGTCGCGGGTTCGCAGCTCAAGCGCGCGATCGGTTTCCACGCTGGCCCGGTCCGTGATGTCCGCTTCCAGGATTCCGCCTTCCGATAGGCTGGCTAGGGTACCGTCGGCTTCCCGAATGAGGTCCATACGCCAACGAAGCAGCTTTTGACGGAAATATTCCACCTGGATGGGGTTCATGAACTCCTCATCCTCAAGCGGCCGGTAGTCGGGGGGCAGACTCACCATCATCGTCGTCGGTCCTGCTCGTCACGTTCCCGTTCGCGTCCTGGCGAGTTCAGGGCGTGAACGGCGAGCTTATAGCGGCGTGTTCGGGCTAGGCCAAGTGCGCAGACGCGGATGCAAGCGATTGCAATAAAACGATTATCGGAATTAGGCGGCGGTACGGCGGGCAAGCTCTACCTTGGCGCGCAACCGCACCGCGCCCAGAAGCGCCAGTAACGGCGGCGTGGCGGTGCCTGGCGCGACGGCCAGCATTCCCTCCAACCGGTGCAGGATCGCCACGGGGTCCCCGTTGCCGAGCATGGAGCGCTGCAAGGCCGCCAGTTCGAACAGAAGGGTGGAGGCCTGTTCGCGGGCTGGTGCGTCGTCGTGTGCCGGCCGGTCGTCCAAGCCGACGGGGCCACCGGGCATGATTGGTGCGCCAATGTTCGTGGTTCGGATGTCATCGTCCGGCAGTACGAAGGCAGGCGATGCGGTCGGCGTGCCCCATCGGCGGATTGGGGGTGTCCGACCGAAGCTCACGCGATCGATGCCGGCCATGATGGATGCTCCTGTTTGCACTGCCCGGCAGAGTTTGCCGGGTTACGAGGCAGAAAATTGGCGGAATTCCTGGCGCCGCGGCTTGGCACGGGCTTTGCTGTTGCGAGGTGGAGAATACCCCGCAACCGTTAATAAACTGTTAACGCCGGTCATGAATCACCGCTCGACGCTCGTCCTTTTCCTCCTCGCGCTGCTGCTCGCGCAGCCCGCCGCGGCGCAGGTGCGGATCAAGGATATCGTCGACGTGGAGGGTGTGCGGCAGAACCAGCTTATCGGCTACGGCCTGGTCGTGGGGCTGAATGGCACCGGCGACAAGCTCAACAACAACGTTTTCACCCGCGAGTCGCTGATCGGCATGCTGGAGCGGCTGGGGGTCAACACGCGCGATCAGGCGACCGCACTGTCCACCAAGAACGTCGCGGCGGTGATGGTCACCGCGACTTTGCCTGCCTTCGCGCGCAGCGGCAGCCGAATCGATATCGCGGTCTCCGCGCTGGGCGACGCGTCCAACCTGATGGGCGGCATCCTGCTGGTTACCCCCCTGCTCGGCGCGGACGGGGAGGTATACGCCGTCGGCCAAGGCCCACTCAGCAGTGCGTCGGTCGCCGCTCGGGGGGCGGCCAGTTCGGTGACGAAGGGCGTTCCGACCTCGGCGGGGATCGCCAATGGCGCGACGGTGGAAAAGGAGGTCGCGTTCCAGCTCGATAAGGGCAACACGCTACGCCTGGGGTTGCGTAACCCCGACCTGACGACCGCCCGGCGCATCGCCGCGGCGATCAACGGCGCGGTAGGACCGATCAGCAGAGCCACCGATCCCCGCACCGTCGCGATTGTGCTGGGCGGCAAGGATCCGATCGACACGCTCGCCGCAATCGAAAATCTGCCGGTGATCCCCGATAACGAGGCCAGGGTCGTAATCGATGAAGCCAGCGGCACCATCGTGATGGGTACCAATGTCCGCATCAGCACCGTCGCCATCGCGCAGGGCAATCTGACGATCCGCGTCACTGAAACGCCGGAGGTGAGCCAACCCGCGCCGCGCTCCAACGGGGTCACGACGACGGTGCCTCGTACGAATATCCAGGTGGACGACCAGCACGATCGCAAGCTTGGCATTCTGGATGCCGGCACCACGCTGCGAGACCTCGTGGCCAGCCTGAACGCGCTGGGGGTCGGGCCGCGCGATCTCATCAGCATTCTACAGGCGATCAAGGCCGAGGGTGCCTTGCACGCCGATTTGGAGATCCGGTGATGGACATCGCGCCAGTTGCTCCTCCCCCCGGCGCCGGCACGGAGTCGATCCGGAAAGCCGCCCAGGATTTCGAGGCGACGGCGATCGGCCAGTTGCTCGCGCCGATGTTCGATACGGTCGACACCGCACATGGTTTGTTCGGTGGCGGCTCGGGGGAGGAGACCTGGAAGCCGATGCTGATTGCCGAATTCGGCAAGCATATTGCCGCACATGGTGGCCTCGGCCTCGCCGCGCCTGTGATGGCGGCCATACTGCGCATGCAGGAAGCGAAACAACCTTCGACTGGGAGATAAGGACGATGACAGCTGCGTTGCTTGAGACGGTGTCGAGTCTGGCGGACACGCTGGTGCGGGAAAATACGGCCTTGGATGCGCTGGATCTGGCCGCTGCCGTCGCGGTGCTGCCGGACAAGCGGCGCGCTTTGGCGATGCTGGCCGAGGCGGCGCCAATGGCGGTTACCGCTGAAGAGCGACCAGCGATGGAGGCTGCGTTGAAACGGTTGCGGGAACTGGCCCGGGAGAACCGTTCTTTGCTTCAACGTGCGCTGTCGGTGCAAAGTCGCGTGATCGAGATTGTCGCGAGAGCTTTGCCCCGATCTCATCCAGCCGATCGGTATGGCGAGACCGGCGCGCGGGTTATACCGCCGCGCGCCATGGCCTGGTCGATGTCGACCCGGGTTTAGAGCTTTCTCAGGCCGCGACGGCGTTGCCGAGTCCGAGGCGGCGCCGGCGCCGGGCCAGTCCCACCATTCCGAGCATGCCGACGGCGAGCACTGCCAGCCCGGTTGGTTCGGGTGCGGCGACGAGCGAGACGTTGGCGAGCAACGCGAAGGCCGGCACGTTATTGGGCGGTGTGCCGACGGCGAGGAACGACAGCGTCGCACTACCGGTCGCTGTGGCCACGAAGGTCATGGTGGCGGTTTGCCAGCCGGTGAAACCCTGGCTCGGGACACTGATCACCGAAGTGCTTTGCATCGGGCTTCCACCCAGCGTCACCTGCCACAGGTCGGTCGAAGTGCCGGAGTATCCGGTTTGCTGCGCGCCGGCCCAGGAGAATGTCAGGGTATACGATTTGCCAAGCGTCAGACCGTTGACGGTTTGGGTGATCGCGGAAGTGCCGTAATCTGAGTCCTCGGCGAGGAAGTTCCCGCCGGTCGGGCTGGCGTTGTTGAATGAGTTGCTGGGAGTCGTGGTCGCGCTGTACAGCTGGACGTTGTTCTGCCCATAGGTGCTGTCGGCGACGGTATCTGTCGGCGTGAAGATGAACCCGTAGGATGTGGTGGCCCAGCCGGCCACCGACTCGCCGGCGGAGTTACCGGTCGGTGTGTAGTTGTTGTACGTGCCGAATTGGAACGACTGCGACCCGCCAGTGATAGCGAAACTGCCGTTCGTGATCAGGTTTGTCGCGGCCATTGCGTCCTGCGGGCAGCAAAGCGCCAGCATGGCCAGTCCCGCGCCGAGTCCCAGCAACCGGCCGATGCGTTTCCCGAGCCCGGACTTCGGCTGCATATCCTGAAGACGCGCGATCATCACAATGACCTTCTCAATACAAACTGCTTTCCCCACCAGTTATCGGGAAGGGCTGGGCGCGTCAATAAAGAATCAAATCTGTCGCAATTTTTAGTGGAGCGTGTTGCCCGAGCAGGACTCCAGCCCCAATGGAAGCGACGTCATTCGGAGGAGCCCCGTGGGACAGGCAAGTGTCACAAATGATATTTATCGCGGAATTAGCCGCTGGCCGATCCGCGCCCGGGTCATGCTAACATCGTGGTCCCATCGTGCCGCCCGCCCGGTACCAATCGGAAGGTATCCCATCGTGAAAATCGCATTCCCGCCGACCCTGGCAGCCCTTGCCTGCCTGTTGGCATCGACCCTGGCCGTCGCGCAAAATCTGCCTCAGGCCCCGTCGCCGGCGACTGGAATGGACCTCTCGAAACCGCAATTCGACACCGAAACGCCGCACTACAACGTCGCCGGGGCGGCCGACAAGGCGGCCAGCACCGTCGTCGCCGACGTGGGCGGGCGGACGATCACGCTTGGGAACGTCGGCGACGGTGTCCGCGATCTCCCACCTGGGCCACGCGCGCAACCGTTCGACACCGTCTATCCCGGCGTCCTGAAGCGCCTGATCCAAATCCAGGCCCTGGTCCTGCGCGCGCAAAAGCGTGGTCTGGACAAGGATCCACAGGTAGTACGGCGTGCCCAACTCGCCTACGACAGTGTCTTGGCGGATGCGGTGCTGGTGCGGGAGGCCGGGGTTGGCATCACGGAACGGCAGCTGCTGGAGCGGTACGATCGGGATCTGGGGGGCAAGCCAGGCCCTGAAGAGGCGGACGTGTTCATTATCCTGTTGCCGACCGAGGCCGAGGCAAATGCCGTCATTGCTGAACTCGCCGGCGGGGCGGATTTCGCGACGGTCGCGCACCGGGTCAGCAAGGACAGTTCCGCCGCCGCTGGTGGCGATCTTGGGTTTCGCACCCGCGGTGTGTTGACGCCGGAAATCGGCGCGGTGGCATTCGCGATGCTGCCAAGCCAGACCGCGCCGCGGCCGGTGCGCACGGGGGCGGGCTGGTTCGTCGTACGGGTCGGCGAACACCGGGATGGTCAGAACCCCAGCTTTGCCGCCGTTCGGGAAGAGATTCGCACGAATTTGATTCGTGAAGCCTTCCCCGCGATCGTCGATGCGGCGTTGGCCGATACCGTTATCCGCACCTATGACATCACCGGGCCGGAGGGCCGACATCCCGCGGGGCAATAGGCTCAGGCCGGTCAGCCGGCGCCCGGATCGACCTTGGTCAACGCCGCAACCGGCGGCGGGGCGAAGGGCTGGAGCAACTGTCCGATCACGCTGTCCGGCATTGGCGTTGCGGTCCCGTATTCGGTGGGCCAGTCCTTCGGCCGGTACATCGTGCCGAAAATACGATCCATCACGGGGACCATGGACGCGTAATTGTGGTCTTTGTGATCCTCACGCGTGTGGTGCCAGTGGTGAAAGAACGGGGTCGAGATGACCTCTTCCAGGAAGCCCAGCCTTACCTTCACGTTTGCATGGATGAAATACGTCCAGAACGACCCGACGAAGACCACCAGCGCCGGAACCAACGTGGGATCGGGACCCACCGCGTCGGCGAAGCCGAATGCGTAAAGCAACACCAACCCACAGGCCCGGGTGAAAGCCACATCCACCGGGTGGCCCCGCGTATTCACCAGAAACCCCACATGCTCGGCGCTGTGATGCACCGCGTGGAATTGCCATAGGAACGGGATCGCATGGGTCCACCGGTGGCCCCAGTAGAACCCGACCTCCCCCACGATCATCGCGCCGATCATGCGCGCCCAGAGCGGCAGGGCGCTCGCCGCTTCGGTCATCGCGGTGGGCAGCACGGCGTGCGCGCCCCAGGCAATAGTCGCCGTGATCGGCCCCAGAACAAAACCCAGGGTCAACCCGCTGAGGAAATACCAGGCGAGATCGATGCGCCAACCGCGGTAGAAGAACCCGCTCCGACGAACGGCGAGGAAATATTCCAGCGGTGCGAAGACCGCGGTCGCGATCCCAAGGGTCAGCGCGATGTGCCAGATCTGCCCGCCGAAGGCGACGATTTGATCGTACAAGGCGCTGGTTTGCCACATGGCGGCAGCCTTGCCCTAGGCTTGCGTGCTTGCCAGCGCCGAACGGAAGCGTTCGATCAGGGCGCCGATTGCCTCGGGCTGAGTCTTCAAGGCCGTGCGGTTGACGATCAGGCGGCTCGAAACCTCGGCTATGGTTTCCGTCACCACAAGCCCGTTGGCCTTCAGGGTCCGGCCGGAGTCCACGAGATCGACAATCACCCGCGAAAGTCCGAGGCTGGGTGCCAGTTCCATCGCGCCGTTCAGTTCGACGATGTCGGCCTGCACGCCACGGCTGGCGAAATGCCGGCGGGTGATGTTGGGGTATTTGCTCGCCACCCGGATGCGCGACCAGCGAGACGGATCGTCGCTCCCCGCCGTCGCTGCCGGTTCGGCCACGCACACCCGGCACTTAGCGATGCGCAGATCGAGCGGCGCGTACACCTCGGAATAGTCGAACTCCATCAGCACATCGGACCCGCAGATGCCGATGTGCGCGGCACCGAAGGCCACGAATGTCGCGACATCGAAGGACCGGACGCGCACCACGTCCAGGTTCGGATCGTTGGTCGCGAACCGCATATGGCGCGTGTTTTCATCCACGTAATCGGGGGTCGGCACGATCCCGGCACGCGCCATCACCTCCCCGCATTGCTCGAGGATACGGCCTTTCGGCAGCGCCATGATGAGCGGCGCGGTCACCTCGGGCTCCAGCGCGGCGGCGGTGTAAGGGGCGGTCATGTCCTGTCTCGACGGTTCGGGTGGGGCGCGGTCTACACCACGGCGGGTTTCGCTGGAAGGCTCCGGCGGCATGCCAGCCGGTCAGTTGGCGTAAACAGCGGGATTGCGGACATATTTCGGTCGTTTGCCGTGCACCACGTCGAGGATTGCCTCGGCCGCCGTCTGTCCCATCGCGGCCATGGCCTCGCGGGTCTGCGCCGAGACGTGCGGGGACAGGAGCACCTGGTCCATCGCTCGCAACGGGGAGCCGGCGGCCAGCGGTTCGGTTGCGTAGGTGTCCAGCGCTGCCCCGGCGAGATGGCCGTCGCGCAACGCTTCGATCAGGGCATCCTCACGGACGATTTCGCCTCGGGCGGTGTTCACCAGGATACTGCCGGGGCGCATGGTTCGGGGATCGACCAAGCCGAACGTGTCTGGCGTCAGGCGGGCGTGGATTGTGACGATATCGGCTTCCCGCAGCAGCCGGTCCAAGCGGACATGCGTCATGCCATCCGGCACGTTTGCTCGGGGATCGGCAATGAGGACGCGCATGCCGAACCCCAGCGCGATACGGGCGACCCGTTGGCCGATCTGGCCGAAGCCGATCAGGCCGAGGGTCTTGCCCTCCAGCGTTTGTCCGATCTGCGGTTCGCGGCACCATTTGCCCCGCCGCATGCCGCGATCGGCCTGCGGGACCCGTCGCACCAGTGCCAGCAGCAGCGCGAAGGTATATTCGGCGACGGCGGCGGCATTGGCCGGGCCGGCGTTGGTGACGACGACGCCGTGTGCGGTGGCCGCGGCGATGTCGACACAATCCACCCCGGAGCCATGGCAGGCGACGATACGCAGGCGCGGCGCGGCGGCGATCACCGCCGCGGTGATCTGGCCGAGCCGGGCGAGGATCGCGTCGGCGTCCCGGGCCATGGCGATCATCGCCGCTTCCGGCGCGTAGGCCGTGGCCACCCGGATGTCGCACGTGGGCGCCAGGCGGGCACGCGCCTCGGGGGCTATGGAGGGGTCGGTGAAGACGACGACAGGGCGGGGTGCGACGGGTTCCAGCGGCAAAATTCTGCTCCCTGGCAGGGTGCCGACAGCTTTATCGAATGTGGCCGGGTGCGGTCACCCCCGCGGGCGCGCGGATGCGCCCCCATCCGTGCGGATGTTGGTTGGTTCAGGTCGGAGAGGGGACGGGATCGTCGGGTGGTTCTTCGCCGATCAGGTAGCCGAGTACCTGGCGCATTCTTTCTTTTCGCAGGTCCCGCCAGTTCCACACCCAGGTGTCCGGACGGGTATCGCGTTCCTTCTGGAAGGCGATTTCCCGTTTGCGGCGCACGGCAAAGAGTTTGGCAAGACTGCCGCCATAATATTCCAGAACCTGCAGGAGCGCGTTGCCCATCTCGCCGGTACAAAAGGCTGGGACGACCCCGAGGTCGAGGCATATCCGAGCAATTGTGCGGCCAATTGGGGCGCGGCGAACTTCGGCCTGAAGGTCCTCCATCGAAGGGATATGAACGGAGTCCGGGTTGTAGGGGAGGCTGCGCTTGCGGGGCGATGCCGGGTCGGCCGGGGCCTCGGCGTCTCGCGCCTTGGCCGGGGTGGCGGCGGCTTGGCGGGGTTTGACGAAGGGGATTTCCAGGCCCTTTTCGGCGCGCTGGCAAAGGTATGCGTCGAGCGCGAGGAGGCGGCGGATGCCGCGTTCGATCCGGGCGAGGATGTTCGGCAGATTGTGCGTACCGAAGGTCACACCGATCGAGGCGAATTGCGGTGTCTCGCCCTTGGTCGCGACGGTTTCGGTGAGACGGCGACCGTGTCTGAGCAGAATGCGGACGAGTTGCAGGAGGGCGGCGATGCTTTCCGGGATCGTTCGGGCCGGCATGGCGGGCCCGGTCCGATCCGTGGTGGGATCGGTTGCGTTCGATCGGGTTGTGGGTGCCTCCGTGGGGTGCATGTCCGTATAATTAACCAATATGTTAAATATGTCAAGGAAAAGATTTTCGCCCGGCGATTTGCCGCGCCGTACTTGGGAGGCAGGGGAATACGGCTGGATGCGGACAGCATGATCCGCTACGGGGGGTCATCGCCGCGCGGAGCCAAGGGAGCCTGCATGCTGTCAACCAAGGGGCAAACGCCAGGGCGACGGAGTTTGATCGCGACTGGCGGCGGTCTGGTCTCTGTGTTGGTGCACTCCGGCGCGAAGGCCGAATGCCTCGTTGGGCCGGCGCCCCATAGCAGGGGACCGGCGGTGTTCCTGGACTATGATCAGGCGGAGCTGGATGCCGCCTACGATCAGGCGGTTTATGCCCCGACCATGCGGCAATCGCTGAAGCGCTGGGCCAGCAACAGCGCCTTGACGCGGGCGCGGCTGGGGGCGCCGAAGCGGTTCAGCTACGGTCCGACGGCGATCGAGGCGCTGGACGTCTTCCCGACGAAACGTGCGAACGCGCCGGTCTTTATTATGATCCATGGCGGTGCGTGGCGGGCCGTTCGGGCGTCCGACATGGCGTTTCCGGCGGAGCTGTTCGTCCATGCCGGGGCGCATTACGTGGTGCCGGACTTCGCCGCGGTCCAGGATGTCGGCGGCAGTCTGATGCCGATGGCCGAGCAAATTCGGCGGGCGATTGCCTGGGTCCATGCCAATGCGCAGCGCTTCGGCGGCGACCGCTCGCGGATTTACGTGGGCGGGCAGTCCTCGGGCGGGCATCTGGCGGCGGTGGCGCTGACCACGGATTGGCACAAGGACTTCGGACTGCCCGCGGACGTAATCAGGGCGGGTTCTGCATCAGCGGAATTTACGATCTGGCACCGGTGCGGCTGTCCCAGCGGAGCGCCTATGTCAAATTCGACGACGCGATGGTGGAGGCGCTGAGTCCGATGCGCCATCTGGGCAATATCCGGGCGCCGCTGGTGGTGGCGCATGGCACCGATGAGACGCCGGAGTTCCAAAGGCAGGCCCGGGCGTTCGCCGGCGCGGTGAAGGGTTCGGGGCTGATCGTTGCCGAAAACTATGGGCATTTCGATCTGCCGGAGACGTTGATGGGTCCGTACGGGATTTTGGGGCGGGCGGTGCTGGGGATGATGAAACTGGGCGCGGCCTGACGCTTTCAGGGGCGGGACTCGGGGCGTTGACGCCATTATATCTGTTCGGTATCTTTGTCGTATGTGGCAACGACCGATATCCGATGGGGTATGTCGCGATTGCCGCTCAGCAATGACGGAGCCTCGGGATGCCGGATCTATGCACGCTTTATATCACCAATCTCACTGATCAGGATCTGAACACCACGTCCAGCAGCAAGCCGTATCAGATGACCACCTGGGCGTTTTCGAATGTTCCCGCTGGCGCGACGACAGGGTCGACGTTCAGTTCTATACCGGCAGCTACGACGAGGACGACGGCGCGGAGCAGAATTATACGTTCGGTTCGGGAACGGTTTCGAAAGTGATCGATGTCTATGCCACTTCGGACGATCATTCGGGGCACTGGCTGTCGGTTCGTTCTTTGGGTGGGACGGCGCCGACCTACTGCGTGGTGGCAATCTGCGGGACCGGCACGATTCCGGCGGCCGACGTCGGATCGATCGCCTGGCACGCCATCACCGACGTGCAGACCGACGCGCCGCAATCGCATCAGGCGCCGCCCTATCAGATCGGCGAGATCACCAGCGACGGCATGGCCATGGCCTTCGCCATGGTGGATCTTTCGAAGCTGTTCCAGAGCGACGAAGCGCAGACCTATTTCAATGCCATCAAGCAGGGCAACCTGACCGATGAGCAGGCCGCGACCCTTGGCAACACAGTGAAAGCCGCCATGGCATTCGGCGGTGAGGCGTCCACCTGGATGACGGCGAACTGGACGATGCTGTCCGACAAGGCACTGTCGTCGATCTGCATGCCCGGAACGCACGATGCCGGGATGGGCACGATCGCCCATTCGACAGCCGGCAGCGATGCCTGCAACACCCAGACGCAGAAATACCGCGTTCTGGACCAGCTCAACCGAGGTGCGCGGTATCTCGATCTGCGCCCGTGCACCTGGCACAATTATCAGACGGGACAGTCCGGATTCTACCTGTGCCATTATTCCAACGTTCCGGTTCTTGGGGTGTTCGGCAGCGCGGGACAGTTGCTGACGAGCGCGCTCAACGATGTCGCGACCTTCATGGCGCAATCGGCGGGCAAGAATGAGCTGGTCATTCTGAAATTCTCTCATTTCGGCAGCCTTTATCTGCCGCAGATACCGCCGCCGGTGGGACCGGGCGGTATGACTCTTCCGCCGGTCTGGTCCTATTCCCCGATGTCCAGTTCGACGTTCACCACCCTGGTCAACGACGTGACCAACATCCTCGGACCATATCTGGTAACGAATACCAACAGCACGGTGAACCTGAACCAGCAGAAAATGTCGAACCTGAGCGGTAACGGCAACCGCGTACTGGCGGTTTTCGACCTGGGGCAGCAGAAGTCGGGCGATTTTCCGGCCGCGCAGGTAAACACGGGGGCCGGGATTTTCGGGTATCGGGATTACATGACCAACCCACCTTCGGGTACGACGCCGAACATGGTGGTATTTGACCAGTATGCCAATTCCGATGACCTGAACAGCATGATCGCCGATCAGAAGTCGAAATTCGTCAATTATACCGTCAACGCGAAACAGTCGTTTCTGCTGTCCTGGACCCTGACGATGCAACTGGGCGACCAGATATTGGGAAGTCCTTGCATTTCCGAACTGGCGGAGCGGGCCGACGGTGCGCTCTCCGGTCAAATGGGTAACTGGATGCTCAATAATGTCATCAAATCGGACAAAAAGCCGAATATCCTGCTGATCGACTATATCGGGGCATACGCGGACAACGCCGTGGGAACCGCGATGGCCATCAATGCCTGGCCGCAGACGGTCCCCGAATAGCGATATCCGGCCGGTTCGGATTGCTCGGTCAGGCTTTCGCCGGAAACGAGCCCTCCGACCGGCGGGAATACGGGACGTAGACGTTCACCAGATCGATGTAGCGCGCCGCCTCCCCAAAGGCACCGACCGAACCGGTTTCGCCCAGGCGGGGCGTGCGCAGCTCCGCCAGGGCGATGAAGTCGCTGGACCCGTCGGGCTGACGAGCGAAAAACAGCCTGAACTGCGCCGTTTCCGCTTTCCCACCATACAGCGCGGTCAATCCCGCCACGATGGCGGCCTGCGCGGATACCGGCGCTCCCTTGAACCGCCAGAACACGACCCGAGCCGCCGGCCCGTTATCGCCCATGCGCGCGCTGCCGGGATAGACTTGGCGCGCGTCGGCGCGATACTGGCCCCAGACCTTGGCCATGATCCGGTGCGTCCAGGGCGAGTATTTGCGCACCGCGATGGCGGCATAAGCCTCCCCCTGCAAGACGTCGGTGTCCGCGAGGTCGTACAACGCCAGGTATTTCGGCCAGCCCTCCAGGCAGATGTAGCGACCGGCGGTCAGGAATCCCTCGCAATCCCGCCGTTCCGGGAAATGTTCGGTGTCGTACCAGTCCTGGTATTCCTCCTCCATCGCCGGCGGCGGTTCCATCGTCGCCAGCAGCAGGCCGAGGGCGGTCATGGCATCGGATCCGGGGCGTGGCCGACGATCTCGGCGAAGCGTTTGGAATAGAGCGGCCAGGCTTCGGGGTTGACGATCCGGGGCGGCACCCGTCCCTGGAAAATGCCGATCCACTGGTGTGCCGTCGCGGTCACCATTTCGAGGATGGATTCGTCAGTCAGGCCCGCGTTGTGCGGGGACACGATCACCTTGTCCATCGCCAGCAGCGGATGATCGAGCGGCGGCGGTTCCTGCAGGAAGACGTCCAGACCGGCGCCGGCGAGTTGGCCCTTGGTCAGTGCCTCGGCCAAAGCGGCTTCGTCATGGATGCCGCCGCGGGCGGTGTTGATGAAGTAGGCATGCGGCTGCATGGCGGCGAATTCGGCGGCCCCGAGCATGCCGTAGCTTTCTTTTGTGCGCGGGCAGTGGACGGAGACGTAGTCGGATTTCTGCATCAGCTCGATCAGCCCGACCTGGGTCGCGCCGCGGGCCGCCACCTGATCCCGGGTCAGATAGGGGTCGTAGGCGAGGATGGTCATGCCGAAGGCCAGCCGGCAGATTTCGGACAGGCGGGTGCCGATGTTGCCGATGCCGACGATACCCAGGGTTTTGCCCTTGATATCGTTGCCCTGGTAGTTGCGCCGCACAAGATCGGGCACGGTACGCATGGCGCGGTCGGACGTTGAAATCTTCTTCGACAGCGCCAGCATCAGGCCCAGCGCGTGCTCCGCCACGCCTTCCTTGTTGGTGCCGGACTGGTTGCAGACGATGACACCGGCCTTGGTGCAGTCGTCGACGTCCACCATGTCGTAGCCGGCGCCGGTGGAGCTGACCGCGAGCAGATTCGGGCAGCGGGCGATCATGTTGGCGTTGGCGAACCAGGGCTCCCGCAGCTCGACCCGGGACTGGGTCTGGTAGCCGAGGGTGCGGCTCATTTCCTGCCAGTTTTCCTCGACGGGGGAGGCGTATTCGAGCCGGACCAGCTCGATTTCCGGATGCGCGTTGAGGATTTCGGCCGCGGCCGGGCCCATGAATTCCTCGAAATAGACCAGACGTTTGATGTTGGTGACCATGTGTTTCCCCCGGTGGCGTGTCGGGGAAAGTTTAACCGGGTTTGGCCGGTTTCGCCAAAGCCCGCCCTGTCGTGGCCGGTCCCATGGCACGCCGGGCGGCGGTGCCGGCGGCGATCGGGTCGCGTGCCTGCGCATTGGCGGGGGCAGGGGCGGGAGCGTGGAGCGGTGGTGGCGGGGTGGGGCCATCGTCGGTGGCGGGGGAGGGGGCGGGTGGGGTTTCGGCGTCGGTATCCGATGCCCCGCTGACGACCGTGCCGATCATCACATAGTCGCCGCCGGGCGGGCTGGTGCCGGGCGGTACGAGGATGGCGGGCAGGCGCACGGCGTCGGCGCCGACCTCCGACATGGCTGCCTGCGCTGCGTCCTGATCGCCCGCCGGCACGAGGACGGCGGGGATGATAAGGGTGTCGATGCCGAAAATGGGGTCGATCATATGATTGAGTCCTTTCAATAGTCATTATATCTAACGTAAAAATACGGAAACGTCAATGCGGCGTCGCGTCTGACGGCGGGCAGGGGACTGAACGGTGCGCCGGTTGTTAGCGTGGGGCCGCCGCCGCCTTCACCCGAACGCCGCGCCGACGCGCCCCCAATCCTCGACCGCGTGTTCCTGCCCCGGCAGAATCGAAAACACGATCTGGCGGAACCCGGCGTCCCGCAACGCGCCCACCCGAGCAATGAGTTCCGGCAGCGTCGCGGTCCAGGTCGCGTGGCGGATCATCTCGGCGGTCAGAAATGGCCGTTCGTCCGGCCGCACGAACATCAGGTGGCCCCGGTGGTTTTGCAGATAATGCGCGCCCTCGGGGCGAAAGGTGCGGGCATGGGCGACGTAGCCCGCAGCCGCCTCGGCGAACATTGGCGGCAGGCCGGGATCGGGGTAGCCGCCCAGCGCGGCGTCGGCCGCCCGGTGCAGCAACGTCATCGTCCGCGGGCCAGCCTGGGCGATCGCGCGCGGGCTGTCGGCCGGCTCCCCGTCCGCCAACACGGCGCCGCCGGCCCAGGCCACCGCGTTCACATCTTCTTCGGCGCGGCCCGCTGCCGCCCAGGCGGTGCGCATCGTGGCCAAAGCGGCAATGGCACGTTCGACCGACGCCGCACCATCGATCCACCCCGCGCCAAGCCGAGCGGTCAGCGCTCGGGCACGCGGGCCGGAGGCGGCGATGTAGAGGGGCATGGGATCGGTCGTGTTGATCAGGCCGAGGTCGGGGTTGAGGAAGGCGATTGGGCGGACCTTGCCCTCGACCTCGGTTGCCACCGTTTCGCCGCGCCAAAGCGCCTGCACGACGCGGATATATTCTGCCATGTCCGCCAGTTTCACCGCGCCCAGCCCCATCGCGCGCCGTCCGGTGAAGCCGGTGGAGATGCCGAAATCGATCCGGCCGGGGGCGAGCTTGTTCAGCGACGCGAAGGCATTGGCGGCAACGGCTGCGATGCGGTTGGACGGGATCAGCACCCCGGTGCCCAGACGGATGCGTGTCGTCTTCATCGCGCAGGCCGCCATCGCGACGAAGCAGTCGGCGCTCAGCATCTGGGTGTCGTAGAACCAGGCATGATGAAAGCCGAGTTCCTCGGCGCGGCGCACCAGCCGCCAGGAGTCGGCGTCGGTGGGGATGGCGATACCGAATTTCATGCTGCTTCCTCCGTCATGGGACGCTGACAGGGTAGGACATGATAACCGCGTGACAAGCGGGCGTGCCCACGCCAAAATTGCCCGGTGAACGTCCTGTCCCCCCCGAAGGCTCGGCTTGGTATCGAGATCGTGCTCGATCTCGTGTGTCCGTGGTGTTACCTCGGCGTGCGACGGTTGATGCGCACCTTGCGGCGCCGACCGGATCTGTTGTTCGACCTGATCTGGCGCCCGTTCCTGCTGAATCCCGACATGCCGCGCATGGGCATGGCCCGTCCCGATTATGTCGTCCGCAAGTTCGGCGGCGAGGACCGGGCCCGGCGGCTCTATGCCTCGATCACCGAGGTCGGGCGGACCGAGGGGATCGATTTCCGCTTCGATCGCATTCGTCGCACGCCATCTTCGGTCGACGCCCACCGGTTGGTGCGGCTGGCGTCGCGCTTCGGCCGTGCGGATGCGATGGTCGAAGCGCTGTTTTCGGCGCATTTCACCGATGGGCATGACATCGGGGATCATGGGGTTCTGGTCGCCGTGGCGGCGGCGTGCGGGCTCGAACCGCTTGCCGTGCACGCCTACCTGCAGGGCAGCGGCGACCTGGAAGCGGTGCAGACCGACAATCTGCGGGCCCACCGGCTGGGGATCAACGGCGTGCCGTGCTTCGTTGTAGGCGGCAGGCACGCGATCGCCGGCGCGCAGGAGCCGGAAGTGATCGAGCGTCTGCTGGACGTCGCGGCGTTGGATACGCTGGAGTATTGAGGGCTGGGGCGATCGCGGGGGATCTGACCGTGGTACCGGCATATCGAGGGAGATGACGACGTGGCGAATATGATGGACGGCAAGGTTGTGGTGGTGACCGGTGCCGGGGGCGGTGTCGGGGGCGGTGTCGGGCGGGAAATCGCGCTCATGATGGCGTCCGAGGGCGCGAAAGTGATCGTCGCCGATATCGGTGCCTCGCTGTCCGGTTCCGGGGGATCCGCGACCCCGGCCGAACAGACCAAGGCGTTGATCGAGCAGCGTGGCGGCGCCGCCGAAATCTGCACCGAATCGGTTGCCGGCTGGGGCTCGGCGCAGAAGATCATTCAGTCCGCGTTGGATCATTTTGGCCGGATCGACGCGGTCGTGAACAACGCCGGCATCCTGCGCGACGGGATTTTCCACCGGATGACCGAGGACGACTGGCTATCGGTGATCGCCGTGCATCTGAACGGCTGCTTCTTCGTTTCGCGCGCGGCGGCGGAGCATTACCGCAAGCAGGAAAGCGGGGCGTTCGTGCACATCACCTCGACATCCGGGCTGATCGGCAATGTCGGGCAGGCGAACTACGCCGCGGCGAAGCTGGGGATCACGGCGCTGTCGAAATCGATCGCGCTGGACATGGCGTGCTACAATGTGCGGTCGAATTGTCTGGCGCCTTGGGCCTGGAGCCGGATGACGTCTTCGATCCCCACCGCGACCCCCGAACAGGCGGCGGAGGTGGAGAAGCTGAAGAAGATGACGCCGGACAAGAACGCGCCGTTGGCGGTGTATCTGTGTTCGGATGCGGCGAAGGACGTGACCGGGCAGGTGTTTGGCACCCGCATGCACGAGATTTATCTGTTCAGTTCCCCTCGGCCGATCCGGGTGATGCAGCGGGCCGAGGGTTGGACGCCTGAATCGATCGCGGAAATCGCCGGGCCGGCGTTGAAGAACAGCTTCATGCCGCTGGATACGTCGGACAAGTGTTTCAACTGGGATCCGGTTTGAGCCGGCGGCTCGCCTTTCGGGAACCGGCATGCCACAGAGCACGATAGGGTCAAGTTGACCCTATCGTGCTCTGTGAATCTTTGTTTGATCGCGTGATTCACGCCGCCGTGTGGTTCCACCTTTGGCGATCACGCTTTAAGATCGGCCGCGATCTTCAAAGCGAGGGTCGCAGCCGGTTATTTTGGGTTGAAACCATAATCGTGCGGGGGCTCAACTCATCTGCCCCGGCAGCCACAACGTCAGCTGCGGGAAGATCGTCAGCAGGGCCAGCAGCACGAACATTATGATATGGAATGGAATCGTTCCCATCACGACGTCGCTCAGCTCGCCATCCCAGATGCTTTGGATCACGAACAGATTGATTCCGATCGGCGGGGAAATCTGCCCGAGTTCCACGTACATCACCAGGATCACGCCGAACCAGATCGGGTCGATCCCGTAGTTGCCCAAAACCGGATACAGCAGCGGCACGGTGATCACGATCATGCCGATGCTCTCCACCAGGCAGCCGAGCACGGTGTAGAGAATGAACCGGGCGCCGAAGAACTGGAGGTGGGTCAGATGCAGGCCGACCAGCCAGGACGTCACGGCCTCCCCCACGCCGGCCACGCCGATGGCGTAGGCGTAGATGTAGGCAGCGTAGATGATGAACAGCAGGTTGCCGCAGATCTGCACCGTGCGGTGCATCGCATCCACGAAATGCCGCCAAGTGAGGTCGCCCCAGACCAAACAAAGGAACAGCGCGAACAGGCAACCGCCGGACGCGGCCTCGGTCGGGGTTGCCCAGCCGGCGTAGATGCTGCCCATGATGCTGAGAATCAGCAGGCCGAACGGCAGAATATCGCCCAATGCGGCGAGGAGGGACGGCCCGCCCTCGGTGGTTTCGCGCGGGACGGCGCCGCCCCAGAACGACCGAACCGCGATATAGGCCATGAACATCAGCGTCAGCATGATGCCGGGAATGACGCCGGCCATGAACAGCTTCGCCACCGAGGTTTCGGTGAACGATCCGTAGATGATCATCGCGATCGACGGGGGCAGCAGAATCCCCAGGGTGCCCCCGGCCGCCAGCGACCCGGCCGACAGCCGCCGGTCATATTTGCGGGCGATCAGTTGCGGCAAGGCGACCCCGCCGATCGAGGCCGCGGTCGCGACCGAGGACCCGCTGATCGATGCGAACAGCGCGCATCCGACGATATTGGTCTGCAGGAGCCCGCCGGGCAGCCGTGAGACCATCTTCGCCAGCCCGCGATAGATCCGGAACGAAAGCCCGGATCGCTGCATCATCTCCGCCATCAGAACGAACAGCGGGATGGCGGTCAGGGTGAAGCTGTCCATGCTTCCCCAGGTGATCAGCCCGATGCCTTTCAGCGCGGAAAGCCCGTGCTGCATCAGCAGGTAGATGATCCCCGGCACGGCAATGGCGAAGGGTACCGCCATGCCGGCGGCGAGCAGCAGCAGGAAAATCCCGAAGGATACGATCAGCGCGAGTGCGAGTTCCATGTTCTAACGTCCCGCTGCCCGAAACCGTTTCCAGTTGCCCCATGCCGAACGCAGCAGCGACACCGTCACCGCGACCATGCCAATGGGCATGACTGCTTCAGGGATCCACAGGGGCGTTGACAGCAAGGTCGGTGCCTGATCGCCGGACCGGTGGGATTGTGTGACGAAACGGCTCAGTTGCCAGATCAGCACCACGCAAAAGACCAGCGACAGCAGATCGAACACCAGATGCGACAGCGCCCGCATCCGCGGCGAAAGCCGGTTCTGCAGGAACTGCACATGGTGATAGGCGCGATAGACCTGGCATACCGGCAAAGACAGGAAGGTGATGCCGACGATGATGTAACCGCCCAGTTCCTCCGACGCTTCCCAGGAGAAGCCGAAGAGATTGCGGGTGATGACTTCCGTGATGACGATCAGCGCGATGGCGACGATGCCGATCTCGCAGATGACCATGCAGCCCTTTTCCAGCCAAGTCGGTTTCGGATGAAACGCTGCCTCGTGGTCCTCCAGCATCAGCGGTTGACCGCGGCCCGGATTTTGGCAAGCAGGGCGGCGGCCTCAGGTCCCTTGGCCTTCGCCCATTCGTCCCAGTATGGGCGCATCTTGTCGGTGCCTTCCTTGATCTCCTCGGCGGTCGCTGGGGTGACGATCATGCCCTGTTTCTGGAACTGGGCGGTCACATCGTCTTCCACCCGCTGCATCTCCTGGATCGCCCAGGCCGACTGCTCGGCACCGGCTTCCCGGACGATCTTCTGATTGGCCGGGGACAGGGCGTCGAAGGCCTCCTTGTTCACGATAAAGGTCGAGTTCACGTAGGATGTCGGGTAGCCGAAGCGATATTTCAGCAGATCGTGCCACACCAAGCCGCCGCCGGAGCTCGCGGTCAGCGCGCCCTCCACCACGCCGCGATCCAAGGCGGCGGCGACATCGGGGCTTCCCAGGGTCAGCGGAATACCGCCGAAGCGGCGGATGAATTCGCCCTGTTCGACGGACGTCACCCGAAGCTTCAGCCCCTTGATGTCGGCCAGCGTGGTAATCTTCTTTTTCCCCCAGATCACCTGGAACGGATAGGTATATTGCCCAAGCATCACGATGCCGCGCTTGGCATAGGCGGCTTCGAGGTTCGGGCGCATTATATCCATCGCCTTTGCCAGGTCGTCATAGCTTTGCAGCAGCAAAGGCAGGCGGAGCAGACCGGTGATCGGGATGGTCCCGGTTGCGAACCCATCGTCGCCGAACTGGACGACATTGTCGCCCACCGCCGCGGTAATGCCGTCGGCCTTGATCGGCAGACTGCCGCCGAGGTGCAGGTTCACCTGCAGTTCCCCGTTGGTTTTCGCCTTCACTTCATCGGCGAAGCGGATCACCGCCGCGACCGACGGCTGCGTCGCGACGGGGTTGTAGACGTACGCTTCCCACGTCGTCGCGGCTCGCGCCGCGACCGAGGTCAACAGGGCCGCCGTAAGCGTCCCGACCAGCTTCCAGTTCATGCATTTCGCTCCCGCTTGGGTTGGTCCGGTTTTGCCGGGTTGCGCCCGGATTGGCAAATGTCCCGACCGAACGTTGCGCAATCGCTTGACATGCGGAATAGGCAATGACACCGTGCCCGCAAATGGGAGGATGCCAGCCTATGGCCCGCTATGCCGCCTTCGTCAGCTACAGCCGAGCGGACAGTGTCAAAGGGGAATGGGTTCATCGGTCATTGGAACGATATCGCGTTCCGCGCCCGCTTCGCGGTCAGCCTGGCATCGACGGGCCTGTGCCGCAACGGATCTTTCCGGTGTTCCGCGATCGAGAGGAACTCGCCAGTTCCGCCGACCTCGGGGCGCAATTGCAGGCGGCGTTGGAGGCGTCGGCATTCCTGGTCGTGGTCTGCTCGCCCGCTGCCGCCCGTTCGCATTGGGTGAACGAGGAAGTCCTGGCGTTCAAGCGCATGGGCCGCGCCGATCGCATCCTGGCCATCATCGTCGACGGCGAACCGAACGCCACGGGATCGACGAACCCGGAGCGCGAATGTTTCCCGCCGGCGCTGCGGTTTCGTCTGACACCGGACGGCACGCTTGGGCCCGAACCCACCGAACCGCTGGCGGCGGATGCCCGGGATCTCGGCGACGGTCCCGCGAATGCGTTGCTGAAGCTGATCGCCGGCCTGTTGGGCGTGGGCTACGACCAGCTCCGTCAGCGGGAGCTGGAGGCTGCCCGCCACCGCGCGCGGGTGACCCAGACGATCGCCGCGAGCATGGTCCTGCTGGCGCTGACAGCCGTCGCCGGCGGGGTGCTGTCCTGGTTCGGGTCGCAGGTGTCGCGGGAACATCTCCGCGCCGCCCAGCGCGCCCAGTCGCTGGCGGTGCTGGAAAAGGTCCAGAACGAGCCGCCGAAGGTCGCGGTGCCGGCGTTGCTGACGGTGCTGCCGCGGGACGTTGCCCACGAAGATCGCCCGTTCGTACCGCAAGTCGCGGCGCAGCTTGCTCTGGCGCTCGACCAGTGGACCGATCACGCCGACATTGAGGTGCATCCGCCGGAGCCGGTGCAAACGTTGCGGTTTGCTGGTAACGCGCTGAGGCTGCTGGCGACCTCTGGCCTGGGCCCATCGACAGTCGGGGTGTACGATGTCGGCTCCGGTTCTGTCGTTGGCAACTGGCACTTTCCGCAAGGGATTCTCACCGCCGATATTGCCGGCGACGGCCGGACCGTCGCGCTAAGCGTGCGAGAGCCGCACGCGCCCATGTTGCTGTATCGCCCCGATCGTTCGGTCGAACCGCCGGTCCCGCTTTGGCTTCCCGCCACGGCGGCACGGGCCGGGCGGGTGCGGAAGGCGGTGCTCACCGGCGACCGCGCGATTGTTGCTGAGGTGTCCGCCGCGGCGGGCGATATGCTCGTGGCGTTCGATCCGGACACGGGCGGCATTCTGGATGTCGCAACCGAACCGTGCCGCGGGATGACCGCAGCCTCCAGAATGGATCGGGCATCGGGTATCGGCCTGCTTTCCTGCTTGGATGGCAGTCTGATCGCGATGAAGCTGGGGCGGCATATCGCGCGCATCGGCATGTTGGAGGCGGCAGGCGACCCATCGGGCCTTCCGGGGCTGGATAAGGTGCGGATCGCACTATCAGGGGATGGTACGACCCTCGCCGTCAGCGCGGACGGCACCGACAGGGTAATTTTTTATAGCGCAACGACCGGGGCCCGGTTAGGCGGCGGCGATTCAGGCGGGCATCGCATTGTCGGCTTGTTTTATGCCGGCGACACCTTGCTGACGGTCGAGCCGAACGGCCGTTGGGTGGCTCGTAATCCTATGGCGATTGTACACACGTTCGACCGGCCGCCGAACGCGCAGGCACCCGGGGAACTCGTGCGCGGTGCGCTGCTGTCGTCCGATGGGGCGGTTCTGATGCTCGCCCTGACCAGCGGTGCGCTCGAATCCTGGGCGTGGCGGGAGGACCGGAAACTGGCGCGTAAGGACCTGGACGGCGCCCCGTTCACCGCGGGAGCGATCAACCACGCCGGCAACGCGGTTCTGTTCGCTCGCCCCGACGGCTCGATCGACCGGTTCGATCTGACGGAGCTCAAGCTTACTGGACACTGGACCGGGTTCGGAGATGGCGTGGCCGCCATCGATACCGTTGCGGCCGACGACGCGGTGCTGATTATCGCGCGAGACCGCCACTATTGCCTGCTGGATACTGGTCCAACCGATGCCCGCCCGGATTGCCGCGATCTGCCGGCAGGCGATCCACTGGTGATCGGTCGCCGGGCCGGTAGTGGCGATGTTGTGTTGCGGGACAGAGTTACCGAGGTCCTGACCCTCGGGTCGCGGCGCCTGATGCCCCCGGAATCAGAGGGGGCGGATCTCGTGCGGTTCGGAAACACTGGAAAATTCATTGCGGTTCAGGAAATGTCCAGCAACGGCACGGCCACGGTCGTCAACCTCGCGGATCATGGCGTACGTCTGCGCAGCATCCCGTTAGGGGGGGCGATTACCGGCTTTGAATTTGACTCGACCGATCGATATCTCGCGGTGCGCGGTTTCTGGGGTGTCGCGGTGCTCGATATCGCTGGCGGCAAGGCGGAACCCATCTGGCATTTGGCGGACCGAAGCGTCCGTTCAGCCGTCTTCGCGGGTAATACCTTGTTGGTTGGCCGCGACAACGATTCGACGTTGGCCATATCCACGGAAAACTGGCAGCCGGTATCAGGCCCACACATCGCGGGTGCGATCCTGGCGGTGACGGGCGACGGCCAGACACTGCTGACCACGATGCCCGGTGCCGGATTGGCGAGTCTTAACAACGTGGCGGTGTGGAAAGCGGGTGCGGCGGCGCACTTGAGCCAGTTCGCCAGCACAATGATGGCGATAGCCGACGTGTCGTCGGACGGGGCCTATATCGCGATGGCGTCTCCGGCTGAGACAGTCGTGCGAGTGCTCGAAACCCGATCCGTGCCTGGGGTGACGACACTCCCCATGGAAACGCGACCGACACCTATCAAGTCTGCCGGTTTCGTGCCTGGCGGGCGCTGGCTTGTGACGGGCGCGGAGTCCGGCCGGATCTCTGTCATCGATATCGCGACGAATGTCGTGAAGAAGTCGGACGATTGCGCATGCGGTATGCTGACCGGGATTTTCGTCGATGACGCCGGGAAACGGGCACTCGCGGTGGGTCATGACGCAGCGGTCCTGTTCGCGTTGCCTGAGCTGACTTTACCCAAGCGAGTTGCGCTTCCGGGTCCAGCGACGGACTGGCCGGCGGCCGATGGTATACTGTCCCTGTTGGTGCTGGAGGGCATCCCCACCAGTCAGCTCTTGCCGTTGCCCGGCGCGGGCCGGGAAGTGGCGGACCGTGTGGTTGGCGATGGCTTGGATTTGTCGTTGCTGAAAACCAGTTCCCTGCTTTGGGTCGCCCACAACGGCAAGCGCCTGGCCTATGCACAAAATACAGTCGTCCACTGGCTTGACCCCACCGATTCCGCGCCGCCGCAACGCTCGTCCACCCTCGGCCAGATTCCGCGCATTGGCGCGCTGGATGACTCCGGCCGCTGGCTGGTTTTGTGGCTGGCAGATAATACGCTGCATCTGGTCGATCTCGACAGCGGGCGTGAACAGCGCATCGGCAAGGAAATCGCCGATGTCGCCTCAATCGCGTTTTTCGGACCAACGGGTCGGCAACGATTGCTCCTGCGCCTGACCGACGGGCACGCGTTCGTCCTCGAACCTACAGAAGGCGCCGTTCCGGTGCCGCTCGCGACCGCATCCGGAACGCCCGTTCTCACCGATGCCGTGGCGGCAGCCGGACCGAACCGGTTGGTCGGCGTGCTCCAGGCCCCGGGGCCGCTGCTAGGGCAGGGTGTCGCGATGGTGTGGGATGCCGCGACGCTGCTGCCGCTGAAAACGATGGAATTCCCGCGCCCAGGGCCCAGGCCCGTCGTCTTCATGTTCGGCCAAAACGGCACGGCCATCTTCGGCAGCGACGACGGCCGCCATGCCCTCGTCGCTCGGGAGGGGGCGACGGCGGCTCTGCTGAATCTGGAAGCGCCGGACTGGCAGGCCGTGATCGAGCGCGCCTGCAAGCGTATTCAGGCGCGGCTGACCGACGCCGAGAAAGCCCGCCTCTATTTGACCGACGCCCCGCCATCCTGGCGGAGCAACAGCTCAGCCTGCTGCCGAATGTTCTTGCGCGGATGTTCGTGCCCGGCGCGGTGCGCGCGCCGTGCGGGCCGGTTTGATCAGGCAGCGTCCGCCAAGGCCTCTGGCAGCGCTTCGGCAAACGCGGCCAACTGGCTCTCCGTCCCGGCGGAGACCCGGATGCAGCGGTTGAGCGGCGCCACGCCGGGCATGCGCACGAAAATGCCTCGCGCGATCAGCCCGTCCAGCACGCGTTTGGCGTAGACACCGTCGCGGCCGCAGTCGATCGCCACGAAATTGGTAGCCGTTGGCAATGGTGTCAGTCCGTTTGCTCGGGCGATGCCGCCGATCGTGGCGATGGCATGGGCAACCTTGTCGCGGACCTGCGCCAGATAGGCCTGGTCCGCCAGCGCGGCCAAGGCGCCTGCCTGGGCGATCCGGTTCACCGAAAAATGGTTGCGCACCTTGTCGAAGGCTTTCGCGAGACTGCCCTCGGCGATCGCGTAGGCAACGCGGGCGCCGGCCATGCCGTATGCTTTGGAGAACGTGCGGTAGCGGATGATGTTGGGGCGGGACACGTCCAGCGGCGGCGCGGTCCCGGCGGGTGCGAACTCGATATAGGCCTCGTCCAGCACCAGCACGGTCTCGTCCGGCACGGCATCGATGAACGCCTGCACGGCATCGGCCGGCCACGCACTGCCCATCGGATTATCGGGGTTGGCGAAATATACCAGCTTCGGCCGCTCGCGGCGTATGGCGGCGATCAGCGACGCCGGATCCTCCCTGTCATCGACATAAGGGACGGTCACCAGCTTGGCCCCGAACCCGGCGACGTGGAAGTTGAAGGTCGGGTAAGCGCCGAAGGAGGACACGATGGCGTCCCCAGGTTCGGCAAACAGGCGGACGGTATAGCCGAACAGGGAGTCGATTCCCTCGCCGACCACGACATTGTCGAACGACACGCCCAACGCCTGGGCCAGCGCGGCTTTCAGGTCGTGGTTCTCCGGGTCGCAATACATCCAGCAGTCGGCGGCCGCCTGCTGCATGGCGGCGATGGCCTTCGGGGACGGGCCGAAGACACTCTCATTGGCGCCAATCCGAGCTTTGAAGACGCCGCCGCGTGCACGCTCCTGCGCTTCGGGGCCGACGAAGGGCACGATCGAGGGGAGGGAGGCGGCGAGGGGGGTAAAGCGTGGCGGCATGGATTTATCCGGCGAATTGGGGCGTTGTGCCGTTGTTCGCATGGCCCTGGAGTTCGGCCAGAATCTCGAAAGATCGCTTTCGCTTCGCGTGCTCATGAATATTGGACGTCACCATGAATGCATCGGCACCGGTGCGTTCGGCAAATGCGGCGAGTTCGCGGCGCACCTTGTCCGGGCCGCCGTGAATCGCGCAGGCCAGCGCATCGTCCAGCATTGCCTGCCCATACGCATCGATCCGCAAGCCCTCAACCGGAGCAGGGAGTTTCGCCGGGCGGCCGCGGCGGATGTTGAGGAAGGATTGTTGTGTGGAGGTGAACAGAAACCGTGCCTCCTCATCCGTGTCGGCGGCAACGAGATTCAGGCCAAGCATGACGTGGGGTTTGTCGAGCTGCGCCGAGGGCCGGAACCGCTGCCGATAGATCGCGATCGCATCCATCATCATCCCCGGCGCGAAATGCGACGCGAAGCCATAAGGCAGCCCAAGCATCGCGGCGAGCTGCGCGCCGTATGTCGATGAGCCAAGAATCCAGATCGGCACGTTCAGCCCGGCGCCGGGCACCGCCACCACCGCCTGATTCGGTTCGGGCGGTTGGAAGTAGTGCATCAGCTCCACGACATCGTTGGGGAAATCGTCCCCGCCGCTGAGCGTGCGGCGCATGGCCCGAGCGGTGATCTGGTCCGATCCGGGCGCCCGCCCAAGCGCCAGCTCCACCCGCCCCGGGTGCAACGCCGCCAGGGTCCCGAACTGCTCGGCGATGATCAGCGGCGCATGGTTGGGCAGCATGACACCGCCGGCGCCGATGGTGATGGTCTTGGTACCAGCCGCCACATGCGCCAAGGCCACCGCCGTCGCCGCGCTGGCGATTCCCGGCAGGTTATGGTGTTCGGCCATCCAGTAGCGCCGGTAGCCCAGCCGCTCGGCGTGCTGCGCGAGATCGAGAGAGTTACGCAGGGCAACGCCGGCGTCGCTGCCTTCGGGGATGGGGGCGAGGTCGAGGATTGAGATCGGAATCATGCGGGAGAGTATGGCGCGACAGGGCGGGTGGGCGCCAGCCTTGGGGCCGGAGTGCATCGTGAGGTCGTTTGGATTTAGCCGCCATTGGCGGCACCGGGGCTGCCTAGGCGCTCCCAATTTTCCCTATGGTCATCCAGCACGTAAGATTGGGGCTGTAGCCAGTACGATGCCGCGCCGCCTGCACTCACTCCCCGATGTGCGGCCGCTTTTACCTCGGCCAGCGTCAAAACGTAGCAAATCGGCGATGCGGTGTTCGCGTTCTCCGTAATAATCCGCCAGGGAGAGCGAAGTCTGTCCAAGGAAACCCCAAGCGTTGCGCACGGTAGGCATAACTTGCCATCCGCGGCAGGATAGTTCGCGCGCTACGAGGTACATGCCGGCATTGCCGGTTGGTTGATTCTCTCTCATTTTCCCGTTTTTTGTCGAATTCACGCGCCAACGCATCGATACTTGCAACGGCTTCCGCAAGCATCCAGTCGTCAGGGGTACGAAATTCACACTGAAACGATAACGATGATCGAAATGATCCTCAACTGCTTCTGCCAACGGCGTGCAATGAATTTTTCATCTATCGAGTCTGTTGACGTCTGCTGGTTAGCGCGACAGTCAAAATATTTGCGGCATGAGGCGAGGATCAGGATTTACATCCCACGATATCGGTCATCACTTGTTTGCCTCAGTCCATGGGTTGATCACCTCAATCCCGCACCCATTGAAGTCCGGCACGTTCCGGGTGGCGAGCACGGCACCCCGGCACCGGGCAATGGCGGCGATCTGCGCATCTGCTTGTGCGATCGGTCGGCCGCCCTGGCGGCGCGCGGCGGCCAAAGATGCGAACGCGTCGGCTGCGTCGGCGTCAAAGGGCAGGATGCGCCCGCGAAAATATGACTCGAATGCGGTGTGTGCTGCCCGCTTCAAGCTGTCTTGGCGCTTACCTTCCGGAACCAGGGCGATGCCGTACAGGATTTCCGCCCGGGTGATGGCGGAGATGAACATCGTCGGGCCAGGCATCGCATCTGTCCAGGCCACGACAGTGGGATCGGGCGCCGATTTCATCAACTCGGAGACGACATTGGTGTCGAGGAGGATCATTCGTCGAACGTCGGTGGTTCGCGCATCGGGTCGCGCGGCACGTCCGGCATATCGAAACCGCCGAAGGGTTGGAACAGGGCTGTGATCGCCGTGCCAAGTTTCTTTGGTGTTTGAACTTCCCGATTCAGCGATGAGCGTAGAATATCCCGGGCCTCATCCTCCATGGATCGGCCATGGACGGCGGCCTGCACGCGCAGGCGGGATTTCAGGGAGTCGTCCAGGTTTCGAATAGTGATGCTTCCCATGGTAATGCCTCTGTCAGCATTGATGCGATTGTACGCGATGATTGCGCGCGGCGCCATCGCGGTTTCGCCGGTCGTGCCGTCGATCGGCGGCCGGGGCCCCGGGATCGGCCAACCTGCTCATCCGCGCCGATGAAGCCGACGCGGATACAGCGAGCACCTCGCGTTCGTCGTGCTCGGTGCCGGTGCGGATGGGCTGGACGCTCACCCATCATCCCCGCAATCCCGCTCCTGCACCGAGACCGGATCCAGCACTGTCGTCCGTCGCATGTCGCGCACTTCGGCCAGATCGTAACGGCACCCGCGGTGCAGCACCGCGCGGTTGTCCCACAGCACCAGATCGCCCGGCTGCCACGCGTGCCGGTAGACGAATGCCGCCTGCGTCGCATGCTCCTGCAAGTCACGCAGCAAAATACTTCCGGCGGGGAGCGGCATGCCGATCACCCGGCGGGCATGCGCACCGATATACAACGTCTTCCGGCCGCTGCCGGCATGCACCCGCACCAGCGGCCAGCGCACCGGGTCCATGGCGCCGCGGATTTCCTCGGCCGTTGGCTCCCACCCCAGGGTCGAACGCGAATGATGCACCCAATGTTCCGCGAAACGATCCTCCGCCTCCTTCCGCAAATACGAAGGCAACGCATCGTACGCTGCTCGGCAATCCGCGAATTCCGTCTCCCCGCCCCAAGGCGGAACGGTGACTGCCCGTAACATCGAGAATTTGGCGGCCGGCCGTTGATACGAACTGTCGGTGTGCCAGAGTCGTGTGCCGAGAAGCGACAGGACACGGCGGTGATGCGGATCGATGACGTAACCGTTCTCGTCGAGGTTCGACAGATCGATCATCTCGGCTGGTAAACGGCTGTCGGCCGAGCGGACGGCTTTCTTGCGGCCAATGTCCGGTGGGCCGAAATTGGCGGTGAACGCCAGTTGCTGCGCGTCGTCCACCTGCTGCGCGGGGAAGACCAGCACGGCGAAACGGTCGATCGCATCCTCGAACATCCGCAGGTCGGACGAGGTCAAAGGATCGCGCATGTCGAAACCGCGGACGGCGGCCGCGAAATGCCGGTGCAAGGGTTCGAATGTCACGGTCATGTCCCAAGGGTAGTCCCGACCGCCGGATCGCGGTAGTCTCGCAATCGAGGAGAACAAGACATGGAAGCGCTCGACCTGCTACTGACCCGTGAATCGGCCCTCAAGCTGGACGCCCCTGGTCCGAACCAGAAAGACCTCGACGCCATCTTCCAAAGCGCGGTGCGCACACCCGATCACGGCCGTTTGCGGCCCTGGCATTTCGTGGTGATCGAGTCCGATCGCCGGGCCGCCTTCGGGGAGCTGATGGCACAGTCCGCCAAGCGCCGCATGCCCGACGCGCCCGAGGACATGCTGGACCGCGAACGCGCCAAGGCGATGCGCGCACCGACGATCATCGTCGCCGCCGCCAAGGTGAACAAGGCCCACAAGATCATGCCGTTCGAACAGATCGGTTCGGCCGCCGCCGCGACCCAAACCATCATGCTGGCCGCCAACGCGCTGGGTTATGGCGCGATGTGGAAAACGGGCGACGCTGCTTACGATCCCGAAGTGAAGGCCGCCTTCGGCCTGACACCTGACGATGAGATCATGGGCTTCCTCTACATCGGCACCAATGTCGGCGGTTCGTCCCCCGCCGCTCGGCCGGAGGCCGCGCAGTTTGTGTCGGTGTGGCGCGGGTGAGGCCTTACCGCGCGAAAAACATCTCGGTCAGCACATAGTCGAAGGCGAGGATCAGGATCGACGCGCTGACCACGGCATTGGTCGTGGCGGCGCCGACGCCCTGCGCGCCGCCTTTGCTGTTGTAGCCCTGGTAACATCCCATCAGGGCGATCAGAAACCCGAAAACGCCGGCCTTCACCAGGCCTGACACCACGTCGTCCGTCCGCACGAAATCGAGCGTGTTCGAAAGATAGTTCCCCACGTTGAAACCCAGCTTCAGGGTGGACACGATGAAGCCGCCCATCACCCCCAGGATATCGGCAACCACCACCAGCAGCGGCAGGGCGACAATCCCCGCCAGCAGCCGGGGCGCGACGAGATATTTCATCGGATGGGTCGACAGTGTCGACAGCGCGTCGATCTGATCCGTTACCCGCATCGTGCCCAGTTCCGCCGCCATGGCCGCGCCCACCCGTCCCGCGACCATCAGCCCGGCCAGCACCGGCCCCAACTCCCGCGTCACCGACAGCACCACAAGACTGGCGACCGCGCCCTGCGCCGAGAAGCGGGAGAACCCGGTGTACGACTGCAACGCCAGCACCATGCCGGTGAAAATCGCGGTCATCGCGACCACCGGCAGGCTGAAATAGCCGATATCCAGCAAGGCCCGTCCGAACAGGCGACCGTAGTAGGGGGGGCGGACGACGTGCGACAGGCCCTCGGCCGCGAAGACCGCGACGCTGCCCGCCGAGCGGCAGGCCGCGATGGTGCCGCGCCCGATGGCGGCCAGAAAGTCGAGAATGGCGTTCACGCCGCTTCGTAAACCCGTGGCAGCCGTAAAGCGAGAGACGTCAGTATCTCATACCCGTTGGTGCCGGCGTGGGCGGCGACATCGTCCTGGGTCTGGTGCGGTCCGAGGAATTCCAGCCACGCACCGGGCTCGATACCCGGCAAGTCGGTGACGTCGAAGGTTGTGAGGTCCATGGACACACGGCCTACCAGCGGGACCGGGACGCCGTCAAAATATGCGAACGCACGTCCGGACAATCTGCGTTGCCAGCCATCCGCGTAGCCAATTCCGACCGTCGCGATGCGACTGGGACGCATGGCGGTCCAGGTCGCGTTATAGCCGACGCCGGCGCCGGCCGGGATTGCGCGCACCGCCAGCACCCGTCCCATCAGTCGGACCACTTGGCGCATCGGGTTTGGCAGACCCGGCGTCGGGTTGATGCCGAACAGTGCCGCGCCGGGGCGCGCGAGGTCGGAGCCGAACGCCCTCCCCAAAAATATGCCCGACGAATTGGCGAAACTGCGCGGCGCCGGCGGCAGCAGGGCGCAGGCGGCCTCGAACCGCTGGCGTTGGTGCGTGTTGAGCGGGTCATGCGTCACCTCGGACGACACGAGGTGGGTCATGACGTAACGCGGTCCCATCCCCGCCAGCCGCGCGTGGTCCTGCTGGAGCACAGCGAGTTCTCCCGCATCGAGACCCAGACGCGACATTCCGGTGTCGATATGCAGGATCGCCGGCCGCCCGGTCGGTGCCCAGGCGTCGATCTCCGCGAGGGAACCCAGTACGGGGGTGATGTCATGCGCGACGTAATCTGCCTCGCTGCCGGGAACCAGCCCGTTCAGTACCGCCAGCATGGCACCGGGAACAACCGACCGGATCGCCAGCGCTTCCCGCAACAGTGCGACGAAAAAATGCCGGCACCCGGCGTCGTGCAGTGCCCGAGCGATCGGGCCAGCGCCGAGGCCGTAGCCGTCGGCTTTCAGAACGCCCGCCACCGGGCCGCCGGGATGGCGGGCGCACAGCAGCCGCCAGTTCGCGACGATGGCCGAGAGGTCGACATGCACGACGCCGGTGGCGCCGGCGGGCGCGGGCTCACCCCACATAGTCCTCATGTGCCTGATCGAGGTCGCCGAACCGGGTGAACTCGCCTTCGAAATACAGCGGCACCATGCCGGTCGGACCATGTCGGTTCTTCGCCAGGATCAGCTCGGCCTTGTTGTGGACCTGTTCCATGTCCGCCTGCCATTTGCTCAGGGCCGTCTGATATTTGTCCTCGGAATCGAAGCCCATCTGCTTCGGCGCCCGCTGCGCCAGATAGTATTCGTCGCGGTAGATGAACATCACCGCGTCGGCGTCCTGTTCGATGGTGCCGGATTCACGCAGATCGGACAATTGCGGCCGCTTGTCCTCCCGGCTTTCCACCGCGCGCGACAACTGGGACAGCGCGATCACCGGCACGGACAATTCCTTGGCCAGCGCTTTCAGACCTTGGGTGATCTGGCTGATTTCCAGCACCCGGTTTTCCGGCCGCGTCCCGGCGGACGGGCGCATGAGCTGGAGGTAGTCGACCACCACCAGTGCGAGGCCCTTGGTGCGTTTCAGCCGCCGGCAGCGGGTGCGCAAAGCGGACATCGTGATCGCCGGGGTGTCGTCGATCTGGATTGGCAGGGCGGAAATCTCCCGCGAGACCTGCACGAACTTGTCGAATTCCTTCTGGCCGATATCGCCGCGGCGGATACGGTCGCCGGACACGCGCGCCTCCTCGGACAAGAGACGGGTGGCCAACTGCTCGCAGCTCATTTCCAGCGAGAACAGGGCGACCTGCGCGCGGGGCAGCGTTTGCGGATCGGCCGCGCGGGCCTCGTCCAGCAAGGCCTTGGCACCGCCAAAGGCGATTTTGGTCGCCAGCGCGGTCTTGCCCATACCAGGACGGCCGGCGAGGATCAGCAGGTCCGACGGATGCAGGCCGCCGGTTTTGGCGTCCAGATCGCGCAGCCCCGTGGTCAGGCCGGACACGTGGCCAGCGCGGCGGAACGACCGTTCGGCGCCCAGGATGGCGTCGGTCAGCGCGCGTTCGAAGGTGACGAACCCGCCGTTGCTGCCGCCCTCGGTGGCGAGCTGAAACAGCGATTGTTCCGCCGCCTCGATCTGCTGGATGCCGTCCAGTTCGGCGTCGGCACCGAAGGCGTTGTTGACCACGGTTTCGCCCACGTCGATCAACTGCCGGCGCAGCCAGGCGTCGTAGATCGTCCGCCCGTATTCCCCGGCGTTGATGATGCCGACCATCGCGGTCAGCAATTGCGCGAGGTACTGGGTGCCGCCGACCTCCTCCAGCACGCCAGCGTGCTCGAATTCCGCCTTCAGCGTCACCGCGTCGGCCAACTGCCCGGCCTCGATCCGGCGGGCGATGGACTGATAGATGCGGCCGTGGATGGGATCGGCGAAATGCTCCGGGGCCAGGAACTCCGACACCCGCTCATAGGCGCGGTTATTCGCCAACAACGCCCCGAGCAGTGCCTGCTCGGCCTGCATGTTGGAGGGCGGGAGGCGCTGGGACAGGCCCAGGAGCGGCGAATCGGCGATACTGTTCATGATATCGCCAGACTAGGCGTGCCGAGCACCACACGACAGCATTGTCAGGCTGTGGATAGCGGGGACATCGGGGACGGTTCGGCCAAATCCTCAATGCGCTGCATATAATCGCGGGTCACTGGAACGGCGTCGATCCGGTGCGCAAGTTGCAACTGGAACACCATCTGGTCCTCCCGCCGGAAGCTTAGTTCCGCGGCCGCGAGATAGAACTCGAACATCCGGCAGAACCGGTCGTCGTACAGCGTGGCGATGGTGTCGCGGTTGGCGGCGAAGCGCCAGCGCCAGTGACGCAGGGTCTCGGCGTAGTGCAGCCGCAGAATTTCGATGTCGGCGACGAGCAGGCCGCTTTTTTCCACGTTCGGCATCACCTCCGACAAAGCCGGGCAGTAGCCGCCGGGGAAGATGTATTTCGCGATCCAGGGATTCGTGACGCCGGGCCCATGTGCTCGGCCGATGGCGTGGATCAGGGCGATCCCGCCGGGCTCGAGGCAGCAGGCGAGGCGGTCGAAGAAGGTCCGGTAATGGTTGACGCCGACATGTTCGAACATGCCGACCGACACGATGCGATCGAAGGTGCGGTCCAGCGTGCGATAGTCGCGCAGTTCGAACGTGACCCGATCGGCCAACCCTTCCCGCTCGGCGCGGGCGCGTGCTTCGGCCAATTGCTCCCGCGACAACGTGATGCCGGTGACGCGGGCGCCGAAATCGCGCGCGAGGGTCAGCGCCATGCCGCCCCAGCCGCAGCCGATATCGAGCACCTCGAGGTCCGGCCGGTCCAGACACAGCTTGGCCGCGATATGCCGCTTTTTCGCAGCCTGTGCGGCTTCGAGCGTTTCCTGCCCCGTGCGGAAGTAGCCGCACGAATACTGCCGGTCGCGATCGAGGAACAGGCTGTAAAGGCGGCCGTGCAGGTCATAGTGATGCGCCACGTTCGTCATCGACCGTGGGATCGGATTGTACTGATCCACACGCCGCCGGAGTGCGCGGAAGGCATTCCATGGCCGGATCAAAGGATTGCCGGAGCGGTTGGCGGCGATGTTCGTCATGAAAATGTCGAGCAGTTCGAAGATGCTGCCATCCTCCAGCACCATTGACCGGTCCATGTAGGTCTCGCCTGCTGCCAATGCCGGATCCAACAACAGACGCCAGACGCTGCGCCGGGTGGTCAGGTGGATTGCCGCGCGTGGGCCGGGCTGGCCACCGTAGGCCGTGAGCCTTCCATCCGGCCACCGGACCGTCAAACGGCCATGCACGATGAGGCGTTTGAATATGGTATCGAGCGGATATCGCATCGCTTCAAACCCGGGGCTGAGGCGTTTCGAAACCAGGGATGCGGCGGTACAGATAATTCGTTGCATACGGTACTAAAATCGGGCCGTGTTCACTTTTTCGCGACCAATCCCCGACGGGCCCCGCGGCCATGTGCCACTTGGCACAATCCCGCTTTATTTTTCAGGCACTTCCGAGCTATATTTGACTGCACGCCCGAAGTTGGGCTTCGCGTCAGGGAAGAGACATGGCCAGCCGATCCCCGAATATGGAGGCGCGCAGCTTCGCCCCCACCGAGTTAAAGGCGCAGATCGGTCGCTGGTCCGCGGAGGCCGGGGGCATTTTGCTGGCTATGGCGGGACTCGCGCTGTTGGTGGCGCTGGTGACCTACAATCAGTTGGACCCGTCGCTGAACACCGCAACCACCCGGCATGCCGCCAATCTCGCCGGGCTGGGCGGTGCGATCGTCGCCGATCTGCTGTTGCAGGGTTTCGGTGTGGCCGGCGCGCTGGTGGGATTGGCCATGCTGACCTGGGCCTGGCGCATCGGCTCGCATCGCGGGATCGGCCATTTCGCCGGACGTCTGGCGTCTCTGCTCGCGGCACTGCCGCTGCTGGCGGCAGTCGTCGCCAGTCTACCCGGTTCGCAGCATCTGGGCTGGCCCACGGCATCCGGGCTTGGCGGCGCGATTGGGGCCTTGCTGTCGCAGTCTGCGATCGGCACCGGGCAATCGCTGTTCGGGCCGGTCGGGGTAGCGTGCGTCTGGGCGATCGGCGTCGCCATGACCGCTGGCCTGACAATCATGAGTCTGGGGCTTTCGCGCGGGGAGTGGCGGATGGCCGGGCGGTTCACCGCCGCCGCCGCACGCATGGGCATGACCGGCGGCATTGAGGCCGCGGGCGCCCTCGCGCGTCGGTCCCGGCGCGTCGCGCCTTCGGCCTGGCTGTCGACCATCGTCGATCGCACCACGCCTTTGGAGCCCGAGGTGTCGCCGCCGCCAACGGTCATGCGACCCGCCGTGCCGCGGCCGGCGCCGACGCCGCGCAGCCGGACCCGGGAGGATGCGGACGGCGAAGCGCCGCGGATTCCGCAGCCGCCCCTGCCGCAGCCGCCGATGGCTGCGCCGGTTCCGCCCACGCCCGCCGTGCCCATCGTGCACGCGCGCAAGGAGCCGTCTGGCGCTCGCAAGCCGGTGCAGGAAGATCTGCCGCTATCGGAATCCAATTGGCGGATGCCGCCGCTGAGCCTGCTCAAGGATCCACCGGCGCGTGTGATCACCGGTCCGACCGAGGAAGCGCTGCAAGGCAATGCGCGGCTGCTGGAATCGGTCCTCTCCGATTACGGCGTGCAGGGCAGCATCGTCGAAATCCGCCCGGGGCCGGTGGTGACGCTCTATGAACTCGAACCCGCGCCGGGCATCCGCAGTGCCCGCGTGATCGGGCGGGCCGACGATGTCGCGCGCAGTCTTTCGGTTGTCGCGGTCCGGATCGCGACCGTCCCGGGCCGCAACGTGATCGGCATCGAGGTCCCGAACGCCCGCCGCGAAACCGTCTACCTGAGCGAAATCCTGTCCAGTCCGGAGGTCCAGAACGCCTCCGGCAAGCTGGTGCTGGCTTTGGGCAAGAACATCGGCGGGACCTCGATCGTCGCCGACCTCGCGCGGATGCCGCATCTTATGATCGCCGGCACCACCGGGTCGGGCAAATCGGTGGGTGTGAACGCGATGATCCTGTCGCTGCTCTACCGCCTCTCGCCCGAGCAGTGCCGGCTGATTCTGATCGATCCGAAGATGCTGGAGCTGTCGATTTACGAAGGCATCCCGCATCTGCTGTCGCCGGTCGTGACCGAACCGGCCAAGGCAGTGATCGCGCTGAAATGGACGGTGCGGGAGATGGAGCGTCGCTATCGCGCGATGTCGCAGTTGGGCGTGCGCAGTGTTGGCGGCTACAACGACCGGGTGCTGGAAGCCCGTGCCAAGGGCGAGGTCGTGACCCGCAAGGTGCAGACGGGCTTCGATCCGGACACCGGCAGCCCGGTGTTCGAGGAACAGCCGCTGGCGCTGAAGCCGCTGCCCTTCATCGTCGTCGTTGTCGACGAAATGGCCGATTTGATGATGGTGGCCGGCAAGGATATCGAGCAAGCCGTGCAGCGCCTGGCGCAAATGGCGCGGGCCGCCGGGATCCACGTGATCATGGCGACGCAGCGCCCGTCGGTCGACGTGATCACCGGCACCATCAAGGCCAACTTCCCCACCCGGATCAGCTTCCAGGTGATCAGCAAATTCGACAGCCGCACCATCCTTGGCGAGCAGGGGGCGGAACAGCTGCTCGGCATGGGCGACATGCTGTTCATGCCCGGCGCCGGCCGGATTTCCCGCATCCACGGCCCCTTCGTCTCGGACGCGGAGGTCGAGGCAGTGGTCGCCTTCCTGCGCGAACAGGGCGGCCCGGCCTATGTCGAGGAAGTCACCGAAGCCCCAGATCCCGACGCCAGCCCGCCAAGCATTCTGGACGCCAGCGAGGGCGAGAAGGGCCTGTTCGACCAGGCGGTGGCGGTCATCGCGCGGGAAGGCAAGGCCTCGACATCGTTCATCCAGCGTCACTTAAACATAGGGTACAACCGCGCGGCGAAGCTGATCGAGCAGATGGAGAAGGAGGGAATTATCTCTCCGGCCAATCATGCGGGGAAGCGGGAGATCCTGGTACGGCGGACGGAGCGGGACGAGGATTGCTAGTTGGTCGCGCGGATCGCGCTTGTCCTGCGCAACGGCCTGCGCTAAAGCGCCGCGTTCGCGGTCGTGGGATGGTGAAATCCGTCTGGACCCGGACGCTTTCAGCCTTGGCGGCGCGGGCGTGGTGAAATGGTAGACACGCCAGATTTAGGTTCTGGTGGCGCAAGCCGTGGGGGTTCAAGTCCCTTCGCCCGCACCACCGCCGTCCGGCGCGTAGTGACATAGGATTCGCGGGCATATGCAGGTTACCGAGACTCTTTCCGACGGGCTGAAGCGCGCATACGCGATCGTCGTGCCGGCCGCGGACATCGAAAGCCGTCGTCTGGCGCGGCTGACCAGCCTGGGCAAGCAGTTGCGGCTGCCCGGTTTCCGGCCGGGCAAGATCCCGATGCCGGTGGTCAAGCAGCGCTATGGCGTCGCGGTCGCCGCTGAAATCGCCGATGAGCAGGTGAACGAAGCGACCCGCAAAGTTGTGGAAGACAACGGCCTGCGCCCGGCGCTGCAGCCGAAGATCGAAGGTGTGGACGCTGACGCGGCCAAGGCCTCGCCCGCCGTCGATCTGACCTTCCAGATCGAGATGGAAGTGCTGCCGGAAATCCCGATGCCGGATTTCGGCTCGATCGCCCTGACCCGCAAGAAGGCCGTGGTGGCGGCGGAAAAGATCGATGAGGCGGTGGCCAACCTCGCTGCCCGCCAGCGGAATCTGGTCGAACTGACCGATGAAGATTTGGCTGCGCGCGGCGACAACCAGGGTGCGATCGATGGCGATGTGCTGACGGTCGACTTCCTGGGCAAGATCGACGGCGTGCCGTTCGATGGCGGTGCGGCGAGCGACATCGATGTCGATATCGGCGGCACCGGCTTCATCCCGGGCTTCGCCGAGCAACTGGTGGGCGCCAAGGCGGGGGAGGAGCGGACGATTACCGTGACGTTCCCGGCCGAGTACAACGCGGCGCACCTCGCGGGCAAGGAAGCGACCTTCGACGTGACGGTGAAGCAGCTGCGCAAGAGTGTGCCGGCCACCATCGACGATGAGCTTGCCCAGAAGATGGGCCTGGAGTCGTTGGACGAGCTGCGCACGGCGATCACTGAACGGATGCAGGCCGAGTACGACCAGATTGCCCGCATGCGGCTGAAGCGCGCGCTGCTGGACGCGCTGACCGATCTGGCGAGCTTCCCGACGCCGGAGACCATGACGAACATGGAATTCGACCAGATCTGGCAACGGATCGTGGCCGACAAGGAAGCCGGCAAGCTGGATGCGGGCGATCAGGGCAAGGACGACGACACGTTGCGGGCCGAATACCGTGCGATCGCCGAACGCCGCGTGCGTCTTGGCCTGCTGCTGAACGACATCGGCCGTATCAACGGTCTGTCTGTCAGCCCCGAGGAGATGAATCGCGCCATCCGGGCGGAAGCCTCGCGCTATCCCGGCCAGGAAGCGCAGATGATGGAACTGTTCCGCAAATATCCTCAGGTGGCGGAGAACATCCGCGGCCCGATCTACGAGGACAAAGTGGTCGATTTCGTGCTCGAACTCGCGAATGTCACCGATGAGATCGTGAGCATCGAGGAACTGTCGCAGGAACCGGAGGAGGCAACTGCCCCGGCCGATGCGCCCGTTTCTGAAGCCACGGAATAATCGAAGCCGGCCACGCGCGGGGGGTGACTTCCGCGCGGACCGCCCCCATGTTGCAGGGCGCTGCGAACCCAAATTGCCAAAGGGCTTATCATGTACGACCGCGATCCGGTGGAAATCTACGCCAACAATCTGGTGCCGATGGTCGTCGAGCAGACCGCCCGCGGCGAACGCGCCTATGACATTTACTCCCTGCTGCTGAAGCAGCGGATCATCTTTCTGACCGGTGCGGTGTTCGATCAGGTCAGCTCGCTGATCTGCGCGCAGTTGCTGTTCCTCGAATCGGAAAACCCGTCGAAGGACATCTCCTTCTACATCAACAGCCCGGGCGGCGTGGTGTCGGCCGGTCTCGCGATCTACGACACGATGCAGTACATCCGCAGCCCGGTCAGCACGGTTTGCATCGGGCAGGCCGCGTCGATGGGCAGCCTGCTGCTTTGCGCCGGCGCCAAAGGCAAGCGCTATGCACTGCCGAACGCGCGCGTGATGGTGCATCAGCCCTCTGGCGGGGCGCAGGGCCAAGCGACCGACATCGAGATCCAGGCGCGCGAGATTTTGTCGCTGCGCAAGCGGCTGAACGAGATCTACGTCCACCACACCGGCCAGCCGATCGAAGCGATCGAACGCCGGTTGGAGCGCGACAGCTACATGTCGGCCGAGGAAGCGAAGGAATTCGGCATCGTCGACGAGGTCGTGCAGAACCGCCCGACGGCGACGGACGATGTCGCCAAAGGCTGATCCAGCGATTCCCACGACGTGCGGTCCCTGATGCCGGCTTTTTCGGGTTGGCAGCAGGGGCGGACGATCGCCTGGAAAATCAACGGGTTTCCCGCATCTCGGTCGACTCGCGACGGTGCGCTTTCACAGAAGCGCAACATCGGCGCGACGGCATCCTTGTCCCCTGCCGCGAGTGAGGGGTAGTATTCCCCATTGTGCCCCCGGACGTCCGGGGAGGAGTGCGCATGAGCAAGTCCGGCGATTCGAAGAACACCCTCTATTGCTCGTTCTGCGGCAAGTCGCAGCACGAGGTACGCAAGCTGATCGCCGGTCCTACGGTGTTCATCTGCGATGAGTGCGTGGAGCTCTGCATGGATATCATCCGTGAAGAGCACAAGACCCATATGGTGAAATCCCGCGACGGGGTGCCGACCCCCCGCGAGATCTGCAAGGTGCTGGACGACTACGTCATCGGCCAGTCGCACGCGAAGAAGGTGCTGTCCGTCGCGGTGCACAATCACTACAAGCGGTTGGCGCATGGGGCGAAGAACAACGACGTCGAGATCGCCAAATCGAACATTCTGCTGCTGGGCCCCACCGGTTCCGGCAAGACACTGTTGGCGCAAACGCTCGCTCGGATTCTGGACGTGCCGTTTACGATGGCCGATGCGACGACGTTGACCGAAGCGGGTTACGTGGGTGAGGACGTCGAGAACATCATCCTCAAGCTGCTGCAAGCGGCCGACTACAATGTCGAACGGGCGCAGCGCGGGATCGTCTACATCGACGAGGTCGATAAAATCTCCCGCAAGTCGGACAATCCCTCGATCACCCGGGACGTGTCGGGTGAGGGCGTGCAACAGGCGTTGCTGAAGATCATGGAAGGCACCGTCGCCTCGGTTCCGCCCCAGGGCGGGCGGAAACATCCGCAGCAGGAGTTCCTGCAGGTCGACACGACCAACATCCTGTTCATCTGCGGCGGCGCGTTCTCGGGCCTCGAACGGATCATCGGCAATCGCGGCAAGGGTTCGGGAATCGGCTACGGCGCCGATGTGCGCGACCCCGACGAACGCCGCATGGGCACCATCCTGCGCGAGGTCGAACCGGAGGATCTGCTGAAATTCGGTCTCATCCCCGAATTCATCGGTCGTCTGCCGGTGATCGCGACGCTGGAAGACCTGGACGAGAAGGCGCTGGTCGAGATTCTGACCAAGCCGAAGAACGCGTTGACCAAGCAGTACGCCCGCCTGTTCGAGATGGAAGGGGTCAAGCTCACGTTCAACGAAGACGCCCTCAAAGCCGTCGCCGCTCGGGCCATCACCCGCAAGACCGGTGCGCGTGGGTTGCGGTCGATCATGGAGCAGATTCTACTGACCACCATGTACGATCTGCCGGGTCTCGACGGTGTCGAGGAGGTCGTGATCAACGGCGAAGTGGCGGAATCCCGCGCGGCACCGCTGTATATGTATGGCAAGGAGCGGGCGGAGCACAGCGCGTAGCGACACATGGGTACAAATACGTGTTTCAAGGTCTTGTGCCATGCCATCGTGCCGCCGATATGCGCTTCCAACCCTCGGGCATGACAACCCCGTGAAGGCGCGATCCGAGCCACTGATCGGGCGGATTCTGGGCGCCGACTGTCCTTTAGGAGGTCTTTTATGACGGAAACTGATCGTTCGATCCCCGAGAAGCCGGAAAAGTCAGGCCGCGGCGACCTGCTCGCCGTGCTGCCGCTGCGCGACATCGTCGTCTTCCCGCACATGATCGTGCCGCTGTTCGTCGGGCGGGAAAAATCCGTCCGCGCGCTGGAAGCGGTGATGAAGGAAGACAAGCAGATTCTGCTCGTCGCCCAGAAGAACGCGACGCAGGACGACCCCTCGGTCGATGACATCTATCGCATCGGCACGGTGTCCACGATTCTTCAGCTGCTGAAACTGCCGGACGGCACCGTGAAGGTGCTGGTCGAAGGCGGCAAGCGCGCCAAGATCGTCGGCTTCAAGGAGACCGAGGCGTTTTTCGAAGCGATGGTCGAGCCGATGCCGGATACCGGCACCGACCGCAAAGACATCGAAACCCTGGGGCGCAGCGTCGTCACCCAGTTCGAGCAGTACATCAAGCTCAACAAGAAGATCGCGCCGGAGGTGCTGGTTTCGCTGAACCAGATTTCGGAGCCGTCGAAGCTCGCCGATACGGTGGCGAGCCATCTGAACCTGAAGATTCCGGAAAAGCAGGAGATTCTGGAGGTCGCCAAGGTCGGCGACCGGCTGGAGAAGGTCTTCGGCCACATGGAATCCGAGATGGGCGTGTTGCAGGTCGAGAAAAAGATCCGCAACCGCGTCAAGAAGCAGATGGAGAAGACGCAGCGCGAGTACTACCTGAACGAGCAGCTCAAGGCGATCCAGAAGGAGCTGGGCGAAGGCGAGGACGGCAAGG